>JAFGKG010000046.1 GCA_016928715.1 Chloroflexia bacterium
ATCCACGCCTACAACTTTATGCCCGAGACCGAGCTGGAGGCGCACCTGGGCCTGCGGGAGAAACTGGAGCGGCGCATCCGCGAGATCCACGAGACTATCGGCGAGGACGCGGCCATCCTGGACCCCGGCGAGCAGTTGAACGAAGAGGCGATGTATGTCATTTACACCCGGGGGCAGATCGGCCGCTACGAAGAGGACGACGTCGACGAATACGTCGATCTGAACGAGGCCATCGAGATCGTGCGCCAGCTCAAGGAGGACCAGCCCGAACTCTACCGGCAGATCAGCGGGCTGCGGGACGGCGTCCGCTGCGGCCGCCGGCTGGGGCAGGAGGGGGCGGTCGTATTCTGTCGGGCCGGCCGTTACCGGCAGCTCTTTCAGTTGGACGAGAACGGCGAGATCGCCAGCCGGGACATTTCCCAGATCCTGAACCTGCTCAAGTGCGCCGAGGACACCCCGGCGGCGGAGCTGCCGCCGGGCCACAACCAGGCGGTCATGCGGGCCCGGCGTTTGTTCGAGCGGGAGGTCCAGGCCCGCCGGGCCGAGCAAAAGCACGCCGTCTCTTTGACGCGGGCGCAGCGGTACGTCCGCCGGGAGCTGCAGTTGCTCTTTGGCGAGGTCGAGGATGCCGACCTGCGGGGGCAGATCTCGCTGATGGAGGCGGTGTTCACCCAGCCCAGCCCGAGGCCGGCCGTTGACAGCGCCCTGAAGCGCCTGCACCGGGAAAAGCTGCGCGGCCTGCCCCTGCTGGACGCGCTTGCCGAGATCTATCGGGCCTTTCGGCTGGGCCAGCCCGAATCGGCCGCGCGGGAGGCCGCCGGCGAGAACGACGAGGTCGTCCGGATCGTCTGCAGCGAGGCGCTGCGGGGTTAGGGTGGGGGGGATTTCAGGCTAGCCCGAGAAAATACTTGTCAGGACGGTTTGGCTATGCTATAATAATCAGGGGTGTTTTATGCTGGAAGGCCGCGCTTTTTCTATGGGCGGGCAGCTTGAGCAAAAAAAAGTGTGACTTGGCGACGGGTTGCCTCGGGGCGGGCAGTCCGAGTCGTGAAGGGAACAGACAATGTCTGGCCAGAGTCAGTGTATACGGGACACGCATAGCAGCCGCACAAAGCGCTCGCGCTTTGGTGTCGGCTGCGCTTTTTATCGGGGCTGTTTTTTTGCTCAATTGGGGAGGCAGAATCAATGACCAGTGATCGCGGCGGCACCGGGGCTGTGGCAATTTTCAATCAACTCAGCCCGGCGGAAGAGGGATTGGAGTGGCGGCTGGTTCGCCTGGTGGTGGATTATTTTGGCTGGTTGTTCGTGCTTTTTGTGGCCATCATTCACCTGATATCCACCGGGTTCAAAAGAGGGGATCCCGCGGTTTACGGGTGGGTAGGCATTGCTCTGCTCTATCAGGGCTTGCTTCTCTGGCTCTCCAAAAAGAGGCCCCAGATCTATGAGACGGATTTTTTCCGCATGGTGCGCCTACAGATCATGTTGTTCTTTGGCAGTGCCCTGATCCTGTTGAGTGGTGGGGCCGGCAGTTATTTTTGGTTTGTTTACCTGTGGGGACTGTTCGCTTCGGCCCTTTATTTCTCCTGGCGCGAATCGTGGATTGTCTATGCTGAGGTCGTCCTGCTGTATTTTCTTGCCTCCTTTTTGGCCGTTGGCGAATTAACCGCTTTGGATTGGGCGCTCTGGCTGACCAATCTGCTCTTTCTCCTGGTTCTGGCGGTGGTGCTGCGCTATCTGATGGAGAGTTTGCGCAAACAGCGGGAAGCTGAGAGTGCGCTGCGCTACTTTAGTTGGCTGCGAGAGACGCAGCAGGATGTAGACGCCGCGATGGGCTTGCAGGAGGTATTGAAGCGCATCCTTGATCGGGCGATCGGTCTCGTGGGGGCTGGTGATGGCTCCCTGATGTTGTTGGAGGAGGATGGAGGGCTGCACTTTCGCGCGCGTTTTAGGGGACCCCATCCCCCCGAAAAACGGGATCGCACATTCAAGCCGGGTGATCCTGACGAGGGCATTGCTGGCTGGGTTGTGCGCAACGAGCGACCCTATCTCTGTCAAGACACCAGTACGGATAAAAAGTTTACCTCTATTCTGGCGGGAGAGCCCATTGGTTCGCTCATAGCGGCGCCCATTATCTCACACGGGACGGTGTTGGGCGTGATTAACGTGGACTACCCGGCGCCGAACAGGTTCTCAGAAGAAGATGCGACGATCCTGGTCAACATGGCCAGCCAGGTGGCGGTGGCCATTGAGCGGGCCGAGCTTTTGGAGGGCCTGGAAAAGGTCGCCCAGGCGGCCTTGGGTCAGGGCCGCGATCTGAACCAAAAGATCGTCCAGGTTGTCCATCGGCTGACTCGCTGCCCGGTGGTGCTCTGGCGCGTGGATCAGGATGGAGAGCGTGCCAGCATTGTGGCTGCGGACGGTATGCGCCAAGAGTCCGGCAGTGCCGAGATCGATTTGGCCGGCAGTGTGACCGGGCGGGCCATGCGAGAGCGCAGGATCATCCAGGTCCCCGATATTCAGTCCGAGCGTGACTTTCGGCGCAAGGATGTGGCTTTGGACGAAGGTTGGCAGTCCATGCTTTCGGTGCCCCTATTCGCCGGTGGGCGGCGGGCTATTGGCGCCTTGAGTATTTACAGCACCGCCAAACGGGAATCCTTCAGCCAGTGGGAGATTGCTGTCCTGCGCACCTTTTCCGGCCAGGCCGGGATGGTGATCCAGCGGATGGAAGAGTTGGAGATCCTTAGGGAGATCGGTCGGGCCGCCAGCTCGCTGGGGGTGGAGGGGATCGCCCGACTGGTCTATGACAAGACCTCCCAACTGATGGACACCACCAACTTTTTCCTCTGCCTGTACAATGCGGAGGAGCAAATCCTCGATTTCAAGATTTGGATGTATAACAACGAGCCCCTAGAAATGTTTTCCTGCCCGGTATCTGGTTTGACCGCTTGGGTAGTCCAGCGGAAAGAATCGCTGCTCATCGAGGATTGGGATCAGCAGCAAGACGAGTTGGCCGTGGAAACGGACATTATCACCGAGCGGCAGCGCTCCTGGCTGGGGGTGCCCATGTTGGTGGGGGGCGAGGTGCTGGGAGTGCTCAATGTGCAGAGCCCAGAACCAGGCGCATTTACCTCCGAGACCCAAAGCCTGCTGGAGACGGTGGCCAGCCAGGCTGCTTTTGCCATCCAGAACGCCCGCCAGTTGGAGCGGGAGCAGGCCCTGCGGCATCAGGCGGACACCCTGCGGGAGGTTGCGGCAGCGATCAGCGATGCGCGCAGTCTGAACGAGGTGACCGGGCGTATTCTGGACGGGCTGGCCGCCGTCGTCGGCTACAAAAAGGCCTCCATGCAGCTCGTCCAGGGCAATGAACGCAGCCTGGTCGATCATCGCGGCTATCCCCCGGAGGAGGTTGCCCAGTGGCTGCTGCGGCCGATCTCGGAGGACAAACTGGTCCAGCGCATTGTGGCAAGCGGACGGCCCTTGATTCTACCGGATCCGACCCTGGACGAGGACTGGGAAGTCCTGCCCGAAACAGAGGACGTCCGCTCCTGGGTCGGGCTGCCCCTGGTCTATGCGGAGGACGTGATCGGCCTCTTGACGCTCGATCACGATCAGTCAGGCTATTACGACGAGTCCTGCCGCGATCTGCTGGTCGCCTTTGGTTACCAGGCCGCCATCGCCATCCACAAGACCAACCTGTTGGAGCAGACGCGCCAACGGGCCGAGATCCTCAAGCTGCTGCAGGAGGCGAGTTCGCAGATCAGCGCGACGCTGGATGTCGCGGAGACGATGCGGCTGATCGTGCGGGGAGCGTTGTCCCTGACCGGCACGGATACGGGCGTGATCCACCTGATCAATGAGGCCGGGACCGACATCCTCCGTTCCTACGAGTATCCGGAGGGCTTTGACCATCCGCCGGCGCGTTTTGCCCAGGGGACCGGCTTGACCCGGAACATATATACCAGCGGTAAAATCCTCGAGGTCACGGACGTCTCCAAGTTCGAACTGGCCGGGCGGATGACGGAAAAGGACGTGATTTCCAACATTGGCGTTCCCCTCAAGTTGGGCGATGACGTAATTGGGGTGCTTTTCCTGAACAGCTTTCGGCTCCATCTTTTCAGCGAGCAGGAAAAAGAGATGCTGACCATGCTGGCCGAGCAGGCTGCGCTGGCCATCGACAAGGCCCGCCGTTACAGCCGCCGGGTACAGGATATTGCCGCTTTGCAAGAGATCAACAGTGCCATTAGCAGCAAGGAACTGGAAGAAATCTTTGCGCTGATTGCCCAAAAGGCCACCGAGTTGACCGATGGCACCTATGGTACGCTGTGGAAGTTGGACAGCGAGCACCAATGTCTACGTATTGGGGCCGTATTTGGCCGGGACCCGCTGGAGGAGACCCTGCCGCTGGACGAAAGCAGCATCAATGGCTGCGTCGCATTGCGTCGAAAACCCTACCTGAGCAACAACGTGCGCGAGGATGAGTATTACCACTCCTGGTTTGACGACATTGAATCCAATCTTACCGTTCCCCTGTTGTTTGGGGCCGATTTGATCGGAACCCTGCATGTGGAAAGCACGCGTCTCGATGCTTTTACGGTGGAGCAGCAGGAACTACTGCAGTCATTGGGGGATCAGGCGGCGATTGCCATTCGGAACGCCGAATTGTATGCGGAGAAGGAAGAGTACACCTCTCGATTGGAGCGACTGCAGCAGGTCACGACAGAAATCTCCTCTAGTATCTTTGATCTAAAGCAAGTGGGGCAATCCATTACGGACAGCCTCAGTACTATTTTTCAGAATGCTCATTGCGATATTATGCTGTATGATCAAGAGTTGGACGTATTTACAAGATTGGCTTATACAGGCGATCCTAATTTGGCGACCCTCTCGCCGCGTCCTGATGGTATTAGTCGCCATATTGTGCAAATGCAACAGCCGTATTATGTAGAGGATACTGCTGCGACACTCGCCTCTGATCGGCGACCCGTTCGTGAACAAGTAGTAGCGTTAAAGGTGCGCTCATTTGCCTACCTGCCTCTTTTGTATGAGGCCAAGACCTTGGGCGTGTTGTACTTGAATTCCTTTGTGCAGCGCGCCTTCTCCCCCAGTGATCGGCGCATCCTGGAACTTTTTGCCGACCAGGCGGCGATCGCCATCCAGACAGCGCGCCTGTACGCCGAGATGGCACACCTGTACCGGGAGCGGGTGCGGGATATGGCGGCACTGCAGGCGATCAATGACGCCGTCGTAGAGCAAGAGCACGGTGAGATCCTGCAATTGGTGGTGCAAAAGGCGGTCGAGGTGATGCCCGGCGAGTATGGCGAGCTGTGGCTCAAAGAGCCCGCTACGGGCGACCTGATCCTGGAGGCGGCTTGGGGGCCGGACAGCGATCGGGCCAGGGAACAGGGCCGATTAAAGGCCGGCGTCACCAGCATTAACGCGCAGGTAGCGCAGAGCGGTGAGCCCCACAATTGCCCCGACGTCAGCAAGGAGGAGGCTTTTTTCCCTATCTATCGGGCGGCCAAGTCCTCATTGACGGTGCCGCTGGTGTACCATGACGCTGTCATGGGCACCCTTAACGTCGAGAGCGACCGGCTCGGCGCCTTTGGCGGTGAGCACGAGAAACTGCTGGACAGCTTTGCCGACCAGGCCGCCATCGCCATCCGGAACGCTCGCCTGGTCAAAAATCTGCGGGCGGTGGAACGGGTGGCGCGGGATCTGACCTCGGCGATTGACCTCGGCGAAGCCGATATCCTCGACGAGATCTATGAGCAGGCCGGCGAGGTTATGCACACGGACAATATGTACATCGCCCTCTACGAGCAGGAGAGCGACACGGTGCGCTTTCCGCTGATGTACGTGGGGAAGGAGTCCAAACCTGTCCCGCCGCGTTCGCGCGGTGGTGGCCGCACCGAGTGGATCATCGAGCACCGGGAGCCGCTCCTCATTCGCACCCGGGAGGAATCTGAGCAGTGGTACCAAGAGCCGGGGCGGAAGGAGTATATCCAACAGCCCTTCGCCTCCTGGCTGGGGGTGCCCATGGCGATCGGGGACAAGGTGCTGGGCGTCATTGCCGTGTACCACGAAACCGCGGACGATGTCTATGACGAGGACGACGAGTTGGTGTTGAGCTTGATGGCCGGCCAGGCGGCGATCGCCCTGGAGAATATCCGCCTCTTTAGCGAGGAGCGCCAGCGTGTGCGTGAGTTGGACAAGCTGCGGGAACTGGCAGAGGAGTTGGGGAGTGGTGCTTTGTAACCGGGTTCTGGTTGAGGTGCTTGAGGGAAATATAAAATAGCGCGGCTTGTGGCTTGCTCACAAGCTTGAAAAAGCCTGGTAGGCTTTAGGAAAGGAGAGAAATTGCAGTGATCTTGCCCAAGCAGGCATTCTCTACGGAAGAGATCGGCCGGCGGTTTTTGAGCTATTATCAAAAGGGCGGGTACGAGGCAATTCCCGGCAGTTCTCTGTTGGACCCGTCCGTGCCCATGTCCTTTGTCATGAGTGCGGGCCTGGTGCAGGTCGAGACCTCGGCCTCGTGTCAGGGTGGAAGAACCGGGGATCGCTACGCTCTGCTGCAGAACTGTTTTCGCTATTTCGATCTGGACAAAGTGGGCCGCTCCGATACCCACCTGAGCCTGTTCCAGATGCCTGGCGCCTTTGCCTTTGGGCCGGTGGACAAGCGGGAGCGCATTGCCCGAATTTGGTCCCTGTTGACGCAGGTCTATGCGCTTTGCCCCGAGACTTTGTGGGTGACCTATTTTGCCGGGGGCGAGGTGGCCGGGCATCCCTTCCCGGCCGACGTGGAGACCCAACAGGCCTGGCAGTCCGTCGGCCTGGACCCCCGGAGGATCGTGGGCCTCGGCGCGGAGGAGAACTTTTGGAAGCAGGGGGCCAGTGTGGTGGGCGAGGAGCACGTACCCAAGTGCGGGCCAAACACGGAGGTCTTTTTTGACCGGGGCCCGCAGCGGAGCTGTGGGCCAGGCTGCCGGCCTGGCTGCGGCTGCGGCAGGTTCGTCGAGTTTTTGAACACGCTCTTTATCACCTGGCACATTGACGATGCCAGCGGGGTGGTCCGGCCCCTGGAGGAGCCCTTTACCGAGACCGTCATTGGCACCGAGCGGGTGGCGCTGCTGCTGCAGGGCGTGGATTCGGTTTTTGACATCGACAGCATCCGGCCGCTGGTGGACCACGTGCACAACCGGCTGGTCTCGCCGGCCGTGCCGGCGGAGGAATGCCGGCGCTGCGAGCGGGTCTTGGCCGACCATGTGAGGGCACTGCTGTTCCTAAAGGCCGATGGGGCATCCTCGCCGGGCAAGGGCGGGCGGGCCCGCCTGATGCGCAAATTGGTGCGGGGGATGTTGACCTGCGAGAAGCTTTTGGGGCTTTCTGGGGAGGAGTGGGTACCCTCTCTGGTAGAGTTGGCCGGCGCGCTCTGTGCGGCGCGCCATGCGCCGGTGCTCTCGGTCCGGGAAGGCGTCCTGCAGGATCTGGAGCAGGAGCGGCAGCGTTTTGAGGAAACGCTGCGGGCCGGCCGGCGGTGCCTGGAGCGGATGCTGCGGCGGCGGGAGCGCCGCTACCTCAGCGGCGAGGAGATGTTGGAGCTGGAAAAGCATTACGGCGTCCCCGTGTCGCTGCAGGAAGTGATGCTGCAGCGGCGGCGGGTGCAGTACAGCCGCCAGGACTACCAAAGGGCCTACGTCCGCTGGCGGCGGGCCCTGGTGGGCAGCCATTGAGGCCGGCGGCCGGGAAATGGGATTGGACCGATATACGTGGCCGTATATTAGGTGAAAAGCTTGGCTGCTGGCCCGTTTTACCGGGTCATGTTACAGCAGGTTAGGAGCAGATAATGTCTGAACGAGTGGAGCGCATCCTCGAGTCGGTGGGGGAAAAAGTGCGGCAGCTGCTGCAGCCGGAACGCTTTTACGCGGCACTGTACGATCCGGTGAGGGAAAAAATCGACTTTTACCTGCCCGCAGACCAGGCCGGTAAGGTAGCCGGGCCATTCCTTTTCAATCAACCGCGGCCCTATCATGGGGCAACTCTGCTGCCGGATTGTGCTATCGCTCAGGAGTCTGTGCTCCTGTTTGAGCGGGATTTGCCGGAGGAGTTGGCCGAAAAGGGGCTTTCCTACTGGCCAGACGGGAAATTGCCCCGCTCCTGGATCGGCGCACCGATGATCTTTGAGGACGAGGTGATCGGCGTCCTGGTGGCCGAGCACTGGCAAAAGCCGCGCGCCTTTGGCGACAGCGGCCTGCGGGTCCTGACCACCGTGGCCCGCCAGGCCGCCCAGGCCATCGAGATCGTGCGCCAGCGGGAGCAATTGGAGCGCCGGATCGAAAACCTCAGCGCGGTGGAAGAGATGGGGCGGGCCCTGACCGCGGCAATCGAAAGCGAATCTAAAATCCTGGAACTCATCTACGAGCACGCCAGCAAGGTGATGCACACGGACAATATGTACATCGCCCTGTACGATGCGGATGCGGAGCGGATTGATTTCCCCCTCATGTACATTGATGGAGAACCCGCCCACACCCCCTCCCGCCAATTTGCCGAAAAGGGGGAGGGCCGCACCGAGTGGATTATCCTCCACCGCCAGCCCCTCTTGATCCTCACGGAGGAGGAATCGGTAGCCTGGTACGCGCAGGCAGGCCGAGGGGAATACATCGAACAGCCCTTTGCCTCCTGGGTGGGGGTGCCCTTGATTGGAGGGCAGCAGATCCTGGGCGTGATCGCGACCTACCATAAAACGGACGATTTCGTCTATGATGAGCAAGACCAGCAGGTGCTCACCCTGATTGCCGGCCAGGCGGCCGTGGCGATTCAAAATACCCGTTTTTTTGAACAGCAAATTCTCTGGGGACGGCAACTGGAAGCGTTGTACGATATTGCCCTCAACATTACTTCGGAGCTTGATTTAAATGCGGTGCTGCGGTCCATTGCGGAAAATGCCAATAAGGTGTTGGGGGCGGATTTCTCCACACTGCTCGTTTACAATGCCGATTTGGGTCATTTTGAGGAGGGCGGGATTCGTGCGGGCACGATCAACGTTCCGCCGTCGATCCCCGAGCCCAGCGGGCACGCCGCACACGTCGCCCAAACCCAACAACTGGATTTTGCTGAGGATGCAGCCCAGCATGACTGGACCGACCAGGTGTTCATTGAGAAATACCAGGTCAAGTCCTTTGCCGGGGTGCCACTCGTATACCAGGGTAGGACGGTCGGCGTGCTTTTTGTCAATTTTTTGGCGACCCATCGCTTCTCTGAACAGGAAAAGCAATTGGCCGGCCTGTTGGGCAATCAAGCTGCTGTGGCCATTGTAAATGCCAGGCTCTATACAGATATGGATCAACAGGTCCGTGAACGCACCCAGGCTTTGCAGGAGGAGCGCGAGCGCGCCTCCGAGGCGGAGAAGCTGGCCGTCATCGGGCACGTCTCGGCCGAGTTTGCCCACCGCATGAACAATCTGGCCGGGACCATCCCCGTCCGTGTGGAGGCGGCCAAGGAAAATCTGGACCCCAGCAGCCCCAGGGAGGCCAAGGCAATAGGTGTCTTGGAGGGCATTTCCCGGGACGCGCAGCAGCTTCTCCAGGCCGCCCAGGAGATACGCCAGTCCACGGAAGCCCGGGCCCCGGAAGACGTAGATATTGAAAAGCTGGCCCAAGTGGCCATTGATGAAGTGACTTCCTCTGAGACGAAAGTAGGGGACAAAGTTGCCATACGGATTTCCTCGGTGCCGGATTTGCCCAAGCTGCACGTGGAGAGGAATCGCCTTCGGGACACATTGGTCAGTATCATCCGCAATGGGGTCCAGGCCATTGCGGGGGAAGGTAAGGTGACGGTGCAAATTAGAGAGGCCCAATATCGTTACCAGCCCAGCATAGAGATCGCAGTTTCGGATAACGGCAGTGGGATGGCTGATGAGGTTTTGCCTCACATTTTCGATCTGTTTTATACGACAAAAAAAGGCGGCCTGGGGTTTGGCCTCTGGCGCGATCGCGCCTTTATCCGCGGACTCGGCGGCACCATAGAAGTGCAGAGCGAACTTGGCAAAGGTTCAACCTTTACCATCAAGATCCCCCTGGCGCAAAATCAGGGGGCGTAGGAGGAAGCGATGCAAGAGCAAGAACTGGCGATACTCGTCGTCGACGATCAACCCAATTGGCGCGAGGTGTTCTGCACCCTGCTGGAGGACGATTACCAGGTGACCAGCGCGGGCAGTTATCGGGAAGCCTTGCAGGCGGTGCTCGAACGCAAAACGCCTTTCGCCGTGGCCATTGTCGATATCCGGCTCGAGGATCAGGATCCTCAAAACGAGGAGGGGCTGGCCCTGCTGGCCAAGCTGCGCGAACTTTCGTCGCCGACCAGCGTGATTATTGTAACGGGCTATCCGACGATCCGGACCACCAAATGCGCCCTGCAGGATCTACAGGCGTTGGATTACGTGCTGAAATATCCTGAGGGAGGTAAGGCCTTTAGCCTGGCTGACTTTCGCAGGGCTGTGCGTCGGGGAGTCGCCGCTTTTAAGCGGCGACTGGAGCGCCCGCAGGCGCCGCGCCGGGCGCTCGTCATCGAGGACGAGTCCAACTGGCAGGAGACCTTGGTCGGAATCCTCCAGAAGAGCGATTACGTCGTCGACGTGGCCTCCCGCTTTGAGGAGGCCATCGCCAGGATCGAGGACGACAACTATGACCTCATGGTGGTCGACCTGAAATTGGGGCCGCTTTCCCCGCAGGAGGGGATGGAACTGCTGGGCGAAATTCGCCGCCTGACCCAGGAAGCGGAGCTAATCGTGGTCAGCGGCTGGGACACCTCGGAGCGGGTGCGGGACGCCTTTGCCCGCTACCGGGTGCTGGATTTTCTAATGAAGGGTCAGTTCAAGCCGGAACAGTTCCAGGAGGCCATCCGGCGGGCCGAGGGAGTACAGAATGTGGCGGGCTGCGAGGCCCTGTTGGCCTGAGACGGCCTTGCCGAACACGAATATTTTTTGTTTGATCAGGTGGCATGAGCGGAGTGGGTAACAATATGGATGAACGCTTTGTGCTCATTGTGGATGACCACCAGAACTGGCGAGAGGTTCTGGAGGGGCTGTTGGAAGATGAGTACGTGGTGACCACGGCCAAGGATTATTCCGAGGCCCTGGCCGCTCTAAAAGGGCAGGATCCTCCTTTTCACGTAGCCGTCGTCGATATCCGTTTGGAGGATGCTGATCCCAGGAACGAACAGGGATTGGATCTGGTTTTTGAGCTCAACCAGATGGGCCTGTATACAAAAACCATTGTACTTACGGGTTATTCGTCCGTAGACAGGGCGATAAAAGCCTTGCGGGATTTATTTGCCTACAAATATTTGGAAAAGACTCCTCTGGGAGGGCAGAAGTTTGACCTGGTAGAATTTCGCAATATTGTCCGAGAGGCTGCCGCGGAAGCCGAAGCACGTCGGCAGTCCTATGTATTTGTCTTGATGCCCTTTGACGAAAAGTACGACCAGATTTATCAGGGCTTGATCAAGGTAGAGGTGGAGCGGAACAACTTGGCCTGCCTGCGGGCGGACGATTTTTTCGAGCCGCGTTGGATTATGGACGATATTGAAAAGAGTATATTGGAGGCCAAGTTTCTGGTCGCCGACTTTAGTGGACGAAATGCGAATGTGTTTTATGAAGTGGGCCTGGCTCATGCAGTAGGGCAGCCGGTTGTATTGATTACGCAAAATTTGGAGGACGTTCCGCCTAAGCTGAAGCAAGTGCGCTGTATTGTCTACCAAGATACGTACGCTGGGGCGCCGAAATTGCGCCAGGCGCTGAAAAAGCCAGTCCAGGAGTTGGCGGCGGAAGAGTATGGCTTTGTCCCTCTTTATCCTCTAAAGAAGTACGAGTCCGATCCTTCCTTGTGTTTTTGTCTCATGCCACAAAGCAAGAATGGAGAGGATAAGGCTGGGGAGGAAATCTATGAACTTGTTATCCAAGAGGCGGCTAAAAAGCACAACCTACGCTGCGAATGCGCCGCGAGCGGTTACAGTGCTAACAATATCATGGACGAAATCTGGGCCTACTTGAACCGGGCCCGCCTCGTGGTGGCCGATTTGAGCGGGCGGGATCCAGACGTGTTCTACCTGCTCGGTATTGCCCACGGCTTGAAAAAGGATGTGGTGCTGTTGGCGAGGGATGAGCAGGATGTGCCCTTTGATCTGCGGGGACGTTCTTGTCTCACCTATACGAGTCCGCTGACCCTCGTAGAGGGCAGGCAGCTCACGCAAAAACTGGCCAAAGGGTTTGCCAAGGTTTTAGGAGAGCCGCTTACCGAGGAATTCCTCCTATCCCCAGCCGATCGGGAAGCCCTGATTGGGCGATTGGCCAATGCTCCAGGCTGGAAGACTAGGGGATATGAGGATCGTTATGGCTTTCTCTTGGATGCCGGTTTACCGGATCGTTACCTGCAGGAGTGGCAATTGGGGGGCCCCCCACGAGCTACAGCTGCGCGGGTTATCCAGAATCTTAAGGAGATCGGTACGGCAGTCCTGTCGGATGATGTCCCGTGGTGCGCCTTGGGTTTATTGGTTAAAGCTCTTTACGAGATTGGCCCCGACGTGGAGAGCCGAGGTTTTCTATCCCGCCTGATACGGGAGTACCACCTGACCAGCGATCCGGCCTGGCTCGATCCGGCCAAAGCCTCCCAGAAACCATAACAGGAGCAGCAATGACCTCTATTCCCCTCACCCCCACCGACCGCAGACGCCTGATCGACGAGTTGATCGAACTGCCGGCCTGGGCCCTCGGCGGGGTGCCCGGGGTGCGCGGCGTGCTCCTGGCCGCCGGCCTGCCCAGCAAATGGATCGCCGGCCACCCCCTCTCCGGCACGCCCACCATCGACGCGGCCAACGTCATCTCTAGCCTGGAGGGCCTCGGCCACCTGGCCAATCGCCCCACCCACCGCGCCCTGGGCGCGCTGGTGGAATACCTGCTGCAAGAGACCCCCCACCGCGAGGGCCAGCTCTTTCTGGCCTACCTCATCGATCGCTACGAGTTAGTCACGGACCTGGAATACCTGCGGGAACTCGAGGAACACTACCCCCTGTTCCAGGCGCCGCCGCCCGACACCTCGATCGGCCTGAATTGGACCCCCGCCGGCCCCGAGTTTCCCTGGCGAGGGCCCACCGCTGCCGCCGCCCTGGAAAAGATCTGGCGGGATGACGTGCCCTTTCTGGAGGCCGTCTTTTTGGAAAAGGGCGCCCGCGTCGCCCAGGCCGTCTGCCTGATCGAGGGAAAGAACGGCGCCGACCTGGGCACGGGCTTTTTGGTCGCCCCAGGCCTGGTCCTGACCAACCACCACGTCGTGCCCTCCGCTGTCGTGGCCGAGCGGGCCCAGGCTCGCTTTGGCTTTCGCCTGGACGAGGCCGGCCAGCTCCAGCCCGGCCAGGCCTATGCCGTGCAGGAAATCCTGCAGCACAGCGACGTCCAAGAGCTGGACTATGCCCTGCTGCGCCTGGCCGGCAATCCCGTCCAGGATCTGGGACTGGCGCCCCTGCCGCTCGTGGCCAAGAGCCTGCAGTTGGACCAGCGCCTTTACATCATCCAGCACCCGGCCGGCGCCCCGCAGAAGGTGGTGCTGCAGGG
>JAFGKG010000047.1 GCA_016928715.1 Chloroflexia bacterium
CGTGTATTTGTGTTACATTCGTGGATGGCAAGCGGTTTCAGCGGATGCGGGCTGAGCAGTTACCTTCAGGCATCAATTTACTTTTTCGTGTGATCTTGCGCACAGTTTTGAATTGCAAGAAATAACCGAGATAAAAATTTGCCATATTTTGGGCTGAAGATTGTATTGCCTGTGAGAGTTCTGCAAGGAATTGCTCGGTCGTTAGTGTGGTGCGGATCCACCCTTGATCAAAACCAACCCATACTTCCTTTTGCGGTGATGGTTTTAATAACCGCAGAAAATTGGCGCCGTAAACTTCGGAGAAATGTTCTACTATAGCCCGATGAAAATGCACCTCAAGCAAGGCTTCCGTAATTATGTCGGGCATAGACTCCTCCACCAGCGGTTGTTTCTAGCACAACGATAGTCGCGTCCGCTGGACGCGCTTGTTGGGCCGCAGGGTGCTCAGACAGCTACCGTCTCGAAAGCGACCCGCAGCGGTTCTAATGCAGCGATAGAGAAATTCAACCGTTCGAAGCCAATGACCCGCCCAGATTGGTCTTTGATCAAGATGACCTCGTCCCCAGTTTCCTCGCAGATATGCTCATCGTGCGGATCACCAAACCAGACGGTGAGCGTATTGCCAACACGATCGTAGAATACCTTTACCTCGGCCATATACGTGTACCTTCCTTGATGGCATCTGTCGGGTAGGCCGTAATCAAGAAGCCATCGCTATTCAATCGCTTGGCTACGGCACAGAACCACCGCTGCCCCATAGCCCGGTAGCGGCTCTGCCGGATTTCATCCGGTTGTTCTAGCACTTCCTGCACCGCTGCCTCTCGCCCAGCCATAACGGGATGCTTGACGGTGGTAATCAACTCCCAGTAAGCGCGGGTCACGCGAACCCGGAAACCAAGAGGCGTTCCGACCTCAAACAGCACTGCGCCCACAAACAGGTTCTCCATCATGCTCCTATTATATTACATCGCGCCGTTTTCTTTTCCCCTGCGGCCCAACGGCCTGCGCGTCAGCGGCGCGGCGAGTCGGTTGATTGATCTTTCCCCCGCCTGACCCGGCGTTTGTGCTCTACGCGCGGTTGCTCCTGGCAAAGTGCCAGCCGCGTCCGCTGAACGCGCGGGTTAGCCAGCCGCTCGCCGCCCAGCGTCTACCACCGTCTCCGTGGGCCCCCGTTGAATCTCCGTCAGGCGCATCACCAGCCGGAGTGCTTCATTGACGGCCGTTTCATCGGGAAAGGCCTGGGCCACATCGGGGTCGAGCAACACCAGGTTGGTGCCTGCCCGATAGCGGTCTACGTACTTGCCTCGCACGCCGCCTTGGAGCAGTTCACGCATATCATATTCCGGGCGCAGCTCATCGTCCATTTCACTCGCGAGTTTCTTCTTCATAGGCTCTTCGCTCTGCGCGGGTCAGTTCTCGCACGCTGATAATCCGAAGCGGTCCCCACGTTCCGCGAAAGACACGATCAATAAACGGCCACGAAAGGATTGCCCAACGATCAGGAGACGGTGCTCTTCTGTCGAATGGTCCGGATCGGCCACCGTCACGCTCAAGGGGTCCACAAACACCGTGGCGGCTTCGGCGAACGACACCTTGTGCCGCCGCACGTTCTTCCTCCTAATCCTTCACAAGTATATTAAGCAATCCTTTCGTCCAGGATTGATGCACTTGCCAAGGCAACAGATGTCCTATAATGAATACATCGCCGCTTCAGTAACAATATAGCATAATCAGGGCATGGAGTCAAGGAGAGGGAGAAAAGTGACTGTTCAACCAAAAGTGGGCTTTTTGGGTCCAAAAAAATAGACTGGGGGGCGCCGGCGCGGATGGGCCTCTCCCCACCCCCGCCGATCTGGAAAATCCAACCTTGCCTCGCCCTGCCATTGATGCTATAATACCCCCACGACCCTTCGGAAAGCGCTTTTTGAAAGGAGCCCAGTTGAAGGAGCCAAACCCTTGTCCCAACTAGAACGACAATCCATCAACGCCATCCGCTTCCTGGCCGCCGACGCCATACAAAAGGCCAACTCGGGGCATCCCGGCCTGCCCATGGGGGCGGCGGCCATGGCTTACGTCCTCTGGACCCGGCACCTGCGGCACAATCCGGCCGACCCGAACTGGCCGGACCGCGACCGCTTTGTGCTCTCGGCCGGCCACGGTTCCATGCTGCTGTACGCCCTATTGCACCTGACGGGCTATGACCTGCCGCTGGAGGAAATCCAGCGCTTTCGGCAGTGGGGCAGCCGCACGCCGGGCCATCCCGAGGCCGGCCACACCCCCGGCGTCGAGGCCACCACGGGGCCCCTGGGCCAGGGATTGGCCCACGCCGTAGGCCTGGCCATCGCCGAGGCCCACCTGGCCGCCACCTTTAACCGGCCCGGGCACACTCCCATCGACCATCACACCTACGTCCTGGCCAGCGACGGCGACCTCATGGAGGGCGTCGCCGCAGAGGCCTGCGCCCTGGCCGGCCACCTGCAGTTGGGCAAACTGGTCGTCCTCTATGACGACAACCAGATCAGCCTGGCCGGCGGCACGGCCCTGAGCTTTAGCGAGGACGTGGCCGCCCGCTTTCGCGCCCAGGACTGGCAGGTGCTGCGGGTCGAGGACGGCAACGACACCGCCGCGGTCGACGCCGCCCTGGCCCTGGCCAAAAAAGAGGCCGGCCAACCCTCCCTGCTCATGGTCCGCACCCACATCGGCTACGGCGCGCCGCACAAGCAGGGCTCCTACCACGCCCACGGAGCGCCGCTGGGCCCGCAGGAACTGCGGGAGAGCAAGCAGCACCTGGGCTGGCCGGCCGAGCGCGAGTTCTACGTCCCCCCGGAGGTGGCGGCGCACCTGCGACAGGCCCTGGCCCAGGGACAGGAGCGACAGCAGCGCTGGGAAGCGGCCCGTGCCGCCTACGCCAAAGCCTACCCCGAGCCGGCCGCCGAATTGGAGCGGCGCCTGGCGGGCACCCTGCCCCCGGACTGGGAGGCGGCCCTGCCCCACTTTGACCAGGCCGACCCCCTACCCACGCGCAAGGCCTCCGAAGCCGTGCTGCAGGCCCTGGCCCCCGTGCTGCCCGAACTGGTGGGCGGCTCGGCCGACCTGAACCCCTCCACCTATACCTGGCTCAAGGACTTTGGCGACCTGCAGGCGCCGCCGGCGCCCGCCGAGCCGGTGCAGGGCGCCGTGGGGGAGGCCTGGGGCTACCAGGGGCGCAACCTGCACTTTGGCGTCCGCGAGCACGCCATGGGCGCCATCGCCGGCGGCCTGGCCCTGCACGGCGGGCTGCGCGCCTACACGGCCACCTTTCTGGTCTTTTCCGACTATATGCGGCCGCCCATGCGGCTGGCCGCGCTGATGGGGCTGCCGGTCGTCTACGTCTTTACCCACGACAGCATCGGCCTGGGCGAGGACGGCCCCACCCACCAACCGGTCGAGCAGTTGATGAACCTGCGGGCCGTGCCCAACCTGACCGTCATCCGGCCGGCCGACCACAACGAGACCGTCGAGGCCTGGCGGGCCGCCCTGCGCCGGACAGACGGCCCCACGGCCCTGGTCTTTAGTCGGCAAAAGCTGCCGCTGCTGGACCGCTCCCACTGCGCGCCGGCCGCCGGCCTGCAGCGCGGCGCCTACGTACTCTGGGAGTCCACGACGGACGAGCCGGAGCTGCTCTTGATCGGAACGGGCTCCGAGGCGCCCCTGGCCCTGGCCGCCGGCGAACAGTTGGCCGCCAAGGGGATCGCGGTGCGGGTCGTCTCCCTGCCCAGTTGGGAGCTGTTCGACCAGCAGCCGGCCGACTATCGCCGGGACGTACTGCCGCCCACGGTGCGGGCGCGCGTGGCCGTCGAGGCCGGCCGCACCCTGGGCTGGGAGCATTACGTTGGACTGGAAGGCATCCCCATCGGCGTGGACCGCTTTGGCGCCAGCGCCCCGGGGCCCGTGCTGTACGAAAAATACGGCCTCACCGTGGAAGCGATCGTGGGGAAAGCACGAGAGTTGTTAGAGGAGTAAAAACCAACTTGGCCTTACCTCGACCCCAAAAAGCAAAACCACAAAGGGCACAAAGGACCCCAAGCCTCTTTCCTTCGTCCCTTTGTGTCCTTTGTGGTTAAAATCCTTGCCCAGTTCGCAAGAATTACACCGGAGAGGCACAATGGACCAAGAATACCAAATCGCCTACGTCGAAAAGCCCGAGGAATCCGCCTGGGGGATCATCGGTCGGGGCCTTCAAGAGTACAATATCCAACAGACAGGCGACAGTGGGTTTGAACGCTTATGTTACGCCCTGTACGCCCCCGACGAGAGTATCGTGGGGGGCGTGATCGGCGAAGTCTATTGGGGTTGGCTGCACGTGGACCTGCTGTGGGTCCAGGAGGATCTGCGCGGCCACGGCTACGGGCAGCGCCTGTTGGCACTGGTCGAAGAAAAAGCGCGGGAACACGGGGCCAAGCAGGCCTACCTGGATACCTTTAGTTTCCAGGCGCCGGACTTTTACAAAACTTGCGGCTACCAGATCCTGGGCACACTGGAGGATTTTCCGCCGGGGCAGCAGCGCTACTTTATGACCAAACGACTATGACACCTAGCCGTGTTAGCGATAACGCATGCTTCGTTCAGGGATTTGTCCTCGTAGGGGCGACGCATGCGTCGCCCTGCAGAGACGGCCAAATTGGGGGTGCTTTACCGCTGTCACTAGGCCTGTTACCCAGGTGCTTGCCAGGACGGGCAGCATCGAGTACAATAAGGCCAACGAAAGCAAGTTTTGTAGGAGGTTACCATGAAAGCTCGAGTCGCCGCACTGCGCACGCGACCGGAAACCGTGCTCGAGGACTATGCCCGGCTGTTTGAACTGGCCGGCGCTTCCCAGGCCCTGGAGCCCGGCGTCACCACCATCCTCAAGGACAATATTTCCTGGCACTTTCCCATGCCCTCGGCCAACACCACCCCCTGGCAGTTGGAGGGCACCATCCGCGCCCTCCGCGGGGCCGGCTACGACGACCTGGTCTGCGTGCAGAACCAGACCGTGGTCATCGATGCCTTCAAGGGGGAGGACCTGAACGGCTTTGTGCCCATTTTCCAACAGTACGACATCCCCGTCCTGTACAACTTTCGCGACGAGGACATGAAATGGGTGCCCTACACTCCCCGGGGGGAGCTGCTGGTGCTGCCCCAGATCTATCCCGAGGGCATCTATCTGCCGGACTATTTCTTTGGGAAAAACATTGTACATCTGCCCACGACCAAGTGTCATATGTATACTCAGACCACCGGGGCGATCAAAAACGCCTTTGGCGGGCTGCTCAACACCCACCGCCACTACACCCACAGTTGGATCCACCAGACCATCATCGACCTGCTGACCATCCAAAAAGAGATCCACCCCGGCATTCTTGCCGTCATGGACGGCACCACGGCCGGCAACGGCCCCGGCCCGCGCACCATGGAGCCGGTCGTCAAGAACGTCATCCTGGCCTCGGCCGACCAGGTGGCCATCGACGCCGTGGCGGCCAAGCTGATGGGCTTTGACCCCCTCAGCATCAAGTACATCCGGCTGGGCCACGAGCGCGGACTGGGCGTCGGCGACGTCCGCCAGATCGAATGGGTCGGGGACAGCGACCTGGCGGACGAGGACTGGCAGTTCGACGTCGGCTACAACTTTCACCGCTTTCTGGCCTGGATGGCCTGGTACGGTCCCACCCGGGTGCTGCAAAAACTGGTCCTGCGCACCCCGTTGGTGGCCATCCCTATCTTTCTCTCCGAATTCAACCACGACTACCTACAGTGGCCGCTCAAGTACAAAAAGGTTTACGAGCATTGGCGAGAGGCCACCCCCTGGGGCCAATTGTTCCAACAGTACCAGGAGCATGGCACCCTGGGCCAGGAGTAACCGGGCCCGGCTGCCACGGCCAAGTCCGAGCCAGACTCGGCGGAGTTTCGGATCAAACTTCTAGGAGTTTCGAGCCAAACTTCTAGGAGTTTCGAGCCAAACTCCTAGCGTAACAATTGCACAATCAGGGGCCAAACCATTCAAAACGGCCCAAAATTATCACTTTTGAACAAAGGTAAGGGCAATTGGAA
>JAFGKG010000048.1 GCA_016928715.1 Chloroflexia bacterium
GCAGCGCAACCAGGCGGGCAAAGCGGGCCTCATCAGGTAAATAGAGCACCCCGCGGGCGTGATAATCGGCGGGCCGGGCCGGGCGTTGCCGGCGCCTGGTCGAGGCGGCCAGGTCAGCCTCGACCTCTTGCTGGGCCTGGTCGAAACGGTGGTCGGCGTAACGCAAAAAGATCAGCCCCAGGACGGGGACCGAATATTCCGCCGAGCGCAGCCGCGAATTGGCCCGCAGCTCGTCGGCGGCTTCCCAGAGTCGCTTTTCGATTTCGGTGTTGTTGGCGGGCATAGAGACTCCTATTCTAATCGTTCCAACGCATACGCCATAAACGCCTCACGGTTCCCCCCGACCTGCAGGCCGGCCTGGTCAAAGTTGCCGCTGCCGATCAGCCAGAAGGCCTTGTCCACAGCATAGGGGGTAACACCGGCGTGCCGGGCGACCCGGAGCATCGCCTTGAACACATCATAGTCGTCATCGGTCGCGCTCAAGCCAAGGCCGACAAAGATCGTTTTCAGATGCACATCGGGCTTGCCAAAGTTGGGATAGCCCAACCCCATTAAAAAGTCGCAAGCGACGGGAAAGCCTACCCCCTCGACCTCGCGGGCCAGCATCATCGGCAGGGCCGGCCGGACTCGATCATCCTGATCGAAATAGTCAACCCACTGGAGAAAATCCCGGGCATCTTGGAATTGCGTCAGAAAGCGGGCTCCGCTGATCACGGTACGGCAAAAACGGGGCCAGATGCTTCGCTGGGTGCGGCGGACCTTGCCCCTCGGCTGGAGTTGCTCGACGATATCGTCTAATAGCCCCGGCCAATCCTGATACTTCTGGGCCACGAGCTGGGGATCAAACCCGCCCAGAAAAGGCCCCAGTCGATCCAGTCCTCCAATAGCCCTGCTGATCACCGTGGGCATCATATTCGGCGTTTGGGCTGCCTTGAGCAATTCCTTGTAGATTTCGTTCAGGGTCGCTGGGTGCTCCGGGTCGCAGGTCAGGTGCATATCCAGGATCGCTGGAGTAACCCCTTCCAGTTGCAGCAGGTAGGATCGGGCCAGCTCAAAGGCGTCCCGGTCGCGTTGGGCTTGCTTTGCCGCTTCTGTGGCAGGAGATTGCATGGTTTCCCCAGAAACAAAACCCGGCAGTGCCGTTGCCGGCACTGGTCCCCTATGTCAGACGATCATTGCCAAAACAGTGGTGCTCGCCTCGGTTACCCGTAGGCCTCACTGAAAGCACCGACGTCTTCATTGGTTACGCTCATTATATCCCAGCGCCACGTAGAGGTCAAAGATCTTCCTTCCCCACCGCCTCACCCCGACCACTCCCCTGCTCTTTCACCAACAACACATACGTCTCCGCCAACCGCCGGTAATCCGTGCCCACTAACCGGCGCCAGGCCAGCCAGGTCACCAGGCTGCAAGCCCCCAAGCCGAGCAGAGATACCAAGGAGAGACTGATTTGAGCGGAAAGGCCCAACTGCGGCAGCCGCGTCCAAACAAAGATGGGCGCTGTCAGAGCCAGCAGCGCCCAGATCAGGCTCCACGAACGACAGATGTGCATGCGGCTGCGCCCGTACTTGAACAGGTCGATCACCGCTTCCTGCGCATGGCTGTACACATAGGTGCGGGCCTTGTGGTAGGCGTCGTGATCCTTAAAGTGGCGCAGGCGCAGGGGATGCGCCCACAACCGAAAGATCTGATTGGCCAGGTAATCGATGATAATGCCCAGGACGTAAACCAGCGAAAGCGCCGGGAGCAAGAGCAGTGGAGAACCCAGTTGGTCGTAGGGGAGCCAGGTGTAGCCGAAGGCGCTAAAAATCAGCAACAACACCCACACGGAGGCGCCAACGCCAATGACGACGAGTTCGACGAAAAGGTCGGTCATGCTCATAGGTTAACCCCGGAAATCTCCCCGACACATTCTCTGCCTTCGTTACAACACCGCCACTCCCGACCGGCCATCCATCAACACACCCAGAAAAGGCGGTGCCCCCTCCTTGCCGAGACACCGCTGCTTAATCGCAAGAAACCGCCATCTGGCAAGAGGGGCCCCTGGCATTCTCCAACCCATCATCTTTATGCCTACTCGCTATGCTCCTCCTGCTCCAGCAGCCACTTGGTATAGCGGATCACCTCTCCGAGTTGGGCCGGATTGCGTTGAGCCAACTGGCGGGCCATATTGAACCACTCCGCAAACTTGGGGCTCTCCTCAAATAGCGCTGCGGACTCTTGTTCCATAGAGATGGTCCCTTCTCCTACAAGACCGGCTTTTCTAAGCAGGGTTAGAAAGTTGGCCCCAATGGTATTGGCCCACTTGATAAGGAGTTGGAGTGAAGGAAAGGCACGACCTCGCTCCACATCACTGATATGCTGATGGGTTACCCCGAGCTGCTCGGCCAACTGCATTTGGGTCAGCTCATGCTCTCGGCGCAACATTTTTAGCATAGCACCCATTTCTTCTGACATAGTATATATATTGTACTTTTTCAGGTGAGAGTTGTAAACAAGATATCATCTTAATTCATACCAATATTTCCGTTGCTAACTGATAAGATCATATCCGAAAACACTTGACTAATTCAGATTATAACTGTATAATGAGTATTGTGAAACAACAACGAGAACTAATGCTTGCGACCACCTATCAATAAGGAGGCCCCCATGCCCACCCTCCAAACCTTCTTACAGCACAGCCAAACCCTACTCGACCGCCACCCCTTCCCCCTCTCCCTGCACCACCGCTGGCAACGCCTCGCCCGCCAGGGCCAGGCGCTGGCCGGCGCCGACCCCTCATTGCAGAGCGACGAGGGCTTTGCCCTGTTCGTCGAGGCCGTCGCGCTGCACCTGGCGCTGCTGCAGCGGGTGGATCCGGCGAGGAGTGCGCGCTGCGTGGCCAAGATCGAGGCGCTGCTCGATGAGATCGAGGTGGAAGAGGCGGTGGGGGTGGCGTGAGGGGTGGGGGAAGGTAGTGGGGCTCGTCTGCCTGGCGGTGCGTTGGGGTGGGTGAGGGGCTACTTGGTTGTCAAGATCACTACTGTTTCATCAGCCAACTAAAGACGTGCCAGGTAGCTTCCAGGTCTTCCCGATTGTAGGTACAAATCTCAGCAATCACTTGATCGCGCCTCGCCTTGTTAGCAATCCCCGGCAGGGCAACGTATTGAGCCATCGCCCAGTCCCCGTGCAGTCCAGGGCACGATCGTCGGAAGCCCAGATACTCCTCCACGACCTTGAGACTATAGCTTGGCAGGGGGAGGACAAACGACTTCTTGGTGATGGGCAGCAGGTCGCAGAGGTTGTCTGCCACTTGAGCAGCAACCCCATCGATGTCCCCAAAGCGGCTGATATAGTGCTGCAACTTGACGCGCTCGTAATGATGCCAGTGCACAAAGGGAAGGTCCGCCCCGTATTCTTCAAACAGGTCGCCGGTGATAGCGAGGAATTCTTCCCACGCAGCCTGCTCCTCGGTCCTGTCGAGGGCAAAGGCCGCCAAGTAGTCGCTGGGATGGTCGCCAAAGACCTGGAGCCCCCAGAGAAACACCCACTCCTCTTCGCCGAACTGTGGCGGCAACCCTTCAAGGTCCAACATCACATAGTTTGAGCTGTCCGGGAGAGTCGGTTTGCTCAGCACGATCTCCTGGCCAGAGACAAACGCCCGCGCCTCTTGTAGAATCTTTCTTGCCCGATCTTCGCTGACATGTTTCTGGCGCCGACCGTCGTGTCCCGAGAATCCTGCCAGGGACTCTTGCCCGTACTGATTCAGGAGATCCTCATAGCTTCGGACACCGCTATCCCGTAGTGCTCGCGCTAGCCACTGCTGAACGCTGGGCAGCAAGGCCACGTCTTTCCCGGTCTCGGCTTCCGGCCAGCAGTGGGCAAAAAAGCCGCAAGCCGAGCACTTGGACCACCCCAATGGGCTGTAGGGCTGCTGCGTGGCCGACCTGAGCGAGACCAACCGGCCGATCTCGTCCACAGCAGCTTGCCGATCAAACGGAAGGGATTCTATCTGCCCGGTTCCACAATGGACCTCTAGCGCAACTGGCTCTTTGCCGATCACCTGCTCGTACAGCCAGCCATAGATTTGCAGCTGCGCCCGGACATCGGGATGCCCCGATGTTCCCAGTTCCTTGATGCTCTTGGAATCGCGGATGCCGTATCCATCCCCCATGAGGATAAGAAAGTCTGGTTCGCCAATCACATGGCAGGGGCCGCCCAGATCAATGTCCACCTCAAGCCGCCCTTGGTAGATCGTCGCGGCGCGCCCCCGGATTGCCCGAAGCGTTTCATTCACCTTGTCGGCCGGTGAAATACTGCCGAGGTCGTGGACATTCGGAAGTGTATTGCGGTGCGCAATCTCGTGCGCTCTACCACGTTGGGAGAGCCACTGTTGATAGGGGCCAGCATCAGCCTCCGGCACTAGATTCTGGTGACGCAGAAAAACCCGGAGTTCGCAGGGGCTGGGATGGTAATAGGCATAGACATCCGAAGCGTGAATATCCACAGGATCCTCCTTCAAGGCGTCTTGTCCCCAAACCTCCCTAGCCCGCTTTCCAGAACTGGCCTCCACAGATAGTATATGTTAGACCGCACTCAGTGTCAACAACTACAGGCGGGAAGGCAGGTAGCTGGCCCGGCGCCCCCCCCCTCGTGTATCCAGGCATCACCAACTTTCGCTTTGATTTGGAAAGTCCGGCCAATCGTGATATAATAACCCTACCCTGCCAGAACAAACTCTTCCCCGTACAACCTCCTGGCAAAGACAACTCGGCCGTACCGCCCAACGCTATAGCCGTCAGCGAACGGTGGCATAGGGCAACCCTGAGAAAGCCACCCCCATAGAAAGGAGCGCTTCATGAAAAACCCAGGACTCGCCAGTCTGACCCTGTTGGCCATGCTGTTTCTGGCCGTATCTGGAGCAGCCGGGACCAAAGTACAGAGCTGCCC
>JAFGKG010000049.1 GCA_016928715.1 Chloroflexia bacterium
CTTTTTCAAGATAACATAACTGTCACACTGCCTGGCTGCCATGCTAGTATAGCATAAAATGGCCGGAGCGCAAATTAGCGTGAGAGCCCGAGAGTTGCTCTTTCCTCCGCTCTCTAGTATAATGGAAGGGCACATAGTGCCCAAGTCATTCTGAGGGGCATCTGCCCCCGGAAATTCTTATGTCCACGTATACCGTAAAGGAAGGTGCAAGCAATATGGACACAGGAACCGATGAGATCAAGACACCTCAGGACATTGACAAGCTTATTCAGTCTCTCGAAGCTGAGGACTGGAAGGTACGCATGGAGGCCGCCCAGTCCCTGGGCCAAATCGAATCCGAGCGGGCCCTCAACGCCTTGTTGCGGGCGCGCCATGACGAGAACAGCAATGTGCGTTGGACGGCTGTGCGGGCCCTGGAGAAAATCCTCGGGGAGCGGGCCATAGATGTGCCCCTCGACTCTTTGGAGGGAGATGATGCGGAGCGCCTGGCCAGCCTGGGGGTTCTACAAAAGATTCAAGACGATCGGGCGGACGAAACCCTTCGGCAGGCCGATATTTTGAAGGAAGCGGCCAAGATCCCTGTTCCCATCATTCTAAAATATGCCGCCTTTATCGCGGTGGCGTTGGCTCTGGTCCTCTTCTTTTTGGCCATTTCCCAGGATTGGGCCAGCCAGGTGATCCTGTTTGGCTCCGGGGGGCTATTGCTTGCCGCCCTGGGCCTGTGGCTTGCTGGGGGCAGGAAGGGGTAGGGTGACGTCCTCCGTCCCGGCTTTTTACTTGTTGGGCGAGTTGAGTGTTGAATGGCCCGGGCCGCAGGTGGACCTGCCCCCTCTCCGTACGCAGGGCCTGTTGGCGGCTCTACTCCTTTATCCGGGACCCCTGCGCCGCGAGTGCCTGCTCGGCCTGCTTTTTCCCGAGATGGCCGAGGAAGTCGGCCGCAAGCGGCTGAGCCAACTGCTGTGGCTGCTGCGCCGGGATTTACCCGACCTGGCCCTGGAGAGCAGCCCGCAGGAGATCCATTTGCCGGCTGAGTCCCGCTGGCTGGACGTGGAGGCCTTTCGCCAGGCGGCGCAGAGTTCCGCGGCGCCGGATTGGATCGCGGGCCTGGCCCTGTACCGAGGCGATCTACTGCCCGGGGTGCCGGATGAATGGCTGGTAGCGGAGCGGGAGACTCTCTACCTGCAGCAGGTGCATTTGCTGCAGCGGCTTGGTCAGGCCCTGCTCCAGCAGGAGCAGTTTGAGCGGGCGCTGCCGTACGCGGAGCGCCTGGCCCGCCTGGAGCCCTACGACGAGCCGGCCCTGCGCACCCTGATGCGGGCCTATCAGGCCTTGGGCCGGCGCGGGGCCGCCCTGGCCGCCCACGAACGCTTTGTCGCCCTGGCCGCCGGCGAGTTGGGGGTCGAGCCCGATCCGGCGACGCAGTCCCTGGCCGAGGCCATCCGGCGGACCAGTGTGGCCTCCTTGTTCTCGGTTGCGGCCGAGGTTCCCCTGGAGGGCTCTCCCCAGGACGTACTGCGGCAGGGGCAGGAGTTCCTGGAGCGGGCGGACCTGCCGGCCGTGGCCCGCTGCCTGGAGCATTTGCAGCGCCATCCTGACCCGATTGTGGATTACGCCCGCCTTTTGGAGATTGACCGGGCCCTGTTTTTCGAGCGTTACGAACAGGCGGCGCAGTTGTTGGCGGATTGTCCACTGCAGGCTCCCTGCCTGGTGCGCCGGGCACGCCTGGCCCTGGAGCGGCGCGAGATGGAGGGGGCCCACGAGGGGGCAACGCAGGCGCTGCTGCAGGCGCACCAGGATGGCGACTGGCCCACGGAACTGCGGGCGCTGTTGATCCTGGCCCGAACCTATCGGAACTACCAGGGCGAGATGGCGCGGTCCTTTGGCAGCGCGGCGCAGGCCTTGAACCTGGCCCGCGCCTATGGATCCCCCCTGGACATCACCCGGGCCTTGGTCGTGTCCGGCCGCTCTGCGTATCCGATGCCCCAGGCCATCGCCCATTTCCAAGAGGCGCGCACCCGCGCCATTGAACACGGCTTTCGCCGCCAGTTGGCCGAGGCCCTGCACGGGATCGCCAACGTCCAGGATAATCGTGGCGAACTGCGGGCTGCACTGCGTACCCGCCAGGAGGAGTTAGCCCTCTGGCGCGATTTGGGCCTGCAGCAGCAGGAGGCAGCGGCGCTGCATAACCTGGCGGTCACCTATGATGAGCTGGGCCAGGCCGCTGACTCGCTGCGGGCGCTGGAGCAGGCGCGGGCGATCTGCCGGGAGTTGGGTGACCCCGTCCGTATCGCCATCAACACCTATCATTGGGGCGCCGCCCTGCTCTATCACGACGATGCCCAGGCTCCCCAGGCTGTTGCGGCCCTGGAGGAAGCGGTGCGGGTGCTGCAGGAGCAGCGCTTCCAGCTTTGGGAGGCCGCGGCCTGGCACTTTTTAGGCTATGCCCGCTGGGTGGATGGCCAATACCAGGCGGCGCTGGACGCCCTGCTCAAATCCTACGCTTTGCACGAAGTGTTGGGGGAGCTGGATTATCAGCCCGAGATGTTGGCCTACCAGGGGCTGGCCTGTTTGGGCCTGGGCCAGTACAATCGAGCCTTGGAGTACACCCAGCGGGCGCTGGGCGCAATGATCGAGACCGAGACCTCCAGCGAGGTTGCCGTAGAGGTCTATTACGCGCACGCCATGGTCCTGGACGGGCTGGGCCAGGAGGACAAGGTGTCCGTCTATTTGAGACGGGCCTTGGATTTCTTGTTGGCCCAGGCGGCCCAATGTGAGGACGAGGCGGCCCGTCAGGCCATGTTCCGGCGCAATCCCACCACCCGCCGTCTGATGCAAGAGTTGTACGCCCGTGGGCTGGCCCCGGCTTCGGGGCAGCTTTACCGCCGGCTGCCGGCTGCCGGCGGCGATCAATCGATCCGGGTCGCCTGGACGGTGGACGCCGGGCCGCCCGACGCGGCTCTCAAGCAGGCCCAGGGAGCCATAGGCCTGCGCCGGGCCCGCCTGCTGCGCCTGCTGCACGAGGCCCAGGCCCAGGGGGCCGCCCCCACGGTCTCCCACCTGGCCGAGACCCTGGGGGTCAGCCCGCGCACGATCCACCGCGACCTGTCCGCCCTGCGCGAGGCCGGCCAGATCGAGTAGCGCGTCCCTCATGTTTCACGCCCTCATGTTTCACGCCTTCCCTGTCACACCCTCTGCCACTTTCGAGAGAGTTTCGAGATAGTTCTGTGTTATCCTATGCTTACAGATGAGGCTGGAAGCATACAAGGAGGCACGAGGATGCATCGACTTTTCGGCAAGAACCGGAAGCGTTTTGGCAAAACTATCCCGATGGGGATCGGGAACGTACACGATTGTTCTGACCGGCAGCAATGCCTGCGGCCAGGATCGGGACGATTTCCTGGTGCGGGTTGTCACCGAGTGCC
>JAFGKG010000050.1 GCA_016928715.1 Chloroflexia bacterium
ACCTGGCGAGCAGCCTGGTAGAGTTGGGCGTTATGCAGGGCCATGCCAATCTGGCGGCCCACGCTCAACAGCAGGCTGCCCTCGGCCTCGGTATAGGGACGCTCGGCCGGCCAGGCGATGTTCAAAAGGCCCAGGACCTCCTCCGCCGCACTGAGAGGAATACTCACATGGCACCGAAAGGGGGCCCGTTCCCGGACCCCGGCCGGCAGGCGCAGGCACTCGGTCAGGAACTGGGGGGCACTCAAGCGGGCGCCCTGCTCGATCATTTTGCTGCAGACAGGGCACTCGCGCAGAGGAAGAGCGCTCTCCGCCTCCAGAAATTCCTGGGGAATTCCCAACGAGGCCGGCACCTGCGGCGGGTCGTCCAGGGTATTCCCGGGCAGGGTCACCCAGCCGGCCGGTGCGCCAAAGAGCGGCAGGATCAGGTCCAGCATCTCCTGGAGCAGCTCGTCGGGGTCTAACAGGGCATTGACGGCGGAGGAGACGGCGTACAGGGTGGCCTGCTCCCGGCCGTAACGGCGCAGCGACTGTTCGGCCCGTTTGCGCTCCAGGGCATAGCAGAGCGAGCGCAGCAGCAGTTCGCCATCCACCCGGCCCTTGAGCAAATAGTCCTGCGCCCCCGATCGAATGGCCTGCCTGGCCAGGCGCTCATCGTCCAGCCCGGTGAGGACCACGATGGGTAGGTGCGGCGCTTGCTCCTGGACGGCGTAAAAAGTGTCCAGCCCACTGCTGTCGGGCAGGCCCAGGTCCAACAGGACCAGGTCGACCCCGCCCTGGCGGAGGCGCTCCAGGCCGCTGGAGAGGTGTTCGGCCTGCTCCAGGGTAAAGCCGCCGCTGGCGACCGGATAGGCCCCGGGCGGCTCTTCCTCCAACAAGATCTGCATCAGCGTGGCATCGGCCGGATTATCCTCGATCAGCAGCACGACCAGAGTTCTCTCGTCCACGGTTCCGTCCTGGCAGGGGGGGGATTCTTCCTGCCCGCATCGCGGTCAAAAAGTGGGCACCGATCACCCTGGGGCCCATTGTAGCATAGGCCGGCGTTCCCGTCCAGTGGAACGCCGAGGGAAGGTGCGGGTTTGGCAGGGTTGTGGTATAATGAGGCCATCGAAAGCTATGGAGTACTGTATGGCTGGGTCGTACAAACATAGAAAAAGCAAACCGCGCCCCCTCAAGCCGGCCAGGGGCAATCTGGGCGGCGCTACTACCTCTGCCAGCCGGGGAAGACGCCCCACCCTGCGCCCCCCACATGCCGGAGGTGGGGGCGTCGGCTACGTCCTGTTGGTCGTCCTGCTGCTCCTGCTGGTGGGGGCCGGCTCCCTGGCCTGGCAGGCCTACAACCGCATCGGCAACCTGATCGGCGACAACAATCCCATCGCCACGCCGGTGCCGGTGACCGGCACCCCCGCGCCGACGGTGGACCCCCTGGATACCCCTATCAACATCCTCCTGCTGGGGGTGGACAAGCGCGAGGGCGAGACCTGCGTACGCAACGACGTCAATATCGTGGTGCACATTGACCCCAACCACCGCTTTGCCACCATGCTCTCCATCCCCCGGGACGTGCGGGTGCAGATCCCCGGACACGGCTTGAACAAGATCAACGCCGCCTACTGTTTTGGCGAGGGGGACGAGCAGGGGCACGGCCCGCTGCTGTCCATGCGCACGGTCGCTAACATGACCGGTCTCAACATCCACCACTACATCGAGGTGGATTTCCAGGGCTTTGAGCGCATCATCGACCACCTCGGCGGGGTCACGGTTGACGTACCCTTCCCCCTGCTGGACAACGAATATCCCACCGAGGACTATCGCTACACCCGCATCTATATCCCGGCCGGCCTGCAGCACATGGACGGCCGCACGGCCCTGCAGTACGCCCGCTCCCGCCACGTCGATACCGACATTGGCCGCAACCAGCGCCAGCAGCAGATCCTGCTGGCCATCCGGGACAAGGCCCTGCGCCAGATCAAGCTCCAGGATCTCTTTTTGGGCTCCGAGTACGTCGACGGACTGCTGCGGACGGTGGGCGACAGCTTCAAGACCGACATGTCCCTCAAGACGCTGCTGGCCCTAGCCCAACTGGCCCCCAAAATCGATGGCAACCAGATCGAAACCTATGCCCTGGGTTGGGACTGCCTGTACGAACTGGATGGCTCCGACCTGGGCTACAACTCGGCCTGCCTGGCCGGCATGGTCGACGAGATGACCACCAGCCCGACCCGGCGCAAGCTGCTGCAGGAGGGCGCCCGGGTGATCGTGCTCAACGGCACCCTCTGGTGCACCGGCTGCGCCCAGCAGGTGGCCAATGATCTGCGCGGCTACGACATCAACGTGGTGGAATTCGGCAACGCCGAGGGCGTCTATACGAACACCCTGATCCTGGATAGCGACGACCACCCCTTCACCCGCAATTTCCTGGGCGAGCTGCTGGGCGTCGAAGCCGAGCACGTCCAGGTGGGGGAGAGCGTCTCGGGCAGCGCGGATATCGTCATCATCCTGGGGGACGATTACGAACGGATTGGGGAGTAGAGCCGTGCTCTCAGAACTGCGCATTCGCAATTTTGCCGTGATCAAAGAGCTGGACATGTCCCTGCACTGCGGGTTGAACGTGCTTACCGGCGAGACCGGGGCCGGCAAGTCGATCATTATCGACGCCCTGGACCTACTGCTGGGCGGCAAGGCCGACCGCACCATGGTCCGCACCGGCTCCGACCACGCCGAGATCGAGGGCGTGATCGCCCTGGACGCCTCCATGACGCCCCTGCTGCAGCCCCTGCTGGCGGAATACGGCCTGCTGGGCGACGAGGACGACGAGAACCTGATCCTCTACCGGGAGGTCAAGAGCACCGGCCGCAGCTTGGGCCGGGTCAACGGCCGGGCCGTCAACATTGGCCTGCTGCGCGAGATTGGCGAGATCCTGGTGGACATTCACGGGCAGAGCGAGCACCTCTCGCTGTTCCGGGTGCGCCACCACCTGGACCTGCTGGACCACTACGCAGAGGTGGCCCCCCTGCGCCAGCAGCTCGCCCAGGGCATCGCCCAACTGCGCGAACTGCGGGGGCAAATCCGCGGACTGGAGCGAGAAAAGGCCCACCACGCCGAGCGCATCGATCAGCTCAACTTTGTGCTGCAAGAGATCGACTCGGCCCAACTGAGCCCGGGGGAAGAGGAGGCCCTGCGGCAGGAGCGGCAGCGCCTGCAGAACGGCACGCGCCTGCTGGAGGTCGTGGAACGGCTGCACCGCATCCTGTACGGCAGCGACGCCCGCTCGACCCATTCGACGGGCGGTGTACTGGACCTGTTGGGAATGGCCGCGCGGGAAATCGAGACCGGAGCCCAATTGGATCCGGAACTGGCCCCCCAGCAGGAACTTTTGCGCGCCTTGTGCAGCCAGGTGGAGGATGTGGCCCACACCCTGCGGACCTATCGGGACCGCCTGGACCTGGACCCACGCCGGCTGGAGGAAGTGGAGGAGCGCCTCATCCTGATTCGCGAGTTGGAGCGCAAGTACGGACCGACGATTGAGGAGGTACTGGCGACAGCGGAGCGATCCCGGCAAGAGTTGGAGGGACTGACGCACAGCGAGGAGCACCTGCTGGAGCAGCGCCAGCAGGAGGCCGAACTGCTGGAGCACTTGGGCCAATTGGCCGGCCGCCTTTCACTTCAACGGCAGCAGGCGGCCTCTCGCCTGGGGCAGGCCGTTGAGGCGGTCATGGCCGACCTGAACATGGCCGACAGTACCTTTATCGTAGAAATCGAACGAACGCTGGCTGCGGACGGCCTGCCGGTGGATGGGCAGGATTCCTTTCCGGTGGATCGTTACAGCTTTGATGCCAGCGGCATCGATCGAGTCGAGTTTCTGGTCTCCCCGAACCCGGGGGAGGAGCCCCGCCCCTTGGCCCGGATCGCCTCGGGAGGGGAGAGTTCGCGGCTTCTTTTGGCCATCAAGAGCATTCTTTCGGAGGCCGATGCGACCCCCATCCTGATCTTTGACGAAATTGACGTAGGCGTGGGCGGGCGCAGTGGCGACGTCGTGGGCGAGAAATTGTGGGAACTGGCCCGGCACCATCAGGTGATCTGTGTCACGCACCTGCCACAGGTCGCAGCCTATGCCGAGTCGCACATTTCCGTGCAAAAAAAAGTATTGGACGGCCGTACCACGGTCCTGGTCAGGAATTTACAGGGGGAAGGGCGGCTAGCCGAGTTGGCCATCATGCTGGCCGGCTCGGCGGACAGTACGGTCCACCGGGAGAGCGCCCGGCAGATTTGGGAACAAGCGCAACAGCGCAAAGCCTTGTTCCCGGCTTAGCCAAGGCCGGCAGTGCTTCCCGGTAGGCCGGCATCCATTGGACCCATCCACGGTCAGCAAGGAGGTATAAGAACGTGTCTACAAGACTGCGTCGTTGGTGTGACATCCTTTTGGAGGGAGGGTGGTTGTTAGCGGTGGTGCTGGTCACCCTCTATTTCAACATCTATACCAAGGACAGCCGCATCTTTGAGCCGCAAAAAGCGCTGATTCTACGCACTCTGGTTACCATGATGTTGTCCGTGTGGGCCATACGCGTCCTGGAGGAAAACCGCCTCCGCCTGCAGCAGACCGATTGGTGGCGGCGGGCGATTTGGATTATTGTCGGCATCAGCGCCGTCCTGGCCGTAACCCTGTTCGTGCTGGGCTTTATTAGCTGGCAGAATCCCCTGGAGGGGATGGCCGACGCGGAGGCGCCGACGACGGCCGCGCGCATTACATCGGGCCTTTTTGGCGCCGTCTTTACCTTTATACTTTCCGGCGGCATCGGGCTGGCCCTGGTGGCGGCCGGCTATGCCCTGCGCGACTCCTGGCGCGACGCCCTGCGCACGGCGATGGTCGTCCCGGCCCTGGTCTATGTCCTCGTCCACATCATCGCCACCATCGGCTCGGTCTTTCCTACGGCCAGCTTTTACGGCGGCTATGTCCGCCAACAGGGGACCCTGACCGTCATGGCCTACATTGGCCTCTTTTTCGTCCTGGCCTTTAACCTGCGGCGGCGGGAACAGCTAGAACGCCTGGTCAGCGTCATCCTGCTGTCCAGTATACCCTCCGCCCTCTATGGGGTCGTGCAGAAATTTGGCGTCGATCCCCTGCCCTGGATGGGCGACGTGCAGCGCCGGGTGGCCTCGACGATGGGTAACGCCATCTTTATCGCGGCCTACCTGATCATGATTCTGCCCCTTACCGGATACCGCCTACTGAACAGTTGGGACCGGCTGCGAAACAGCCCTGCCCCCGAACAAACCCCGGACGAGCACAGCCCCATCCTGGGGTCGCTGTATCCTGGCCTGCTCTGGGGGGGCAGCGCGGTTGTGCTGGCGGCCATTTTGATCATCACGCCCATCGCGCTGTCGGTGCAGCAGGCCCAACTGAAGGAGGCGGGCAACCTGACGGCGGCCGAACAAATCTGGCCCAACTATGGCCAGAACCTGCTCTTGTTCGCCGGCGTAGCGCTGTTGACCCTCGTCCTGCCAGCTGTTGTCTATCTGGTCATCACCCTCATCGGCAAGCGCTGGCGCCCCCAAGCTCACCAGGCCGCTATGGTCCTGGTCGTGGTCGGGGCCGCCGTGCTGCTCTTTGTCGAGGCGACCCGCATCAACGGTTTTGCCTGGGCCGGCTACTTGATCGGACTGGGCGGCCTGGCCCTGTTGAGCCGCCGGCAGCATGCCAGCCTCTCCTGGGGCAGCGATGCGCTCTGGTCCAACGCCGTATACATCCTGCTGCTGCTGCAGAGCCTCTTTCTCTTTGTGGCGATCAAGGCCTACCTGCCCACCTCACCCTACCCCACCAAGTGGCCGCTCTACCTGGTGGCCCTGCTGGTCTTTTTCGCCTCCTGTCTGCTGGTGACCTCGGCCCGCATCCGCGGCCGGATCGGCTACATGGCCGAATTCGCGGGCTATTTGGTGCTGGCCGGCATCCAACTGATCTGCATCGTGCTGACCCAGAGCCGCGGCCCCCTGACCGGGCTGCTCGCCAGCCTGTTCGTCTTTGCCCTGCTGTGGACCTGGCGACGCCAGGTACGCTGGGGGACGAGCGCCATCCTTGTCATCGCTGCGCTGGGGGTGGTCTTTTTGGCCATCTTTAACCTGCCCAACACGCCCCTGCTTGGCGACCTGGTAATGGACCACCCCCAGGTGGCCTCCTTTGTCCAGGAACAACTCGAGCCCATGAAAAAGATCCCCTACCTGGGCCGGCTGGGCATGATCTTTGAGGCCAGCGAGGGCACCGGCAAAGTACGCATCCTGATCTGGTTCGGCGACGAAATTGGCGAGGGCTCGGTGGGCATGATCAAGTCCCATCCCCTGCGCACCCTGATCGGTTTCGGTCCAGAGGCCATGCACGTGGCCTATAACCCTTATTATCCGCCGGAACTGGCCCACGTGGAAAAGCGCAATGCCTCGCCCGACCGCGCCCACAACGCCATCATTGACGAACTGGTGACCATGGGTGCCCTGGGCCTGGCCGCCTACTTTTTCTACTTTATCAGCTTTTTCGTCCTGGTCTGGCAGTTGCTGCGGCGGGCCAAGGGTTTTCACAACCAGGCCCTCCTGGTGGCCCTGTTTGCCCTGGGGACGGCCCACTTTGTCGAGTCCCTCACCGGAATCCCCATCGTCTCCACCCGTATGTATATGTGGGTGGGCATCGGCATGGCCCTGGCCCTGAGCTTTATGGAGCCCTTTAGCCAAACGATTATCGAGCAGACGAATGGGTCGACGGAGAGCACGGTCGAACCAGCCCCTGCGCGGCGCTCCCGCCGCCGCTCCCGCCGCTTCAGCTCGCAGGGCCTGCCCACGGGCTGGAGCGTGGCTTACCTGGCCATCGCGCTGGCCGGCCTCGTCCTGTCCGTGCGCCTGCACCTCGAGCCCATGTGGGCCGACATCCTCTTCTGGCGCTCCAAGCAGATGGAGGCCCAAGCCCAAGCCTATCGGCAACAGGCCACGGTGATCCCAGACCAGGCCCTCTCCCAGCGCTATGCCAACCAGGCCGCTGAATTTGCTGAGGACAGCCTGAACAGCCTGCACCGGGCCATCTCGTTGGTCCCCCGGGAGGATTTTTACTACCTGTCGTTGGCCCAGGTCTATTTGAACGGGGCCCAAGTAGCCGCGAACAATGCCGAACAACAAGAGTACTTTGCCAGCACCCAGCAGTCCATCGTGCAGGCCCGGGACCTTTCCCCGCTGAACACAGACCACTATCGCAATCTCTCCGCCCTTTACCTGGCCTGGTTTGCCGGCTCCCGCGAGGCGGAGGAACTAGGACGGGCCATCGCCTATGGCGAGCAGGCCATCTCGCTGACCCGCAATAACGCCGATCTGCGTAACCGGCTGGCCCGAGCTTACCTGACGGCGGCCGGCGCCGGCGCCAAGATCCAGGAAATGGCCGGCCAGACAGGTTTAGATTGGCTGCAGCAGTGGGGACAGTTTCACTCAAGTTCGGGGGGGCGCAGCGGCGATACCCACCTGCCCCTGGTAGAGGATTACCGGCAGCAGGCGCAGCAACTGCTGCTGGAGGGCAACTACCAACGCGGCCTGTTGGTCCTGGCCGCAGCCGAACTGCAGTACTCGCTCTTTCTCGACGAAAAGTACGACGACACTTACCTGCTGGCGGGCGACCTCTATCGCACGCTCGAGATGCCGGCCGAGGCCTCCTTGATGTACGGTGCCGGGGTACGCATGAAACCCAACCTGCTCTCGGACGCCCAGGCCGAGGCCCGCATCAAGTTTGTCGCGGCCGGCGGGGAACTGGCCCCCATGATCGCCGGCTATCAGGACGCTGCCGACAAGGAGGAGGCCACCCTGACCCGCCTGGAGGGACAGGACAAACCGGCCCAGACCCGAAGCGCCCACCGCCGTGCCGCCCAAGCCTACCAGGCCCTGGGCTATATCTATATCGTCCAGGGAGAACCCGAAATCGCCGTCGACTATTACCTATCCGCCCTGTCCCACCAGGAAACGCTCGACATCCGCAAGAACCTGGCCGTGCTCTATCAGCAGATTGACGAACCCGACTTGGCCCTGGAACAGGCCCAAGCGGCCCTGGAACTCGCCCGAGAGAAGGGCCAGACCCAGGACGTCGAAGCCTTGCAATCGTTTATCCAACAGCTCCAACAGCAAGAGCAGGCCCTGACCCAAATGGAAGCCTATGTAGCGGAAAACCCGCAGGACTATCAGGCCCGCTACGATCTGGCCGGCACCTACAGACAACTGGGGCGCATGGAGCAGGCCCTGGAACAGGCCCAACTAGCGGCCCAATATGTACCCACCGACCAGGCTGACGAGGTCCGCAAGGTCTATACCCGCCTGGGCAACTATGCCTTTCTCATGGAGCGCTACGACGTCGCTGAACCCGCTTTTCTACAGGTCCTAGAGGTGGCCAAAGATAATTACAACGCCTACTACAAACTGGGCTACATCTATTATACTCTGGGCCGCTTGGATGAGGCCAAGACGTACGCCGAGGAGGCCCTGAACCTGGCCCCTGACAGCAAACGGGTAGAGGCCCAAGCCCTGGTGGATCAACTGAAGCGAGAGTAAAGAGGCCCGATATGAACGGTATCGCCCGGGACCTGCTGATCCTGGTCACCGCGCTGGGCGGCACTTTTTTGGCCACCCCACTGATGCGCTGGCTAGCCCTGCGCATCGGCTTTGTGGACAAGCCCAGCGCCCGCAAAATACACCTCCAGCCCATCCCCCTGATGGGCGGGCTGGCTATCTATTTGGGCTTTATCCTGGCCCTGCTCTTTCTCGGCCTGGGCGAGCGCCGCTATGTCCGCGAGCTCCTGACGATCATGATCGGCGCCAGCCTGGTCTCCTTCCTGGGCGCCTGGGATGACCGTTGGGGGATGCATCCCCTGATCAAGTTCCTGGGGCAGGGATTGGCGGCCGGCGTGCTGCTGCTCGGCGGGGTGCGCATCAACATCTTTCCCTGGGCCTGGCTCAACATCGCCGTCACCCTGTTGTGGGTGGCGGGCATTGCCAACGCCATTAATTTTTTGGACAATATGAACGGTCTCTCGGCAGGCGTGTCCGCGGTGGCGGCGGGTTTCTTTTTGCTGCTGGCGGTCAACAGTGGACAGTACCTGGTCTCGACCATGGCCGCCGCCCTGCTGGGGGCCTGCCTGGGCTTTCTCCGCTACAACTTTGGCACGGCCACCATCTTTATGGGGGACGCCGGCAGCCTCCTGTTGGGCTTTGTCCTAGCGGTGCTGGGCATCAAGCTGCGCTTCCCGGCACCCCTGTTCCCGGCCAATGCCGACGCCATCACCTGGCTGATCCCCCTGCTGGTACTCGGGGTGCCCATATTCGATACAACCCTGGTGACCCTGTCGCGCCTGCGCCGGAGGGTCAATCCGGCGACGACGCCGGGGAAGGATCACCTCTCCCACCGCCTGGTGCTCTCAGGCATGGGACAACGGGAAGCGGTGCTCACGCTCTATGTCCTGGGGTTTATCTCTGGCATGTTGGCCGTGCTCACGGCCACTCTGGTTCTGCGGGCCGATGGAGGCAGACTGACGTCCGACGCGATCGCCACCGGCTATGGCATCGCCGCCGCGGTGCTGCTGGTGGCCCTCTGGGCACTGGTGCATCTGGAGCGCATCTGGGCTAGGGCGCAAAATCCCCCCAGCGCACCAACACCAAGGGGTCCACGGGGATCAGGCCCAGACGAATCTCCCAGTGCAGATGGGGACCGGTGACCAGTCCACTGGCGCCCATGTGGGCGATGACCTGGCCCTGCTCCACCAGTTCACCCTCCTGAACCAGAATCTCGGAAAGGTGCAGATAGGCGCTGTGCACGCCCCAACCGTGATCCAAAATGATCGTCCCGCCGCGCACCCGCAGCCTCTCGGCCAGAACAACGCGGCCGCCTTGGGGGGCCAGGATCAGGGTGCCGGTGACATTGCTGATATCCACCCCACTGTGATACGAGTTGACCGGCCCCCCGTTATAGGAACGCCGCGTGCCAAAAAGGGAGGAAAGGCGCCCGTGCGTGGGAGTAATAAAGGAACCGGCCCAGAGACGCTCCTCCGTCACGCTAAGAAAGATGGGCTCTACCCGCGCCCACTCCGCTTCGGTAATCTCTGGCGCCAACAACTCACCGCGCCCGGGCAAAAGGTGGATATATTCCACCGGATATTCGGTTGGCAGGACCTGGATGCTAGCACTGAGGACACGCTGGCGGCCCAGATCGTCGTTCACCGTAATGGCCAAGGTCTGGGTCTGGGCTGGGGTCCAGACGGAAAAGCCCAGCAAAGCACTATACGTGTGGGGCTCTTGGGCGAACAAGCGCACCGCCGTCGACCCCAGGGATGCATTCGTGCTGAGCGGGAGGGAGCTTTCCAAACGGACCCACAGCGGCTGCCCAGGCAAAAGGCGCTGTGGCTCCACCTGCAGGCTCACGAGTAGGGGCAGCGGAGTCGGGGACGGGCTGGGTGTGGCTGTGGGCGTGGGACTGGGAGTTGGGGTAGTCGTAGGTGGTAGGGGGGTAGGGCTGAACGTCGGCGTGGAGGTTGGTGTAGGCAGCAAGGGCAGCGTGCAACGACTCAACGTGGCCGCAACACCGGGCAAAAGAACCAACAAAGCGAGTATCAGCAGCGAGATTAGACGACGCATCCCAACTCCTGTCAACTAGTCCACATTTGCCCCATTATACCATATTTTCCACCACCCGACGATATGTTGCACTCGCGCGCATGATGTAGTACAATACGTCCAGGTGATCCATCCTACAAGCCCAATCTCCCCCGTATGGGGGAACGACGGGCGGGGGTGGATACCCCGGCAGGGTTCGCTGCTCGTTAGCATATAACAAAGGGGGATGTCTGATGAACGTGATCTGCCTACAGGAAAATTTGCGACGGGGGCTGTCCCTGGTCTCTCACGCTGTGGCCACCCGCAGCACGCTACCGGCGCTTTCCACGGTGCTGCTCGAGACAGATCAGGGCCGCCTCAAACTGGCCGCGACCGATCTCTCCCTGGGAATTACCTGCTGGATTGGCTGCCAGATCGAGGCAGAAGGCGCGGTGGCCGTGCCGGCACGCCTGCTCAACGACTTTGTGGCCAGCCTGCCCAACGAACCGGTGCACATTGAACTGGACCCGCGCACGCGGGGCCTACACCTGCAGTGCCTGCGTTACGAGGCCGAGGTGAAAGGGTTGGACCCACTCGAGTTCCCCGGCATCCCGACGATGGAGGGGGCGGATCCCACGGTCCTGGCAGATCCGGTGATCCTGCGCGAGGCCATCGGCCAAGTCGTCTTTGCCGCCTCCTCAGAGGATACCCGGCCGGCGATGACCGGCGTCCTGGTGCGCATCCAACAGGACCGGATGACCCTGGTCGCCGCCGATGGTTTTCGCCTGGCCCTGCGCACCCTGGACCTCTTGGAGACGCCCCGCCAGGAGTTTGAGGCCATTGTGCCGGCCAAGGCCATGGCCGAACTGGTACGGATACTCTCCGACCAGGAAGAGCCCACCCAAATCGTGCTGACCCCCAATCTCAACCAGATCCTCTTCCACTGCGACAGCGTTGATCTGGTCTCCAACCTGGTCGAGGCCCGCTATCCCGACTACCAGGCCATCATTCCCCCAAGTTACGAGACCCGGGCCACCCTCGCCACCTCCGAGTTTCTCAAGGCCGTGCGCATCTCTTCCTTCTTTGCCCGGGATGGCGCCAATATTATCCGCCTGGAGGTGCAGCCTACCCCCCAGCAAGCCGGCGGTCAACTGATCGTCTCGGCCAGCGCCAGCGAGGTCGGCAGCAACGTCACCCAGTTGGACACGAGCATAGAAGGCGAGGGCGGCATTATCGCCTTTAACGCCCGCTATCTCACCGAGGTCCTCTCTGCCACGAACACGGCCGAAGTGGCCCTGGAGATGCAGGCCGGCGATCGCCCGGGGGTATTCAAACCGGTGGGCCGCACCGACCAGGTTCACGTCATTATGCCCATGCAGCTAGAACAGTGGTAAGAACGGGAGGTCCCTTTTTGGATACGATCCAACAACTCGCGCAGCGAATACGGGAAAACGTGGCCCGCGTCATCGTGGGCAAGGATGAGGTGATCGATCTGATCCAGATAGCCCTCTTTTGTGAGGGGCATATCCTCATTGAGGATGTGCCCGGTGTGGGAAAAACGACGATGGCCCGGGCCGTAGCCCGCTCCCTGGGCTGCGCCTTTCGCCGGATTCAATTCACCCCGGACCTGCTGCCCTCTGATATTACCGGCATCAATATCTTTAACCAGCAGAGCAACACCTTTGAGTTTCGCGCCGGGCCGATCTTTGGGCAGGTGATCCTCGGCGATGAGATCAACCGGGCCACACCGCGCACACAATCGGCCATGCTGGAAGCCATGCAGGAACGCACCGTGACGGTGGACGGAGATACCAAGACCCTACAACGCCCCTTTTTGGTGTTGGCGACTCAGAACCCCATCGAGCTGGAGGGCACCTTCCCCCTGCCAGAAGCGCAGTTGGACCGTTTCCTGCTCAAGATCGATGTGGGCTATCCCTCCCTGGATCAGGAGGAGGAAATGCTGCTGCGCTATCGCCTCTCAGACCCGCTCGAGGAGCTGGCCGTCGTCGCCGACGAGGAAGAGATCCTACAGGCCCAGCGCCAGGTACGCGAGGTCCAGGTGGAGGACTCGCTGCGGCATTATATCGCCCAGGTGGTTCGGGCAACTCGCGAGCACGAGGCCGTCGAGCTGGGGGCCAGCCCCCGGGGCAGCCTGGCCTTGTATCGAACGGCCCAGGCCTACGCGGCAATCGCCGGTCGGGATTTCATCGTTCCGGACGACATCAAAGACATGGCGCCCTACGTGCTGACCCATCGCCTGATGCTCGATCCCGAGGCTCGCTTGCGCGGCAAAACGGCCCGCCAAATTCTAAAAGAAATTGTGGATACGGTACCCGTTCCCGTAGAGGGTTGATCCCGCCTTGTGCCTGTTCGGGTCCGATTTCGTTGGGTTAGCTTGATGTTCTCTCCGGCCTGGATTGACCTCATTCTCATCATCCTACTCGTGGGGGCCCTGCTCAAGGCCCCGGTCTTGTTGATGCTGGGCCTACTATTGACCCTGACGGTCGTCATTTCCTGGCTCTGGAACCGGAATGCCCTGCACGGGTTGAGCTACGAGCGAAGCTTTAGCAGCCAACGCCTCTTTCCCGGCGACCAGATCGAGATGACCATCTCGATCGCCAATCGAAAACTATTGCCGCTGGCCTGGCTGTTCTGGGAGGATCACATACCGGAGCGGGTTCAATTGCTCCAGGGCAAGCTGCACCCCTCTTCGGCCGCCGGCCAACGCATCCTCTCCCGGGGAACCACGGTGCGCTGGTATCAGCGGGTGCGCTGGCATTATCCCCTACGCTGCCCGGCACGCGGGCTGTATTCCTTCGGTCCGGTAACCATTCGTTCCGGGGACGTCTTTGGCCTCTTTGAGCAGAGCACGACCTTGGATCAGCCAGATCAAATCCTGGTCTATCCCCAAATCACCCCCCTGTCCGAACTGGGCATTCCGGCCCGCTACCTGTTGGGTGAGACCAGGGCACCCCGACAACTCTATACCGATCCCATCCGTACGGTGGGCATCCGCGATTATCAGCCGGGAGACTCGTTCCGGCACATTCACTGGCCGGCAACGGCCCGCCGCCAGCAACTGCAGGTCAAGGTCTATGAGCCCGTATCCACCCTGCAGTTGGCCATTTTCCTGGATCTGGACACGGTAGCTCATTACTGGGAGGGTCTCAGGAGCGAGATCGCCGAACAGGCCATCTCCGTAGCGGCCTCCGTGGCCTCTGCCGCAGTCGAGTCCGGCTACGCGGTGGGCCTTTATGCAAATGGCGTGGCGGCCGGATCGGATCAGACCGTGCGCTTTGCCCCCAGCCGCCATCCCGGCCAACTGGGACAACTGTTGGAAAGCCTGGCCAAACTTGTCCCGCTTGCCGTACGCAGAATGTCCGACCTGCTGCCCAATGAACTCCCCCGACTGGCCCGGGGCACGACCCTGGTATTGATCAGCAGCCTGGCGCGGAAGGAACTCGCACCCGTCCTGCTGCGACTGTACGATCGGGGCCGGCGAGTTGTCCTGCTCTACCTGGGCGAGACCCCCCCCGCTCTGGGGGGGATCTGGACCCACCACTTGGGCGGGCCCGGCCCCTTTGAGAGAGCACCAGACCAGACCACCCGTATCGTGGAACGTCCCCCGACCCGGCGCTAGGCCGGGCGGGAAGCAAGCACCGGCTTTTGTGGAGTCGTCCTTACATGCGTTTTGAGTGGACCCGACCCTTTGTCACATTGAGCACGGCGGTCATGGAGGCGAGTTGGATCTATATCCTCGTCTTTGTTCTGACCGCCCGGCCGACAGCCGAAATGTCCCAATCGGTGTTGAGCGTTGCGGCGGTCTTGGGCCTGCTGCTCGGAGCCCTGCTCTATCTGACGCTGCTGGACTTTTTAGGCCTGCGCGCCCGCTTCTATCGCCTGCTCTTTGTGCTGCTGGTGCTGTTCGCCGCCCTGTGGCTGGTCAAGGGTGGAATCACGGGGCACTATGGCCTCTGGGATGGCCCCAGTTGGCTGCGCTTGTTCAACATACTGGGCGACATTGATAACGAGCAGTTCCTGCGCACCATCACGGCGCTGGGGGCGGCGATGCTGCTCTGCTGGCGGGGAGCCTCCCTGCAGGACATTGAACTCGAGACCCCGGCCCGTTCCTTCCGCCTGGGCATCGTGGTGTCCTCCTTTTCCATCCTGTTCGGGGCGTTCTTTTCCCTGGACCTGCAGCAGGTCGGAGCCCACCTGATGCGCGCCGTACTCTCTTTTTTCTTTTTCGGCCTGCTGGGCATCGCGGTAAGCCAGCTACGCCGGGAGAAACGCGGCTCCCAGGAACGGCCCGGTGCCCGCTGGTTCCTGATCTTTTTGCTCTCTGCCGGCCTGATCGTGCTCCTGGGTGGAGCCCTGGTGGCGGTCATAGCCCCCGAAGATATTGGCCAACTGCTGATACCCGCCTGGGATCGGATCGTCGAAGCGATCGTCTGGCTGGTCACGCCCATCGTGGTGGCCGGTTATGCTGTACTGAACCTGCTGCGCTGGTTTCTGGGGGTGTCGCCCCAAACAGAGACCCTGAACCCCACCACCGAACCCACCCCCTTGATCGAGACGGTAACGCCAGCAGAGGAGGTCCTGCCCCAGGTTCAGCCCTTGCTGCCCGTTTCCTGGCGCTATACCATCACCGGCGTGGTCATCGCCCTGATTGTGGCCGGCATGCTCTACCTGATCTGGCTCTACCTGTCCCGCTCTCGAAGCACGGATGATATTCTAGAGGAGCGCGAGTCCTTGTGGTCCTGGGAGGAAATCTCGTTCAACCTGCCGGACTGGCTGGAACGCCTGCGGCAGCGACTCTCCCCAGAGCAGCCCCTGACCCTACGGGCGCTGCTGGAGCAACTCCAGGGGCATCCGACGACCGTCTCCATCCGCCGGGCCTATATCCGACTGCTGCTTTTGGCCCTGGAGCGGGATCGACCCCGGCGGGAGGGACAAAGCCCGACGGAGTACCTAAAAGACCTGCAAAGCCACCTGCCCGAACACGCTGCCGAAGCGGAAATCCTGACCGCAGCGTACAACCGCGCCCGCTACGATCCCCGACCGTCCCCAGCCAACCTGGCCCGCCAGGCCGAGGCCGCCTGGGAACGGATTGACAGCCGCGAGAACGCCCCAAGTTGAGGCCACTCGCCGGCCGGGAAATACTTTGAGGAGGTCCTGATTGATGCAACGTTTGCAAACTAGCTGGCAGTTCTTACGTCGAGATCCCATCCTGCTCGCCCTGATTGGCCTGATCGTCCTGGCCCTGCTCCCCCTGCCCTTTTTGGGCTACCATCTGCTCCACCAGCCCGAGTACGTGGCCCCGCCGCCCACCCCGCGGGCCATCCTGCCAACGGCCACAGCTACTCCCACCGCCAGCCCCTCCCCCACCGCCAGCCCCTCCCCCACCCCCAGCCCCTCCCCCACCCCCAGCCCCTCCCCGACGGTGCTGCTGGCACCCCTGAGCGGCCTGCCGATCGATGCGGAAAGCCTGCGCTGGCCGCCGATCGCGGTCATGATCCCCTCCGACTCGGAGCAGTATGGCATCAGCCAGGCCAGCGTCGTCTTTGAGGCGGTGGCCGAATACCAGATCCCCCGTTTTTTGAACATTTTCGAGCAGGTCGAGGCGGAGCAGATTGGGCCCATCCGCAGCGCCCGCCCCTACTATGTCCAGTGGTCCTGCCCCTACGGCCCGCTCTACGTCCACGCAGGGGGCAGTCCCCAAGCGCTGTCCATGCTGGCCGAAAGCGACTGCCACTATAACCTGGAGGCCCTGGTCTACGAAGGGGCCTATTTCTGGCGCGGGGTGGACGAACGGATCCCCTGGAACAACATGTTTACCAGCAGCGACTATTTGTACGAATACATGCAGGATTGGGACCTGGAACGCCTCAGCGAGTACCAGGGCTATTTACACAAGGACGACGCCCCCCTGGAGAGCCGGCCCCTGACAGGCACCATCTCGCTCTCCTTTAGCTATTCCGTACGCTATACCTACGATCCGGAGAGCAACACCTACTGGCGCGAGTACAAGGGCCGGCCTCACCTGGACATGCTCACCGACGAGCAGCACCAGGTGCACAATGTCGTGGTCATTTTTGTGCCCCAGGAACGCATCGAGGATGACCCCAAGAGCCGCATGGAATTTCAAACCCTGGACCAGGGCCAGGCCCTCATCTTTCAGGATGGCCTGTTGATCGAGGGCACCTGGGAAAAGGAAACGGCCGAATCAGAGATACGCTTCTACGATGCCGCCGGGGACGAGATCGCCTTCAACCGGGGGAACATTTGGATCGAGGTATTGGAGCCGGACCGGTCCGTGCGTTACGAGTTGGGCCGGCCACCGCAATAAGCCATAGGGGGGCCAGGTTGCTGGACAGCTACCAGTTGCAGCTTTTTTTGGCCGTCGTGGAAATGGGCAGTTACACCGCCGCTGCGCGGCGTCTGCACCTGACCCAGCCGGCCGTCAGCCGACAGATTCGCCAGTTGCAGCAGCAGTTGGGCGTACGCCTGTTCCGCCGGGTCGGCCGCAATATGCGGCCCACCCACGCCGGCGAGCGGCTGGTCGAGACGGCCCGCCTGATCCTGGCCCTCTCCCAACGTGCCGAGGAAGAGATGGCCGGCCTGCGGGGGGAGGTCATGGGGGTGCTGCGCATCGGCGGCAGTGGAACCATAGCCTGGCAGGTCCTGGCCCAACTACTGCCGGCCTTTCGCTCCGAGTATCCGGGAGTCGGCTTTCAACTCATCCCCTGTCCCGTGGTCGACGTCGAGGGCCTGCTGCGCGAAGGCCAATTGGACATGCTGATCAGTGAGTTGGACGTGGTGGGCCGACAGTTGCGCTCGGATCTGCTGCTGCATATGGAGGCCCTGCTGGCCGTCCCGCGCGACGAGCACTGGGGTCGACGCAAACGGGTCCCGCTGGGCAAATTGATCGATCTCGACCTGATCCTGCCGGCCCAGCGAACGGCGGTGCGCCATTTCCTGGAGGAAAAACTGGCCAACAAGGAGGTCTTTTTGCCCTCCTCGCTGCGAACCATGGAAGTGCAGGACGTCGCCGCAGCCGTGCCCCTGGTGGCGGCCGGCCTGGGCGTGGCCCTGCTGCCGCATCCGCTGCTCAGAGCGAACTCGCCCGAGGTGCACGCACTCATCCTCTGGCCGGGCTTTTCCTGGCCCATGTATTTCGTTCATCGCGCCAACCCACGAGGACGAGCGGAGGAGGTCTTTGGCCAGTTCGTCCGTGAGCATGGCCCCGAACTACTGGAGCCGATTTTCGGGCCCAAAAGCTCTTGAGTCTTTCAAGCGCTAGCCCCTCCATAGCAGCATTCTGGCGAATGGGCTGTGTGGCTGGCAAGACGAGGCAAAGGAGGACATTGTGAACATACGCAAAGCATTGGCCTACGTGAGGGAGCAAGGCGATAACTTGGCCCTGGCCCGCGCTTTGGCCCTCATTGAACAGCGAAAAGCCGAAGGAGAACTGCTCACCCGGCTGCAGGAATCGCAGGGGTCCAATGGCGGCTGGGCCGCCTCCGCGCTGGAGGAAACCGGGGAAAGCCCGGCCGGCACCATCGACATGCTCTGGGCACTGCTGGACCTGGGCCTGCACCAGGAGCCGATGGCCCAACGCGGGCTGGAATTCCTGCACTCCCAGCAGCAAGACGAAGGGGCCTGGTGGCAGCCCGCGCCAGAGCAAGAGCCGCTGCCGTTCTGGCAGCGCCACGGAAACGAGGCCGCGAGCCTCTACCTGACCGCCCGGGCCAGCGCCGTTCTCGTTGCATACGACCGGGCCGACACCCCCGCCGCCGAACGCGCCCTCGACGCGCTGCTCAAACACCAGCAGCACGATGGCACCTTTGTCGGCCTGCCCTGTTACACCAGTTGGCAGGCCCTGCCCATGCTGGCCCGGCGCCTGGGCCGGAACTCGGGGCCGGCCCAGAATATCCTGAACTACTCCTCCCGGCAGTTGGCGGAAAACGATTGGTCGCCGGCCATGTTTGGCGCCATGCTGCGAAACCTGCTACTGGCGGGCTATGGCATGGACAATAACCTGGTCCGCAGGGCCTGGGAACAACTGCTGCTGCGCCAGGCCCAGGACGGTTCCTGGCACAACGAACAGGGGACCGTCGCTACGGTCCACAGCACCCTGCAAGTCATCTTTTGTTGGCGCTGGATCACCCAGGGGCCGCTTTTAAAAGAACGCTAAGGAGAACCATGAGCATAGCCGACCTGCGCGGTCTCTTGTTTTCTTTCGCCTATGTCCTGGCGGTCCTGCTGATCAGCGACCTGTTCGGCCGCTACTTGAACATCCCGGTCAAGCGCACGCGCAAGTTCGTCCACATTGCCGTGGGGATGTGGGTATTCCCCACCCTGGAACTCTTTGAGCACTGGACCTGGGCGCTGGTACCGCCGCTGGTATTCACCGTACTGAACGCCCTCTCCCTGCGCTATCGCCTTTTCGCGGCCATCGAGGTGCAGGAACGCACCCTGGGCACGGTCTACTTCCCGGCGGCCTTTGCCGCCCTGCTGGCCCTGTTCTGGCCACTGGGCCGACCCGAGATCGCCGCGGCCGGCATCATGGCCCTGACCTGGGGCGACGCCATGGCCGCGATGGTCGGAGAGCCCTACGGCCGGCAGCACTATCGCCTCTGGGGCCAGGAGAAAAGCTGGCTGGGCAGCCTGGCCTGTTTCTCCTGGACCTTTCTCTCCGTCACGCTGACCCTGCGCCTGGTCGGCAACTACCCACCACCGCAGGCCCTGCTCCATGCCATCCTGGGCGCCTTGGCCGCGGCGCTGGCGGAGGCCCTGACCCCCCTGAGGATGGACAATCTCACCGTGCCCCTGGCCACAGCCGGCATCCTGTTCCTGCTGATCAGCCTGTAGCGCTGGAGTCAAGTATGCCCTGGATCGATCGCGCCGCACGAGCCGAATTCCTCATCGTTGGCCTGGGCAATCCAGGCCAGCAGTACGCCCGCACCCGCCACAACGTCGGCTTTCGCTGTGTGCGGCTGCTGGCTAAACAAGCCGGCCTTGCTTTTGACAAAAAAAAGTCCCGGTCCCGCCTGGCCGAGGGGGAAATCGGCGGCCGACACGTCGTCCTGGCCTGCCCCTACACCTATATGAACCGCAGTGGTCGGGCCGTGGCCGGCCTGCAGCACTGGCTGCGCCTGCCGCCAGAGTCGCTCCTGGTCGTTTACGACGACCTGGACCTGCCCCTGGGC
>JAFGKG010000051.1 GCA_016928715.1 Chloroflexia bacterium
AAAAGGCCCTGCGGGGCCTTTTGCTGTGCTTGCTGGCCACCATCCAATGTGGCCAAGCCGCCTTCAAAGAATGTGGCCGCTAACACCCTTCAGCGGCCGCGTCGACTGGTGGAACCACTTGTTCTACGACCCCCTGGGTCCGCTGGACCTGAACGTGGCCGGGGTGGACGTGCACGTGGGGCGGCCCCAGTTGAGCACCTACATGGGCCAGCACCGCCTGGACCTGTGGGAGAGCACGCTCTGCGCCCCGGGCGCATGGGATGGAGAATGCACAGATGGGGACCAGGAAGGGCTGCTCATCGACGCCGGTGGCCTCCGGGCCAGGTCGGGCAGCCTGCCCTTGCCCGAGTTCGGCATCCCCAACGCCGTTCCCCTGGGGGTAGCCCTGAGCAGCCAGGGACTCCTCCCCGAGGGCGGGTCAGCGTTCGAAAAGCTCAACCTCGACTTTGCCTCTGCTTCGCTCATTCCCGTTTGGGACGAGGGAGAGCTAACCGGCTACGAGATCCATGGGGAGGCCAATCTGGGGCTGCCCGGCTTTGCCAAAATGGACGACTGCAGCCTTGAGGTAAATATCATCCTTTTCCAAACCCTCTCCGGCAAGACGGTGCTGCGCATCGACCCGGCGACGGAGGCAGTCGTGGCAGAGCCGGCTGCGCCGGAGGCAATCGAGTTCCGCGAGGGCCGTTTATCCCTGGCCTGCGACAAGGGCATCCCCCTGGGTACCACCGGCCTGCAGATCTCGGGGATCTCGGGTGTGATCTCCCTCAGCCCGACGGCCCAGTCCGTCCATGTGGAAGTAGAGATCACCACCATAAATGACTTGGGCCTGCCCGACAAACTGACCCCTCTGCTCAAAATAGAGGCCGGCATTACGCTCATGTGGAAACCGGACTGGGGGATCGATATCTCGGGCAGCGTGACCGTCCTGGCCTACTTTGAGGTGGCCAACGGCCTGATCGAGATCCGCAAAGACAGGATCCACCTCGAACTGAGTGTGCACTGTCTCTTTATGGATGGGAACATTACCGCCAATGCCTGGTGGCCCGACGGAAATTTCCATTTTGCCGGCTCGGGGCAGGTCAATGTGGGGTTCAAGAAAGGCTCGATCTGGAGTTACTGTTTCTGGGGCATCTGTATCAACATTCTTCCGTTCAGTCTGAACATTGGCGCTGGTGCTGACTTTGGCGAGTTCACCAATGGCAAGTGGGGGGCCAAGGGCTACGTCAGGATTCTGAATACCCAGTATGGCTTCTACATCGACGACCACATCCACGTCGGCGGTGTCGGCCAGTACCAACTGGCCGAACCGCCCGAGTTTCTTGCGGCTTACCGGCGCTGGCAAGCCGACCGGCAGGCCGCCGAGTTGGCCGGGGTCCAACTTGACCCCATGACCTGGGACGACGGCTTTGCCTTCCCCCGCGACAACCTGACCCTGGTCAAGACGACGATCATGCCTACCGAGATTATCTCCCAGGTCCACGTCATCAGGCCCACCGACGTCGCTTTTGTTGTCTCGACCAAGCCGACGGTGCCGGTCACTATCACCCTGGTCACGCCCGACGGAATCACCATCACCCCGGACAATTACAACCTGCCGCCCGTCTCGCCCACCCACAATGTCTTCTACACCTGGACAGCTTACCCCACCTACACCCAATATTGGTACCAACTGATGCCGGCCATGCTGGGCGACTGGATGGTAGGCATCGAGGGCTCCATCACCGAGAGCACCCCACTGTTGGCCGTGCTGGGCTTTGCCAACATCCCCCAGATCACGGACGTCGTCGTGCTCGACGGCAGCGATCCAAGCCAGGTGGGGATTAGTTGGACGGTCACCTCGGACGTGGTCTCCACCATGATGGTCTATGCCACGCTTGGCCCCATTACCGGCACCGTCGTTGTCACCGACAGCGGCGGCGTCACCCACACCGAGGTTGTCTACAGTTACAATGGCACACCCGTGGGCCAGTTCCCGCTGGGCAGCCGGCAGCAGCTGCGAGGCACCAGCGGCGGCGTGGTCGACCTGACCTCGCTCGAGTCAGGGGAGTATGCTCTCTGGGCCGGCTTGGATGACGGTATCTTTCAGGGCGTCTACGCCTACGCCTTCGTCTCGGGTACCAACGAGGTCTCCTGGATCCCCGTGGACAACAGCGCCACTTGGCCGGGCCCGGGCGAGTGGACCCCGGTCATTACCCCCACCGTCGATCCCTCGGCCCGGCAGCTCGTGCTGACGTGGGATGCCCTCGAGCACCCCGACGTGGACGATTACACCGTCTACATCGGTGACAGCCCGGGCGCGCCCGACCAGGCCATCATGGGCCTGAACGCATTCTACAACCGCGACGAGGCCGGCTACACCGTGGGCGAGCCCTTTGGCCGGTACGCGATTAACAACGTTGCTCCCGGCGAGGCCTACTACCTCGCGGTCGAGGCCCGCGATGCGGAATCGGGCCGGACGGTGCGCACGGCCGAGGTCGCGGCGACTGTACCCGCAGGCGATTACGATCTCGTCGTGCCGCAGACCACTTACCGCTTCGTCGAGGGTGCGAGTGCCTACTTTACCTTCCCGTTGTCGCTCCAGATCAGCCTGCCGCTGTTCTACCCGGCGGTCTACCTGGAGATCGACGAGGCGCAGTCGGCCCGCGGCATTGTTGCCCAGTTCGCCGGCGATGCTGTCGGCGATACCGCCCTCAGCGCGGCGAACGACACCGTCGACGTGCTGGTCTGGCTGGACCAGTACTTGCCCCAGGGCAAGTACACGCTCACTTTTGTTGGCCACAACGGCAGGATGGAACGGCGGGTCGCCGTGGACATTTACGTCGGGGAGTTCACTATCTACCTGCCGCTCGTACTCAGAGGGGCCTAGCCGGCCCGGCTGCCGCTACCAGCACCACGGGCATGCACCGCGCCCGTGGTGCTGATCGTGCCCGGTGGTCCCGAGCGGCCGTGTCCTAACAAGAGGAAGCATTCCGGCTCCCATACCTGGTACGACGGGCCAAGGGGAAATTTCATTGTAGCGGCCTTGATTGCGCGCCGTGACTTCCAGAGCCAGTGCACCATCGACGAATGTCGGCACAATGTCACTGGGCCGGAGCAGCACATCCGAAAGCGCCTCCATACTGGCCCAACTGTGGTTATTTTGCTCATCGACCTCCATCACGGTGCCGTCTGCGTCGGCGACGGCATAGCTGATATATACAAACCCCGCGCCCGGGTCGCCCTGGTAAAAGCTCACCTCGGCCCCAGACACGGCCAGGTCGCCCAGGTTGTGGATTGTGACAGCGATCGTGGCGGTCGTCTGTCGTGATAGGCCAGACTGCATCTCAGGCTGCTGGAGATGTCCAGAGATACAGGCGTACTCCAGGTGCTGCCGTCCCAAATCACGGTGTAGAGCGTGTCCGGGGCGCTGGCGCTGCTCTCAAGTTCGCCGGCCCCGTTCTGCCGCCAGAGCAGCATCAAGCTGCCATCCTGCCCCTGAGCGAGTTGGGGGGCATGGTCCAGCACGGTGTTATTGGTGAGGCTGATCGGCGCCGTCCAGGAGGAACCATCCCACAATGCGTAGGCGATCTCTAGTTCATTGGTGTAGGTGATGTTCAAGGTGGCGCTGACGTCCTGGAGCGAACGTAGGCGTTCCCAAACGGCGAGGGCCTGCCCTTGCCCATCGTAGGCCACCTGCGGGGCCAACACCTCCCTCGCTGTCCACCAACTCGATCTGCCAGGAGACGCCGTCGTAGGCGGCGTATTTCAGGTCGCTGTTGAACGACTCTGTGTAGGCAATGTGCGGCCGGCCGGCGGCGTCCAGGGCTAGGGAGGTATAGAGCCCTACTTTGGGGCCGGCCTCCCCTCTAGACTCTCCACCCCCTGGATGCCCGCTTACGCGGGCATGACGGTTCTTAATGCCGCCGTAGAATTCTCCCCGGCGTTTATTCCGTCATTCCTGTATCTCCCCCCCTAAACGATACTGATCCAGAGGCCGGGCTCCGGCGCCGGGCAATGGGCTTGGACGGGGCGAGTGACTCTAGCTCTTTAGGGCCGGCGACGGGCTTGGACGGGGCGAGTGACTCTAACTCTTTGGGGTCGGCGACGGGCTTGGACGGGGCGAGTGACTCTAACTCTTGGGGCCGGCGACGGGCTTGGACGGGGCGAGTGATTCTAACTCTTGGGGCCGGTGACAGGCTTGGAGAGGTCCAAGAGTTCAGTCACTCGCCGCAAGAGTTCAGTCACTCGCTGCAAGAGTTAGAGTCACTCGCCGCAAGAGCTAGAGTCACTCGCGGCAAGAGTTCTAACTCTTGCGACCAAGCGACAGGCTCCTCCGGAGAAAAGAACTGACTTGACAGATGGACCGCTTTGGCTATACTGTGGTCACGATCCTACTTTCAGCAGCGACCCGAAATCCTCCACCCCTTGTGAGGCACAAGTGGTATGGAGGCACAGTCTTTATTCTTTGCCCGGAGGTAGTTCATGAGCCTGGTCATCCGACCCCTTTGCGAGCAGGACGTTGAAGCGCTGGTGCAGTTGTCGCTGCTGGCCTGGGAACCCGTTTTTGAGTCCATGCGGCAAGTATTGGGCCCGTACATCTATACGTCGATCTGGCCCGACTGGCGCACGAGTCAAAGGGCGGCAGTCCAAACGATCTGCGTGGAGGGGGGGGAAACGCGGACCTGCGTGGCGGAATTGGACGGGACGGTTGTCGGCTTTTTGTCCTATCGGCTGCACGCGGAGGACAAAACGGGCGAGGTTCTGCTGCTCGCGGTACATCCCGCGTACCAGAACCGCGGCATCGGAACGGCCTTGAACGAGTTCGCGCTTTGCAAGATGCAAGAGTGCGGCATGCAGATGGCCAAAGTGGAGACAGGGGGCGACCCGGGGCACGCCCCGGCCAGAAGCTGCTATGAAAAAGCGGGCTACACCGTTTTGCCCCTGGTGAGGTATTTCCGCTCACTGAGGATCGGGAATGAAATCGACCACGATATGCACCACGGTACAAGTGGTGGGCAAATGAAGGGCTCTTTCCCGGTGATTGCCTCCATTCTTTCCCCAGAAGCCCTGGCCAAAGACGTTCTGCCCGGGTTCGGGCTAGGTGAGGTGGCTGAGTGTCACTTTTACACGGGTGGTTTTAATCACACCTATCAGGTCAGAACCCAGCATGCGGGCACGTATTATCTGCGCGCGTATCGCCGCCGGTGGCGCACCTTGCCCGATGTTCAATACGAACTGGATGTGCTCAACCATCTGAAGCGGAAGGGATTTCCGGCTGTGCAGCCCCTTCCCTACCAGGATGGCCAATACTTTTGCGCCGTGGCTGCTCCGGAGGGAAGGCGTTACCTGGCGCTTTTCATCGAGGCTCCGGGAGTGGAGATTGACTATGCTCACGAACCGGAAAATGTGGCGCGACGATACGGGCAAGCGGTGGCGCGGATGCACAATGCCCTCGATGATTTCACCAGTCCGCACCCACGTTTCCACAAGGATCTGGAGCATTTCATTGACCGGCCTTTGCGTCATATTGAGCCATTCCTGGCCCATCGCCCAAAGGATTGGACCTACCTGCAGCACTTTGCGGCAACCCTGCGCGAGCGGCTATTGGAATTGCCGGAGAGCCAATTGGAGCAGGGCTTTTGTCACGGCGATCTTCAGGGATACCACGCCCGGGTGACGCCTGACGGTACGTTGACCTTTTACGACTTTGATTGTGGCGGATATGGCTATCGGGCCTATGACCTGGCCGTTTTTCTGTGGTGCTGTCGCCTTGAGGATGCGGTTGCAGCGCGCTGGGATGCGTTCTTGGGGGGCTATCGGGAGTTCCGCTCGATGGACGATTTGGATGTACAGGCGGTCCCGTTGTTTGTTTGCGCCCGGTATCTGTGGCATATGGGGGTACATACGCAGAATTCTCCGGATTGGGGGATCGGCTTTCTTAACGAGGCATACTTTGATGATCACTTGCAGCGCTTGCGAAACGCCGAAGCGGATTATCTGGTATAGAGGGGGGGCTCGCTTGTTCCATTATCGGTTTAGACCTATGGATGAGAACTGTGCCCATACCATTGCGGGTTGGCACTACGAGGGCGTCTATGCCTTCTACGACATGGGACGGGATATCGAGGACTTGCAAGAGTTGCTCGATCCGCATAGTTGGACCGAGCGTTATTATGCCGTGACCGATGAACAGGGCGAGTTGGTGGGTTTCTTTTGCTTTGAGCACGAGGCGGATGCGGTGGCCATCGGGCTTGGCTTGCGGCCCGACTTGACGGGTCAGGGGAGAGGGCTGGCTTTTCTGGAGGCAGGTCTCGAGTTCGCGCGGGGGAGATTTGGGGCTACAACATTCCGCTTGAGTGTTGCCACCTTCAACCAGAGGGCGATCCGCGTCTACCGCAGGGCGGGGTTTCAGGATGCGGGAGTGTTCGTGAACGAAACCAACGGCGGGGTGAGCGCCAAAAGTGCCGCTATCGCATTGTTCTGGACTAGAGGGTGGGGGAATCGGAGGAGGCAATCTCTAGCTTGGAGTCAAATCCTATGAAACCTGTTTACCTGGACTATAACGCCACCACCCCCATCGCCCGGGAGGTCGCCGAGGCTATGCTTCCCTACCTCTACGAGCACTTTGGCAATCCCTCGAGCAGCCATCCCTACGGCGCAGTCGCCAGGCGCGCCGTAGAGGGAGCCCGGTCGCAGACGGCGGCGCTGCTCGGCTGCCGGCCGGCCGAGGTCGTCTTTACCAGCGGGGGGACGGAGAGCAACAACCACGCCCTCAAGGGCGCGGCCTGGGCCCGCCGCGGGCAGGGCAGCCACGTCATCACCTCCGCCGTGGAGCATCCCGCCGTCGTCGAGGTCTGCCGCTGGCTGGAGGCGCGGGGCTTTCGGCTGACGGTCCTGCCGGTCGACGAGTATGGCTGCGTCCATCCCGCCGAACTGGAGCGCGCTATCACCCCCGACACTATCCTGGTGAGCGTGATGCACGCCAACAACGAGGTGGGCACCATCGAACCGATTGCCGAACTCGCCGGCATCGCCCACCGCGTGGGCGCCTGGATGCACACCGACGCGGCCCAGTCCCTGGGCAAGATCCCGGTCGACGTGGACGCGTTGGGGGTGGATCTGCTCTCGGTCGCCGGCCACAAGCTCTACGGGCCCAAGGGCGTCGGCGCCCTCTATGTGCGGGGCGGCGTCGAACTCGTCGGGCTGATGCAGGGCGCGGGGCAGGAGGGGGGGCGCCGGCCCGGCACCGAGAACGTGCTCGAGATCGTCGGGCTGGGCCGGGCCTGCGAGGTGGCCGGCCGCGACCTGGAGGCGAACGCGGCCCACTTTCGGGCCATGCGCGAGCGCCTGCACCGGGCCCTGCTGCGTGAACTGGGCGAGGACGGGGTCCGCCTGAACGGCCACCCCGAAAAGCGCCTTCCGAACACCTTGAGCCTGAGCTTTCGCGGGGTCAAGGCCAACGCGCTGCTGTCCGAGATCGGGGAGCGGGTGGCCGCCTCGGCCGGGGCGGCCTGCCACGCCGATGCCGTCAAGGTCTCGGCGGTGCTCGAGGCCATGCGCGTGCCGCTCGAGTGGGCCATGGGCACGGTGCGTTTCTCCGTCGGCCGGGGGACGACGGGAGAGGAGGTCGATCGGGCGGCCGGCATCGTCGCGGAGGCGGTCGAGAGGTGACGGGGTGAGTCGCGATTGGCGCCCGGTCATTTGGGGGGCCTGGCGGGACAGCGAGGATGAGGATTTTGCCGGCCGGCTTTTGGACCTGGTCGCGGACGAGCCCATGGGTTGGGCGGGCACCTTGGGCGCGCTGCTCTGGGGGCTGCTGTACGGCGGCCTGGCCGGCCTGCTGTGGGCGCTGTGGCCGCTGCGGGAGGGCGGGCGGGACCTGGGCCTCGTTTGGGAGGCCTACGAGAACGTGCCCTGGGCCCAGTTCGTCCCCGGCCTGCTCTGGGGGTTGGGGATCGGGGCCGGCCTGGCCCTGCTGACGCGGTTCTTGCTGGGCCGGCGGCTGACCTGGCGGTTGTGGCTGCTGCGCTGCGGGCCGGGTTTCTGGCCCATCCATCTCTTTCCCCACCTGCGCACCCTGCTGCTCATCACCCTGGGGGGCTTGGCGCTGGGCGGCACGATGGTGGGCTTGGGGCTGTGGCTGCTGTTGGTGCTGCTGGTCGGCCGGCTGCGGATCCGCTCGCAGGGGGAGCGGCGGGTGGTGGATTGGGGCCTGCTGGGCCGGTGGGGGCGGGACCTGGGGCTGCAGCTCCGCTCCCTCCGCCGGAGGGGCGGGCCGCTGTTTTCCGTGTCCTGCGCGCCGACGGCGCTGCTGATGGTCTTGCTATACGTTGGCCTGACCCTGGCTTCGGTGGTTTTTGTCCGCCTGAATCTCCAGGCCGGATCGGCGGATTGGTCCTTCCTTTGGCCGCTGGCCGGCATGGGCTTGGGGCTGCTCCTGCTGCTGCTGGGGGGCCCGTTGGCCGTCCTGCTGCTGGTGGTTCTGGCCGGCTGGTTTGTGGATGCCCTGGCCGGCGGGTTGAGCGGATTCAGCTTGGCCTGCATGGCCGGCGCGGCCCTGCTGGCCCTGCTGTACGGGCTCTCCGGCCTGTTGCAGGGCCGCTCGATCGGGCGGGGGCAGCCGCGCTTTTTCTGGTTCTGGTGGCGCCGGCCCTATGCCTGGGAACTGGAGGCGGCCCTGCGGCGGGCCGTGGAGGATCGCCCGGGCTCCTCTGCCTGGCCGGAGGCCCTGCGGCTGCTGGACGAGCGCCGGGCCGCCCAGGGGCCGCCCGCGGCCTATTTGACGCTGCTGCAGAGCGAGGATTGGGAGGAGCGTTTTGCCGCGCGCCAGGCCCTGGTCGGCCTGGGCGGCGAGGCCCTGGAGGATCTGCTGGCTTTTCTGGACGGGTGCCCGGAGGAGCTGCGGGGGACCGTGCGGCGGTTGATCCAGGACATTGTGGAGGATAGCCACCACCGCCTGGCGCCGCGCCTTGATGAACTGCTCTGCGCCGACTGCCTGGTGCGCTGTGTGGCCCTGCAGTTGCGCTGGCCCGGCCCGGACCTGTTCTATTACGGCTGCCGCTCCTGTGGGCAGAATCGCCGTTTCCGCGTCTGGGCCGGGGAGATGGTGGCGGTGCTGGACGAGCGTATGGAGCAGGCCTTTGCCCGGCGGGGCGACGCACTGTGGGTGAACTGGCTGCGCCGCCGGCGCCTGTTTGACTTTGACCGGGTCGAGATCGGCCGGGTGTCGGACGAGGCCGTGGAGCATTTCGCCCTGCAGGTGGCCAACGACCCGGACGAGGAGCGCCGGCGGTGTTACCGTCGCCTGCGCTGCGTGGTGCGGGGGGAGATTGGGGAGAACAGTCGGCGGATTTTGCAGAATCTGTTCGGGGATTTAGAGTGAAACGTGAGGAGGTTACCATGAGCGGCTACAAGTATTCCAGTTATCGTCTGGCCCGGGAACGGGCCCAAAGGATGGAATTGCTTCAGACCATACGCACCGATCACGCGGCGGTCGAGGGGCTGCAGCAGCGGGTGGGTGAACTGCTGCAGGAGACCTCGGCAGGCTTGCAGGAGACCTTTGCCGCCGAGACCGAGCAGGCCCGGCGCTGGCTGGAGCAACTCGAACTGCCCGAACTGCGCCGGTTGAACATGCGCAGCGACCTGGGCCTGCTGCGGCAGGTCCGCAGCACCCTGGCGGGGACGGCCGCGCGGGGCCGCGAGGCCCAGCGGGCGCTGCGCCAGGCCTACACCCAAAAGGCCGACGAGTTGGGACAGCGCCTGGCCGGCCTGCTGGCCGAACTCGAAGGAGCCTACGCCGGCCGCCGCGAACTGCTGGGGTTCTGGTACGCCGGGGATGTCCTGGCGGCGCTCGCGGGGCAGCTCCAGGAGGCCTCCCGGCTGCTGGAAGGCGAGCGCTATGGCGAACTGGAGGCGCTGCTGGAGAACGTGCAGGTGGAGCTGGAGCAAAGGGCCGCCTGGGCCGAGGGCGAGGAGGAAAAGCACCAAAAGCGCCTCTACCTGCTGCAGGCGCTGCGCCAGGTCTGCGCCGACATGGGCTTTGTCGAGGTCTCGGCGCCCCGTTTCGAGGAGGAGGGCCAGCGCGGCAGCCGCATCCTCTTGACCGTGGACACGGTCGACCGGGGCCAGATCGCCTTTACCCTCTCTTTGGAGGGCATCAGCAGCTTTTCCGAGATCGCCGACGATCACTGCTTTGAGGAGTTTGGGCAGATTTCGGAATACCTGGAGCAAGAATTTGGTATCCAGACCCAATTTCACACCCAGGACGGGGAGCCGATCCCCCGCCTGCTGCGCAAGGGCGAGTTGGACCTGCCCGAGGACGCCGGGATGGAGATGGCGGCCGGTCGTTGAGGCCTCAGGGGTGGGGCGTGTAATTCGGGCCGGAATCGAGTATAATGGGGAGAGAACTTTTAACGTTCTAACGTGCAAACGTTCGAACGTTCCAACGCTTTGTCAGGAGGTCCTGGATGTCCGTTTGGATGCGCAACTTGAAAACCCGCCTGCAGGATCGCCCCGTGGTCATTCTGTACGGAAACGTGCGGGACCGCTACATCGACGAGCAGGGCCGGGTCTATGACAACCTGACGGCCCTGTTGAGCGAGGTGGCCCAATCCTTCTCAGCCGAGGCGGAGCTGGTCTTTTACGACCCCCTGGGAGAGGAGCGGTGCGTCGGGGGTGAGGAGCCGGCCTCGCCGCCGACGCCGCCGGCCGCCGGCGAGCTGGCCGCTACCGCGCCCAGCCAGCGGCGGCCCGACCCGGCCGCCGGCCCGCAGCGCATTCCCCCCAGCCGGGTCCTGGCCCAGTGGTCCCGCCAGCTCGGCCGCAGTGAGGGCAATCGTTTCCTGGTGCTCTTTTACCTGGACAAGCTGGTGTCCTACCGCGCGCACTATGCCCAGGAGGAGCAGGAGATACTGCTCTGGCTGGAAAAGGCCGTCGAGAACATCCAGCCCAACCACCGCCTGCTGCTGGTGGCCCTGCAGGACACCATGGTGCCCATCGAACTCTACACCCACTCCCCGCAGGTGGCCGTGCTGCCCATCCCGGCCCCGGACAAGGCCGACCGGCTGGCCTATCTCAAGCACCGCCTGGGCCCCGACGTCCCCCACCTGGAACTCATCGCCAATCTCACCGACGGGCTCTATTTGCGCAGCCTGGAGCACATGGTGGACGATATCCAGCAGGCCGTCGACGGGGGCGCGGAAGCAGGTCCCGGCGCCGGGGAAAAGGCCCCGCTCGGCACCCGCGAGATACGGCGCTTGGTCAACCGCTACCGCATCGGCGAGCAGAAGGACCACTGGGGCGAGTTGAGCATCCAGCGCCTGGGCGAGGCCGCCCACTGGTTCGTGCAGGTGGAGGGCATCAAGGGCCAGGAGGAGGCTATCCAAAAGGTGGTGGACATGCTGGTGCTGGCGCGGGCCGGCCTCTCCGGGGTCGCCAGCGGCACGGCCTCCAAGCCCAAGGGGGTGCTCTTTTTCGCCGGCCCTACCGGGGTGGGCAAGACCTTTATGGCCAAAAAGCTGGCCAAGTTTCTCTTTGGCACCGAAGAGGCCTTTTTGCGCTACGATATGAGCGAGTTCAAGGAGGAGCATACCGTCTCCAAACTGATCGGCTCCCCCCCGGGTTACGTGGGCTACGAGCGGGGCGGCACGCTGACCAATGCTGTGCGCGAAAAGCCCTTTGCCGTGATCCTGTTTGATGAGGTGGAAAAGGCCCACCCCAAGATTATGGACATCTTTTTGCAGATACTGGACGAGGGCCGGCTCACCGACAGCCGGGGCCAGACCATCTTTTTCACCGAGACGGTGATCATCTTTACCTCCAACTTGGGCACCCGCACCAGCGACAGCCGGGGCCATCCGGTGGCCGAGCGGCAGGCTATGGACGTCCTCCTGGAGGACGATGGCCTGTCTCCTCAGGAGCGCAAGCGCAGGGTGCAGGAGCACTTTGTGCGCGCCGTGGAGCGCTTTTTCATGTTCGAGATCTCGCGGCCCGAGCTGCTCAACCGCATTGGCAACAACATTGTGCCCTTTAACTACATCCACAGTCCCGAGGTCCAGCAGGAGATCGTGCGTTCGCACCTGAAACGCATCCGCGAGGATTTTGAGGATCGCTATCGCAGCGCCGGCCACCGCCTCCAGTTCGCCGAGGATGTGCCGGCCTGGCTGGTCGAACGCTACAGTGGGCGCATCCAGGTATTTGGCGGGCGGGGTATTGCCAATGCCCTGGAGGATGAGCTGATGATCCCGCTCTCCCGGGCGGTGCTGCGGGCCGAGCATCGGGGCCAGTCCGGCTGCTGCTTTGTGGCCCAACTGGCCCCGGATCGCTCCTCCATTCGGGTCGAAGAGCTTTGAGGCCGGCGATGGTATTGGAAGAGGGGTGCAGCCATTTCAACTGGACGGGCGGGGGCCGGGTGGTCCTGGTCCTGGACGCCTCCGAGAGTGCCCAGCCCTTCCAGTCCCAGATCGTCTCCCTGGCCCAGGGCGTACTGCGGGCCCTGCCGGCCCAGGTGGGCTGCCAGCTCTACCTATTGGGCAACCCCCGGCCCTATCCCCACCAGGAGTTGACCCAGCGGTCTGGGCCGTGGTTCCGCGAGAATCGCGGTCGGGCCAGCCTGTTGGCGCCGCTGCGGGAAGGCCTGGAGGCGGAGGAACTGTCCACGATCGTCCTGATCGGCGCCGGCCCCGTCTTTGACCTGCCGGATTGGGCCGGCAGCGACCTGCTGCAGCGGCTGCTCCTGGCCAGCGTGGGCCCCTCCCTGCAGGGCCGGCAGGACATTGCCGAGGAACTGCGCGACCCCCGGGTATCGGACTTGATGCCGCGGCTCTACAATCCCCTGACCCGGGTCGAGATCGCCGGGCCGGGCTTTATGCCCCTTTACTGGGACAATGACGCCTATGGCCTGCAGTGGAGCGCCGGCCAGGTCTCCTTGCGCGCCGCCCAGGCCGAGGAGTACCGCCTGGCGCTGTCCTTTCTGGCCGCGCCCGGGGCGCTGCTGCGGGCCCGGGTTCAGCGGGCCGCCGGCGAGGCCTTGGAAATGCGCCTGCCGAGGAGTGACGAGCTGCAGGTCAGTTCCTCCGGAGGCGGGCTCTTGGGGCCGGCCGAACAGGACGTCTTTGAGCGAGCCGTGCGCGGCCAGCCCTTTCGCTGCCCGCACTGCGGCCAGGAGCATTCCGCCGATACGCTCTTTTGCCTCGAGTCCGGCTCCCTTTTGGGCGAGCCGATCTACCCTTCGCTGCAGGAGAGTGGGCTGAAAGGTTTTGTGCTCCTGCAGGCCGCCGATGCCGGGGTTCGTTTCAGCCCCTATCCGGGCCGGGTGCTGCGGTTGGCGGAGGGCGAGGTCGCCCTGCCCCAGGGGCCGCGCGCGCAGCGCTATCGTTACGACCCCTCGTCGGAACGATGGCAGCCGACGGGGCTGTTTCTGAAACCTTATGCCCGGCTGGGGAGGCATTGCTATGTGGTTCTTTGCTGATCGCACGGGCTTTCCCTGGCTGGCGCTGCCCGATGTGGGCCTGGAGATGCAGTTGCTGCCGACCGCCAAGCTGCAGTTGGAGCAGTGGATCGCCGAGCCCAATGCCTTTGGGGATAGCTGGTACGAGGAGGTCCTCAAGGCCAGCCCCCGCCTTTCCTACCGCCGTTTTGAGGCAGCGCAGCGGGAATCCTTGTTTGCCGGAGCCCTTCGGCCGGAGGAGGCCCTGGACTTTGCCCATTGGCTGGGCTCGGATTTGGATCTGCCCACGGTGGGGGAGTGGCGGCAGCTCTACCGGGCCTTGGCGGATTTGGCCCTTCCGGGTTTGGAAGAAATTCCGGTCCAGGGGGTTGCCCGGGTCGTTCTGCAGCGGCTTTGGGAACAGCTCGCCCCCTCCTCGCTGTTGGAGCTATCGCTGCTGCGCGGGGGCCTGATCGAGTGGGCCCGGCAGGGGCCGGAGTGGGTGGGCCTGGGGGCGCCGCGGCCGGCCTTTTGGCCCCACTTGTGGAACCCCCTGGTCGACGTGGTGCGGCCCCTGCGGCCGGAGGAACGACTGCGGCATTTTGGCTTTCGCCTGCTGCGCCGGCTGGAGGATTGACCACTGCAAAAAACAAGGATTTCAACCACAAAGGACACAAAGGGAACGAAGGGAAAATCTTGGTGTCCTTGGTGTCCTTTGTGGTTCTCTCCTTTTTGGTTCCGGCTCAGCCGGCTTAGGAGGCGGCAAGGAATCACTTGCCGGTTTTGACCGGCTAAAGCCTCGACTTTTGTTCAGGAAAGTGTAGGTACCATGGGAGGTTGGCTTGTTCGAGTTTCTGCGGGAGCGTTGGCTGCAGTTTTGGCTGGCACGCCTGGAGGGTTCCTCTCCGGGGCTGCGCGTCCGGGCCGGCCGCATCCTGGGCCGCTCGGGCGACCGGCGGGCGCTGGAACCGCTGCTGCGCTGCCTGACGGCGAAATCGGGCTCCCTGCGCCAGGCGGCCTGCGAGGCGCTGGGCCAGCTCGGGGACGCCCAGGCGCTGGAGCCGCTGCTGGAGCGCCTGGAGGATCGTTCGGTCCTGGTGCGCCGGGCGGCGGCCCGTTCGCTGGGCCAGCTCGGGGACGCCCGGGCGGTGGACCCCTTGATCGAGTTTTTGCGGGGCCGGGATTACGCCGTTTGGGCGGCCGCCTGCGAGGCCCTGGGCCGGCTGGGGGACCGGCGGGCCCGGGAAGCGCTCCTGGAAAAGATGGGTTCTGAGCACGAGTCTGTGCGCCGGGCGGCCACGGTCGCGCTGCGCGCTTTGGGCGAGGAAGGCCTGGGCGAGCCAGTGGACCTCCTGGACGGACAGGTCCTGACCCATCGGGAACTGGCCCAACTGCCGGAGCGTTCGCGCCGGCGCTTGCTGCGCCTGCTGCTGCGGCGCCTGCGCAACCGCGATCGTCTCGAACGGGTCAAGGCCTGTACGGCCCTGGGCTGGCTGGGGGACGAGGAGGCCGGGCCGGCGCTGCGGTCTGCCGTGGGGGATCGCTCTCACCTGGTGCGCGCCGCCGCCTGCGAGGCCCTGGGCCGCCTGGGCTATGTCCCGGCGGCGCCCGATTTGCGCGGGCGCCTGCAGGACGAACATTACAGTGTGCGCCAGGCCGCCTGCGAGGCCCTGGGCCAGTTGGGGGATGCCGCCGCTGTGGAGGGCCTCTTGGAGCGTCTGGCCGACCCCTTTACGGTGGTGCGCCGGGCGGCGGCCGGGGCGCTGGACGTCCTGGGGGAGGGCCCCCTGGCCGAGGCCGTGCTGGGCGTGCTGCGCGGAAAACAGGCGTCGCGCCAGTTTCTGCTGGGCCGGGCCGCGGAGGGCGACCGGCGGGCGGTGCGGCCCTTGATCCTGGCGCTGCAGAACAAGGGCTGGCGTATCCGCTCCTCCGCCTGTGAGGTTCTGGGGCGCCTGGGCGACGAGCGGGCGGTGGATCCCCTGATCGGCCGGCTGTCGGACGACCGGCCCCTCGTGCGCCGGGCGGCCGTGCAGGCCCTGGGCCGGCTGGGGAACGAGCGGGCCGTGGGCCCGCTGCTGGAGCTGCTGCGGCGGGACGATGTCGCCTCGGTGCGGCAGGCCGCCTGTATGGCCCTGGGCCAGTGGGCCGAGGCGCGCGTGGTGGAGGCTTTGCAGGAGCGTTTGGGCGATCAGGCAGAGGGGGTGCGTTGGGCTGCCGGGGAGGCTTTGAGCCCTTTGGGCGAGGGAACGCTGGTCGGGGCGGTCCTGGGCGCACTGGAGGGGGAATCGTCGGCCTGTGCCTCCCTCGCGGATCTGGGCGCCCAGGGGGATTGGCGCGCCCGCACTCCTCTGCTGCTGGCGCTGTCGGCCGAGTCCGCTCCACTGCGCGCGAACGCCTGTGCGGCGCTGGGCTGTTTGGGCGACCGGCAGGCCGTCGGGCCCCTGCTGCAGCGCCTCTGGGATCAGGTCGGGGTGGCGGAGCGGGCCTTTGCCGCTCTCCTGGATATCCTGGGCTACGAGGATGCGGTGGACTTTTTTGTGGGACACCTGGAGAACGACAACCCCCGGATTCGGCAGGCCGCCTGTGCGGCGCTGGGCGAATTGGAGGCCCGGCCGGCGGTCGATGCGCTGGTCGCGCGGCTGGGGGACCGCGTGCCCAACGTGCGCCTGGCCGCCGGGCAGGCGCTGCGCCGCCTGGGGGAGGATCGGCTGGTCCAGGGCGTCCTGGGCGTGCTGGGGGGAGTGGATGCCGCCGCTGCCGATTTAGCGGAACTGGCCCGGGAGGGCGATTTGCGCCCCCTGCTTCCCCTGGTGCAGTGCCTGCCGCACATCGAGGCGGCGGTCTTTCCGGTGCTCTGCCGGGCGCTGGATGCGATCAACGAGGCCCTGGAGCCCCAGCGGGAACTCTTGCTCTGCCCGACCTGCCTGGCCCGCTTTGAGCGCCGGACGTTGAGCAGCCGCCGGCTGCGCTCGGCCCGGGTCACGGCCTGCCGTCAATGTGGGCTGTCCGCCGGGGCCCTGCTGGGCGTTCGGGTGGTCTCGGTCGTCCTGGACAGCGAAATGGCGCCGGAGTGGCGCTGTGAGGATGGCCAGGTGCAGCTCAACTGGCTGCAGCGCCCTGACTTGGTCGACCTGGACCAGGTCGAGATCGTGCGGGCCGCCGACCAGGACGTCGAGCGTTTCTGCATGCGGGTGGGGAACGACACCGATCCTTTCCGCCAACCCCGCTATCGTCAGTTGACCTGCTTTGTGGACGCGGGCTGTGAACTGTCGCCGTCCACGTTGAACCTGCTGCGCCATACCTTTGGCAAGGTGCTGCGGCGCGAGTGATGAGGAGGTGAGCCGGATGGCCCAGGTACAGGCATGGCAGCACATCTATGCCAGTGTGGAACGGGGTCAGTCTCCCCAAGACCGGGGCGGTTTTCAGACCCTCTTTTACAGCCGGGTCGGCCTGAGCCAGGCCGAGATCGAAGAGATGGAGGCCCGCCTGCTCTACGTTCCTTCCGAGATCGCGCCGCCCAAGTGGGTCTTTTTTGTGACCTCTGGGGGCCGGTGCGTCTGTGCCCAGATTGTGCCCCTGCCGGACCCCGACAGGGTGGGGCGGGGCGGCCGCTACCTGGCCCACAGCCTGGTCTTTGAATCCGCGGATTGGCTCGAGTTGGGAGCGGATCCTTTTGCCGTTTTGGGCCGTTACCCCTTTGTGACGACGGTAGAGGCTGCCCTGGAACGGGGAGATTTTGCCTCGGGGGACCTGCCGGCCGCCGCTGTGGAAGCGGCCGGCGGTGTGGGGCCGGAGGATGTGGCGCCCTGGGACCCCGAGCAGTTGCTGGTGTGGGCCCGCTTGGCGCTGCACGCGCCGGCCCTGGCCCAGGAGCGTCTGACGGTGGCGTTGTCGGGCGCCGCCGAGCAGGTTGTCCAGGGCCTGCGGGCGGCCTTTTTCCTGCTGCCCGTGCCTCTGCGCCAGAGCTGCCCCTTTGACACCTATTTCTACCGCTGCAACCTGGTGGCGACCTATTATTGGGCCGTCGGTCTGCCCGATGCACCGGCCCGGCCCAACCTGGTCCGGGTCGATTTGTCCGGACGCCAGGTCTTGGACCACCCCCCCCAGCGGGTGGAGGGGATCTATGAGAGCTGGCTGGCGGAGCGGATCCGGGCCGGCCGCCTGCAGGATCTGGACCGGGATCGCGAGGCGGCCTTTGCCCTGGCCGAGTGGCTGCAGGACCGGCCGGTCGACCCCGCCCGGTTGGAGGCCGTGCCCCAGGAGGTCCTGGAGGGCATGTTTCGCCTGCAGCAGCCCCTGCTGCGCCGGCTGCTGCGGCAGCGCCTGCAGGAGGACGTTTCGCTGCTGGCCGAGCGCGCCTTTGACGGGCTCTATGAACGGCTCTCCGCGTCCGACGCCTTTCGCTGCCTGCGGCAGGGCTTTGAGCCGGACCTGGTGCTGCAAGAGTTGTCCCAATCCTACCGCCGGCAGCAGTTTGCCCGCCCCGGTCGCGAGGAGCGCCAGGCCCTGGCCGATTTGCTGCGCGTGCGGGAGCACCCCTTTCTCCGCTTGCTGCTGGCGGTCTGGGAGGGCGGGCGCGAAGGGCTGCGGCAGGGGCTGCTAGAGGTCGGCGACGATGTCTATAGGGCGTTCGTGCGGGAGGCGCTCGAATTCCGCCTGGCCGATCCGTTGGACCTCCTGGTGGCCGGCCGGGGGGATCTTTTTCTGCGCTATTACCTGCGCTCGGACCTGGCCGGGGAGGAACGGCTGGACCGCCTGGCCCGGGCCCTGCTGGATGTGGGCGACCCGGACGCGCTGGTCCTGCTGCTGCCCCTGCTTCCCGAATGTTCGTGGCTCGAGCGCCGGGGGCTGCGGAAAATCGTCGAAAAGTATCCCGACCTGCCCGGCGAGTTCCAGCAGGCGGTTTTGGATGGCTGAGGAGGAGTATATGGCGAAACGGCTTGCTGTGGTCGATGTGGAGAGTTGTGTGGGCTGCCAGGCCTGCATGTTTGCCTGCAACCGGCGTCTGGGACTGGGCGGTTTGGACAATGCCTGCATCGGGGTACGCTCGGAGGGCGGGATCCGCAAGGGCTTTGTGGTGATTGTCTGCCGGGCCTGCCCGGACCCGCCCTGCGCCCGGGTCTGTCCCACCGACGCCCTGGCCCCGCGCGAGGGCGGCGGCGTGCGCTTCAAGGCCAGCCTCTGCATAGGCTGCCGGAACTGCGTGGAGGCCTGTCCCTTTGGGGCGGTCTTTTGGAACGACCACCAGAACAAGCCGCAGATTTGCATCTATTGTGGCTACTGCGCTGACTACTGCCCCTACGATGTGCTGTCCCACGAGGAGATCGAGGCTTTGGAGGAGGTGCCCCATGCTGCCGGATGATCCGCTGAACCGGGTGCTTTACGTCGACCTGGGCCGGCGCAGTTTTGAGGTGCGGGAACGGCCCGAACTGTTTGGCGAGAGCCTGGGCGGCGCGGGGGTGGGCATTCGCCTCTTGGAGGAGGAATGTCCCCAGGGCTGCGACCCACTGGGTCCGGACAATCCAGTCGTCCTGGCGGTGGGGCC
>JAFGKG010000052.1 GCA_016928715.1 Chloroflexia bacterium
ATACCCCCTGGGTGCACTGGCCCGAGACCATGGTCACCTATCTGCAGGAGGACCGCCTGCTCTTTTCCTGCGACTTTTTCGGCTCGCACGTGGCCACCTCGGATCTCTACGTCACCGACGAGGGCCGGGTCTACGAGGCGGCCAAGCGCTACTATGCCGAGATCATGATGCCCTTCCGCAAGATGATCCAGCGAAACCTGGACAAGGTCTCGGACCTGGAGATCGACCTCATCGCTCCCAGCCACGGCCCGATCTATGACCGGCCGGAATTTATCCTGGAGGCCTACCGGGACTGGGTCTCGGAGAGCCCCAAGAACGAGGTCGTCATCCCCTTCATCTCGATGCACGGCAGCACGCGCCGGATGGTGGAATACCTGGTCAGCGCGCTGGCCGAGCGGGGCATTAGGGTGCACCAATTCGACCTGGCGGTGACCGACATTGGCAAGTTGGCCATCACGTTAGTGGACGCGGCCACCATTGTGATTGGGACGCCGACGGTGCACGTCGGCCCGCACCCCAATGTCTTTTACGCCGCCCATTTGGCCAACGCCCTGCGCCCCAAGCTCAAGTACGCCTCCATCGTTGGTTCCTACGGCTGGAGCAGCAAGGCCATCGAACAGATCGCCGGCCTGATCCCCAACCTGCAGGTCGAGATCCTGGAGCCGGTGCTCTGCAAGGGCTACCCCCGGGAGGACGACCTGGCCGCCCTCGACCGCCTGGCCGAGTCCATCGCCGAAAAGCACCGGGAGAGCGGCCTGCTGTAGAGGGCAAGGGCATTCAAATCCCCGCTTTCCAAGCTATGCGGCCCCATGTCCCCGCTGCGGGACATTGGGCCGCTGACTCTGCCAGCGTTTTTCGCTCCCCTGACGCCGCCGCCAGTAAGGCCGGCAAACGTGGTTGCATAATTCCAGCGAAGCGGGTACAATAGCGGAAGGCATTTGGTGATAGGAAAGCGACGCAGTGGAGTCGCCCAGCAAACGGGAAACGCCCATGACAGAAAAGGAACAAAAAACAGACACCCCTATTGAACGCCCCATCCCCCAGGAGAAGGTCGCCGTGACTCAGCACGCTGTCACCATTGGCGGGCAGGAGGTGGCCTACACGGCTACGGCGGGAACGTTGATCCTGCGCCAAGAGGACGACGAGGATGGGAAGGAGCCGGCCGCGAAAGCCGAGATATTTTTCGTCGCCTACACGCGCAATGACGTCGCCGATGCCGGTGCCCGGCCCCTGACCTTTTCCTTCAACGGCGGGCCAGGATCTTCTTCCGCCTGGCTGCACCTGGGGCTGCTCGGTCCCCGCCGCGTGCTCATGCAGGCCGAGCCGCTTGCTCCACCCCCGCCCTACCAATTGGTCGACAATGAATACGCCCTGCTGGACGTGAGCGACCTGGTCTTTATCGACCCCGTGACCACGGGATACAGCCGCACCATCCCGGAGGAAAAGCCGGCCCAGTTCCACGACTTTCAAAAGGACATCGAGTCGGTGGGTGAGTTCATCCGCCTCTACACGACGCGCTACAAGCGCTGGCGTTCGCCCAAGTTCCTCATCGGCGAGAGCTACGGGACGACCCGCGCCGCGGGACTCTCCGGTCACCTCCAGGAGCGCTATGGGATGTACCTCAACGGCGTGATGCTCGTTTCCTCGATCCTCGACTTTCAGACGGCCCGCTTTGATCCCGGCAACGACCTGCCCTACCTTCTCTTCCTGCCCACCTACACGGCCACTGCCTGGTATCACGGGCAGCTCGTACCGGAGCTGCAGCAGGACCTGCAGGCGACGCTGCGGCAGGTCGAGGCGTTTGCCCAGGGGCCCTACGCGCTGAGCCTGATGAAAGGTGACGCGCTGCCCGACACCGAGCGCGCCGAGATTGCCGAACAGCTCGCCCGTTACACCGGCCTCGCCCGCGAATACGTCGAGCAGACGAACCTGCGGATCAATATCCACCGCTTTGTCAAGGAACTGCTGCGGCGCCAGCGCCGCACCGTAGGCCGGCTGGACAGCCGCTTCACCGGCATCGATCGGGATGCCGCCGACGACGTGGTCGAGTACGACCCCAGCTACGCGGCCATCCAGGGTGTCTTTAGCACCATGCTCAACGACTACCTGCGCAGCGAGCTGGACTTTGAGAGCGACCTGCCCTACGAGATTCTCACCGAACGGGTCCGGCCGTGGCGCTACGAGCAGCACCAGAACCAATACGTCAATGTGGCCGAGACGCTGCGCAAGGCGATGTGCCAGAACCAAAATCTCCGGGTCTTTATTGCCAACGGTTACTATGACCTGGCCACTCCCTATCTGGCCACGGAGTACACCGTGAATCACCTGGCGCTCGACCCGATCCTGCGGGACAATTTGGCGATGGCCTACTATGAAGCGGGGCACATGATGTACGTCCACGGGCCCTCGCTGGCGCAGCTCAAGGACGACCTGGCCGGCTTTATCGCGGCGGCAATTCCGGATAGACACCCCTAGCAGCGGGGAGCAACAGGGGTTGACATAAACCTTGACTTCGGGGCACCTCGCCCAGCGGCGCCGACAACGGGGGTTGCCCTTACGTTGAACCTACGCGAGGGGATATTTACGAGGCTGGCCCCCCCAACTCGGGCCCAAAATGGCTGCCGTTGAGGATGGCCGCGGAAATGCTGCTGGATTCGGCGGCGGCGATCTCGTCCGCCGTCAGTTGCCCGGCCAACGATTGCAAGCAGCTTTCCGCCCTTGCCCGCATCTCGTCATCGGCCGATTCATTTTGCGTCACAAAGGTCGCCAGCCGGAGGGCCTTTTGCAGCGCTCCCTGCCGTCGGCGCAGTTCGGCCAATAGGAGCAGCGCCTCCAGACCCTCTCTCTTGATGTGGGCAAAATCCGCCCGCCCCAATATCTCTTGTAATGCGGCCTCGGCCCTTTCGAGTTCTTTGGCCTCCAACGCCGTCCGTCCCAACTCGACCAGCCGCAGGTCCAGATAGTACAGGTTTCCCAACTGGCGGAGTACAACCGTGCTCTCGTCCAGATAGGCCAAAGCCTGTTGAGGGTCTCCCTGTTCGGCAGCAATCCGAGCCAGAATCGCCAGGGCATTGGCGACGTGGGCCTGGTGCCCCACCCGTCGGTGCAGGGCGGCCGCCTGTTTGCCGTGCGCTACCGCCTGCTCGAAATCCCGCTCGCGCAGTGCTACAACGGCCAGGATTTGCAGGGTCACGGCCTGCAGTTCCCGATTGTCCATTTGCCGGGCCAGGGTGTGGGCGGCGGTAGCATATTGGCGCGACGTCACCAGGTTTTCCTGCGCCAACATGGCTTCGGAGAGGTTGGTCAGGGCCGCGCACTCGCCCCAAATAGAACCCGCTTGCCGGTAGGCATCCGCTCCCTTTTGCCAGTAGGCCGTCGCCTGCTCCAAATCCCCCAGGCCATAAATTGCCGCCCCTGTATACATCAGGCTGTGTCCATAGGCCACGTGGGGTTGGAACGGGGCAATGATCTCTAGGGAAGTTTGGCCGTGTTCTTTGGCCCGCTCGTTCTCTCCCAGGCGAAAGTGAAAGGCGGCGGAAAGGCCATAGGCCCGCCCCAGGGCCAGCGCGTCCTGGGAGTGGGCCGGGTCGATCTGTCCCGCCAGGGCCCGGATTGCCCGCATCGCCATGTCGCGCATCTCCCGGTACAGGCCGGAGAGATCAAAGAGCTGCATAAAGGAATCGGCCAGGTCATTGAGGATGGCCGTCTCCCGGTGCTCCACGGCCGTCTGCCAGGCCAGGCGGAGGTTGTTCAACTCGGGGCGGATATGGTCGAGGGCCTCGCCCACGCTTCCCCCAAACAAGGTTGGTTCCAGCCCGCGGATGAGCCGGCCGTAATAGCGGGCGTGTTCACCTTTTACCCGGGCCGTCAGATCCACGTCGGCGGCCAGTTTGTCGGCCGCAAACTGCAGGAGCAGGGGGTGGAAACGATAATAGCGCCCCTCCCGGTACAGCAGCGACTTGTCCACCAGGCCGGCCAGCAGGGACAGGGAGGCGCCGGCCACTGCCTCCGCCGCCTCCGCGGTAAAGCCGCCGCGAAAGACGGCCAGGCGGGCGTAGGCATCCCGCTCCCGGGGTGTCAGGAGTTGCCAGGAATGCTCAAAGCCCGCCTGCAGACTGCGGTGGCGCGCCGGCAAATCGGGCCAATTTACGCTCAGAAAATCCAGGCCCTGCGCGATTTTCTCCACAATGCCGGCCACGTCCAGCGCCCGCACCCAGGAGGCCGCCAGCTCAAGGGCCAGGGGCAGTCCCCCGACCAATTGGCACAACCGCGCCAAGGCCGCCTCCTGCCCTGCCGGGCTAAAATCGGCCTTTACCTGCTGGGCGCGGGCCACGAAAAGCTGCGCAGCGGGAAATTGAGTCACGTCGGGCAGGGGATCGATAGCCCCGTTGCGGGGAACCGGCCCGTGGCCGGGACAGGCCAGCCCATCCAGTTCCAGCAGGGTTTCGGCCCGCAAGTTGAGCCGTTCGCGCGAGGTCACCATGAGTTTGATGCCCGGTGCGTGGGCGATCAGGGAGGCGAACAGGGACAGGTTGAGCTCGTCCAGCAGGTGCTCCACGTTGTCCAGCAGCAGCAGCATCTCTTTGCCGCGCAGGTAATCGAGCAGTTGGGTCTCTAGTTGACCGGCGCCGCTAAACCGGAAGCCGATGGCCGCTGCCGTGGTCTGGGCCCAGCTCTCCTCTTTGGTCACTGCCACCAGGGGGACAAACCAGACCCCCTCCAAAAAGTCGGCCGGGTGCGCCCAGGCCGCCTGCAGGGCCAGGCGGGTCTTGCCCACGCCGCCAGGGCCGATGACCGTCAACAGCCGGCTGTTTTCGTCGGCCAGCCAGCGCTGGATGCGGGCCAGTTCGTCCTCCCGCCCGACGAGGGGCGTGGATGGCGTGGGCAGGTTGTTGTGGGGCCGACTGCCGGCGGCTCGGATGCGTTCGTACAAGCGGGTCGTTTCCGCAGAGGGGGCCGCCTCCAACTCCTCGGCAAGGATACGGCGGCAGGCTTGGTATTGGGACAGCGCTGCGCTGCGTTGGCCGCTGCGGGCCAGGGCCAGCATGAGTTGGCGGTGTGTTTCTTCGCGCCAGGAATCCAGGGCCAGCAGTTGGGTGGCGCTGTCGATGGCACGAGCATATTCCCGATCGCGCAGGTAATGTGCGGTCAGGGTGTGCAGGGCGTGCAGGGCCAGGCTCCGATAGCGCTCCCGTTGGAGCAGCGCCCATTCCTCAAAAGCCGGCGCGTCCCGCAGGTAAAATCCGGCCAGGAAATCCCCCTGATAGAAAGAGACTGCCGCCTGCAGGGCCGCAGCCGGGTCTGGGGCGGTTTCGGCATCCCCGAGATGCCGCTCGAACTGCTCCACGTCCAGGGTATAGGGGGACTCCCCGTGAAAGGCGGTGGTGGTGCGGGTGATGGTGACATATGGGCCGGCCAGTTTGCGTAGGTTGCTCAAGGCCTGGCGCAGGTTATTCCTGGCGTCGGCTTCGGCCATCTCGCCCCACAACAATCCCGCCAGTGCATCCCGCTGGTGCGTGCAGCGGGTGACCGCCAGGTAGGCCAACAGCGCCGCGACCTTGTTGGAGACAAAGCCGGTTACGGGCTCGCCATGTTGAGCAATAGTCAGACTGCCAAACAAACGTATTTGCAACAAAGTAAACCTCTGCCTTCGGATGTGCGGAATACAAGACAGCCTGGGCGAGATACGCTCATCTCACCTGGTCCCGTGATGCTTTTTTCATTATAGGCCGTGGGAGTTATCCTGTCAAAAGCCCTGAGTGCGGCGGATGGAGAGATGCACCCTATCCCCCAATAAATGATCTCCAAACGTTTGTTTGCTACAATCAGTCTAGAGTGGCGGTGCGCCAAAAGGCCGGCCGTCGTAGATTGACCGCAATGGGCGGCAATAAGGAGATAAAGCATTGGGAAACCAACCACTGCGACGCCACAGTTTCATTCTCAGTTTGTGGCCAGAGGCCGGCCCCTATCCCAACAGTGGGCTGGTCTGGCGAATCAGCCTGAAGGATGCGCGGACTTTTAAGCGGTGGGGCTTTAAGGACCTGGCCGCTTTGACGCGTTTTCTGGAACAGTGGATGGTCGTGCTGCCACCAAAAGAGTGTGAAGAATAGACGGAGGGCATAACTTGCCTAAAGGAGGCATGTGATGAACAAGTTTTACCCGCTCCTCAGTGTGATGGTGATTGTTTTCCTCGTCGGTGCCTGCGGCGGAGGGATTCCGGCCCAACCGACAGCGGCTCCTCCTGAACCAAGCGGGGTCTCGCCGACCTCGCCGCCGGCGGTCGAGCCCACTGCCGCGCCCGAACCGACCGCCGCACTGGTCGAATCCACCGCCGCGCCCGAACCGACTGCCGCGCCTGAACCCACCTCTGCACCGGTCGAACCCACCGCCGCAGTTTCTTGCCAGCCCGGCTCCGGCCGCAATTTCGCAGGCCAGAGCCAACTGCAGCCGAACTATCAGGGCCAGGACCTGCAGTGCGCGGATTTTAGCGATACGGAGCTGTTCCAGCCCAACTTTACGAATGCCAACCTGGCCTGGGCAATCTTTGACTTGGCCGAGTTGTACGATCCCAACTTTAGCGGCGCGGCTGTAACCAGCGGGTCCTTTGTCGACGCCGAGCTGACCAATCCCAATTTCACCGACGCCAATCTGACCGGGGCCGGCCTCGCCAGCGCGGAGCTGTTCATGCCCGTGTGGAACAATACGATCTGTCCGGATGGGCAGAACAGCGACGACGTCGGGGGCTCCTGCCTGGACCACCTGGCTCCTGTCGCCGGACCGACCGCCGCGCCGGTGGAGCCGACCGCAGCAGCGACGGTTGAGCCTACCGCCCCGCCGGCGGCGACCGACGTGCCGACTGCAGAGCCCACCGATCCGCCGGCGCCGACCGCCGTGCCGACGGCGGAGCCCACCGCCCCGCCGGCGCCGACCGCTGTGCCGACGGTGGAGCCCACCGCTGCGGGTCCCTGCCAGCCCGGCTCCGGCCAGGATTTCTCGGGCCAGAGCCTGCTCCAGCCGAACTATCAGGGCCAGGATCTGCGGTGCGCCAGTTTTGCCGCGACCGAGCTGTTCCAGCCCAATTTCAGCAGTGCCAATCTTTTCAGGGCGATCTTGGACGACGCCGAGGTGCAGCAGGGCGTTTTTGCGGGGACGTACATGAGCGAAGTGCGCTTTAATCGGACCGAGTTGTACGGTCCCGACTTTAGCGGCGCAAACTTGACCTATGTTTCTTTTGCCAACGCCCAGTTGAACGACCCCAATTTTACCAACGCCAACTTGAGCGGGGCCGACTTTTCCGGTGCTATCATGGCCGGAGTAGTGTGGGCCAATACCACCTGTCCGGATGGGCAGAACAGCGATGCCGTGGGGGGCACCTGCGAGGGTCACTACTAGTCGTCGCTCGAACCTGGCAGCGGACCGGATATTCCGCCGCCGGGCCGCCGCACTTGACGTGCGGCGGCCCGGCGGCCATGCGCGCATTCCAGAGGTCGAGGGGGTTGAATGTTAAGGGCCACTCTCTCCCACCGCCCGGTGCGGGGTGGTTCGAGCGCTGAGGGGCGGGGGAAAAGCGCTGCCTATCGCCGCAACAGCCCCCAGCCGCGAGATGGGGGGGGCGGTGGGAGAGCAGCGACACGACAATGGCACTTTAGCGAGAGCGGGTGGACGGCGATTCAACCATCGAGAGCCAGGGACCGAACTACGAGCAGCACCGCCTCACCAGCGCCCCCGCTTCCCGGCGGCGTGGGCGGGTGGGCGCTGAAAAGCATAGCGGGGGCAACGAGCCCCACCGCCCCAGCAGCGCCCCCGCTGCCCGGCGGCGAGGGGTGGGTGGGTGGTGAGGGGCAAGGGGGGGGGCAACGAGTCCCAGCGAGCCAGCGGCCCCGCTTCCCGGCGGCGAGGGGGGGGCGACGAGAATCGGGGAATATCCGACGACAGCCACCGCCCCAACAGCGCCCCTCGGCGCCCCCCAACGCCGCCACCACGCTGAAGGGCGAGGCGGTCGATGGGCAGCGGTATCCGCTCCGCTGGGTTGATTCGGCGGGGGTGGGTGCGCCGGGGCAAAGAGGGTATGGTGGGCGGCGATGGAGTCCGGGGAAGGGCGGAGTTTGAAGCATGACCGACAAAAAGGCTGATACAACTGCCGAATTGACAACGCCAACAGGCCTTGCTACAATGGAGAGCACGGTAGGCACACTATGATCCTTTTTAGCGCTGCAAGTCACAACCAGGCGCAGCAAAACAACCGGAGGAGGATATGCCTGTAGAGTGGAGACTCCATATCGTCAGCACTCCTGATGTGCTGCGAGGAAAGCCGCGGATCAAGGGAACACGGATTCCGGTGAGCCTTATCCTGGGCTACCTGGCTGCCGGGAACACCTTTGCAGAGATCATTGCCGAGTTCCCCGACCTGGAAGAGGAACAGATCGCCGCTTGTCTGGACTATGCCCGCGAGCTGGCGGAATTCGAGGTGGTGGCCGCATGACGCTGAGGTTTTTTGCCGACCACTGTGTCCCCAGCTCTGTCATCAGGGTGCTTAGAAATGCTGGGTATGAGGTTCTTCCGCTTAAGGACCACCTGCCCACAGACGCGCTTGACTCACTCGTGATCGCCAAAGCGCAGGAGCTAGAGGCCACCCTTACCAGCACTGTCGGCACGCCCGCTAGATCCACCGGCCGCCCCCCCGCTCTGACGGGCCAAGCAGCGGGAGTACGATGCCGAGCACCGCACGGGCTTTGAGAAGCGTCGGCCGCGCCAGGCGCTGCCTTGCCCTGCCTGTGGGGAACCCCTGGAGATGACCGTCGGAAAAGCCGAGTGCCCCAATGGTCACCAGCGCCCCAACAAGGTCAACCCTGACCCCCGGCGAGCTACGGTGAGCGCATTGAGCGCCATTGGGATCCCCCCGACCCACCAGCGCCCCCGCTTCCCGGCGGCGAGAGGTGGTTCGAGCGCTGGGTGAGGGGAAAGGGCGATGAGTGGCGGCGGGCCCACAACGACAACCCTGACCCTAGACGAGTGGCAGTGAACGCATTGAGAGCCATCGGGACCCCACCGCCCCACCAGCGGCCCCGCTTCCCAGCGGTGAGGGGTGGGTGGGCCTGCGAGGCAGTGAGGGCACAGAGTTTCTCCCCTCGACAGGCCCAGGTTGGAGAAAACTTTGTCCCCCCGCCTGATCTGTGGTAGAATGAGGGCAGCGCAGCAAAACGGAGAAAGCAATGGAATACACACCCAAGGGCATCCCGCTGAGTTTGCGGCCGGCCTTTCAAGAGTACGAACTGGAGCAACTCGATCCCCAACAGGACGCCTTTACCGTGATCGAGCGAACACTGGCTTACGGTGACCAGGAAGAACTCGCCTGGCTTTTTGAGCGCTACGATCACAGTGAACTAGCGGCCTGGGTGCAGCGTTGGGGTTGGCGCAGCCTGCCCCAGCGGCGCCTGCGCCTTTGGGCGACCTACTTTGGCCTGCAAGACCTGCCCCAACGGAGAAACACATGGCCACACTAAAGCAGCCGCACTGGGAATGCGTATCCTCAACCCTGCAGGAAATCATCCGCTATCTGGGAAAAGCTCCATTCTCGCAGCGTTTCTACTTGGCCGGGGGTACGGCTCTGGCCCTGCAGCTAGGACACCGTACGTCGTTGGGCCTGGATTTCTTTTCCAACGTCGATGAACTCTTGCCCCAGAGCTGTGCCGAGATCATAAGCGCCCTGGAACAGCAATTCGTCCTGCAAATCCTTGAGGAAGCCATTGGCCGGCTGATGTTGATCGTTGAGGGCAGCCATATGCACTTCTTTGGCTATGGCTATCCTTTGCTGGCTCCGACAGTAAGCCTGGAAGGGTTGTCCCTGGCTGGCCTATTGGACATCGGCCTGATAAAGATGGACGCCATCGCTGGTCGAGGGGCGCGCAAGGACTTTTACGACCTCTACTTTCTGGCCCAGCAGATCCCCTTGGACGAAATACTAGAACGGGGGCAGGAGAAATATCCCCATGTGCGCGACTTTCCCCTGATGGTTCTGGCCGCAATGACCGACTTGGAGTTCGCCGACCAGCAGGCTACGATAACGAGCTCGCCTCCAGTGGACTGGGAAACGGTGAAAGCCTTCTTTGCCGCCGAGATCCGACGGGTAGGACAGAGTTGGTTCAGGCGAGAATCGTAGATCTTGAACTGCGGCAAAAACCAGGGGGCCGGTTCCCACGGCCCCTCTTTTGTTTTTCGGGATATCTTTCCCTACACCCCCACCAGCGCCCAGCGCACCACCTGGCAGCGCGGAGCGGTTCGAGGACTGACAGACGAGGAATCTCCACCGCCCCCACAGCGCCCCTTGGCGCCCCAACGCCGCCACCACGCTGAAGGGCGAGGCGGTCGATGGGCAGCGGCGTCCGCTCCGCTGGGTTGGTTCGGCGGGAGTGGGTAGCGGCGGGGCAAAGAGGGGACGGTGGGTGGCGGTGGAGGGCGGCGAGCTTGTAACTTGACATCCCCCCCCCTCCGTGGCATAATCATTAGGGTGTTGATTTATTTGCCAACCAGGAGGTACTGCCTTAAAATTAATAATCCCCAAACTACCTGGTGAATCGCCCTCGTTCTGGGGGTGCTCGGTGTCTTGATTCACATCGGGGTGCTCCGAATCGGGGGACTAGGCAATTTCGCCTTCTGGGAAGTAGTCATTAGCCTGGGTCTACTGCTCCTGGCCACCCGGATCAGGAGTTTGTAAGAGGCTGTGTGCAGATCCCCTTGGCCCTATGAGGAAAGCCTGATTATGATACCCGAATCCACTTCCCTTTCTCGCAACACACCAAGCGCGATCAGCCAGTTTGGATACCACCTGACCGGCCTGTGGCTGCGCCTGGCGCAAGCGATTTGGGTTATCAGCCTACTTCTGAGCCTCGGAATTATGGCCAGCGGATTCTACGCCCTCCTGGCCTATCCAGCCAACCAACTGCTTTTTGCCAGTCAAGCACAGCCGTATTCTATACGGGTCAACCTATTCTACATCACTTTCCTGCCCCCACTCCAAGTGTTCGTCATGCTTGTAGCACTGGTACTCAGCAGCCTCGTCTTTTGGCGCCAGCGCGACGATGGCGTGGCCATATTGACCTCGCTTACCATCATGGTCTTTGTGGGCACGTTGAGCCTAGGGGTCATTGACGTGAACCCTTGGGCATCGGCGATTCGAGAAGAGGCCGAGGTGATCGCTGTTTCAATTGCCCTCTTGTCCTCCTCTCTCACCTTGCTCGTCTTTCCCAACGGGCGCTTTGTGCCCAGGTGGACGCGCTGGTTAGCGCTGATCTGGGCATGCTGGATGGGTCTACAGATCTTTGTGCGGAGTCTCTATATTTATAACTTGCCTGCTCCCCTCTGGGCTGCACTCCAGTTTCTAATGATGGGAGTGGGCACAGGATGCCAAGTATATCGTTATCGGCATGAGAGCAGCCTGACCCAGCGCCAGCAAACCCGCCTGATCGTATATGGCACTGTCCTGGCATTGGCCCTCCATACGATCTACCAATTGCTCACTCTCGGGAGTTCGAACCCGGCCGATGCCCCGGCAATCTTTGTCACCGCGCGCCTGATCTATTACGCTGCGCGCCTGGTGCTCATGCTGTTTTTTGTGCTCGCCGTGCTGCGCTACCGGCTGTGGGGAATCGAGTTCATTGTCAACCGCTCACTGGTGTACGGCCTGCTCAGCCTGGGGCTAGCCGGCCTCTTTGTCGGCGTGCTCTACTTGGTCTCATTGTTCGTGCCCGCCCAGGCGACCCTGGTTGCTATCGCCATCACTGCCGGTCTGGCCGGGCTGGTCTTCCAGCCTCTGCGCCAGCGCTTGCAAGGCCTTGTAGATCGTGCCCTCTATAACATCCAGATCAATTACGAATCTCGCCCTTTGCCCGATCCAGCGCCGACTTCCCTAACACCCGTCCGCCTCGCCGACTACCAGGACTTGACGCTGCTTGGACGTGGCGGCATAGCCGAAGTGTACCTGGCCATCCACACCGAGAGCGGGGACAAGGTAGCCATCAAGATACTCTACGGTGAAGCACTGGATAGCCCAGAGCATCGCCGACGGCTAACACGTGAAGCTGAACTAATGGCGCGCTTGGAACACCCTAACATTGCCCAGGTGTTAGGTTACGGGCACATCCCCGACCAGCCGGGTCGGCCCTACCTGGTCATCGAATACCTGCCCGGCGAGAACCTGGGACAGCGCCTGAAGACGCGCGGCCCTCTGGAGCTGGCAGAGAGCCTGATCATACTCGATCAGTTGACCGATGCCCTGGAGTATGCCCATACCCAAGGGGTCGTGCACCGGGACATCAAGGCATCGAACGTGATGCTGGTGCCAGATGGGACGCGTGAGCGGGCAGTTTTGATGGATTTTGGCCTGGCCAAACTACTGGGTAGTCAGTCGGTAATGACCCGCACTGGCGGCGTGATGGGGACCTTTGATTATATCGCTCCCGAGCAAATCCAATCGGCGGCGAATGTGGATGCACGAGCCGACCTGTACGCCCTGGGCATCCTGACCTATCAGATGCTAACCGGTAAACTACCCTTCCAACACCCCCACCCCGGAGGACTGCTGATTGCCCACTTGACCCAGCCGCCATCAGACCCGCGCCAATTGCGGCCAGAGCTTCCAACCTCAACCGCCCGGGCGATCCTCAAGGCGCTAGCCAAAAAACCGGACCGGCGCTTTAGCGGGGTGCGGGAATTCTTTAGCGCACTGCAACCAAACCCGTCCTAGGCGTCCAAGCCCGCTACTTGTTTCCCAAATCCCCTACCCTGTCGGCGCACCAACGTCCCCAACCCGGCCAAGAACAACACCCCCGCTAGAAGCGACGCCTCCAAGCCCCACGCGCCCAGGCTGCGGGCCGATGAGAACGTCTGGACTCCCTGCTCCAGCAAGCCCACCATCCCAACAGCGACAACCCCACCCCTAGAGGGGGCCAGTTCGAGCACAGGGCGGGGAGAAGATAATGACACTAAGATCCCCCAGCGGCCCCCGCTCCCCGACGGCGAGGGCCGGGTGGGCGCTCAAAAGCAAGGCGGGGGCAACGAGTCGCACTGCCCCACCAGCGACCCCGCCTCCCGGCAGCGAGGGGGGGGTAGCCATTGAAGACCGGAGATTATCCACTGCCACGCACCGCCCCCACACCGACAACCCTGCCCCCCTACGAGCTACAGTGAACACATTGAGAGCCATCGGGACACTATCGCACCAACGGCGGACACGCTTCCCGGCAGCGAGGGGCGGATGGACGGTGAGAACTGGAGAATATCCAAAGACAGCCATTGCCCCAACAGCGATCCCCGGCGCCCCCAACGCCGCCACCACGCTGAAGGGCGAGGAGGTCGAGGTGCAGCGGCGTCCGCTCCGCTGGGTTGATTCGGCGGGGGTGGGTGCGCCGGGCGCTGCTGCAGCGGGTGGATCCGAAGAGGAGTCGGCGGTATGTGCGAGAGATCGATGCGCTGCTCGATGAGATCGAGGTGGAGGCGGTGGGGGAGACGGGGAGCGTATGCTGGGCGGTGGGAGGGCGGGGTTAGGCCGTGGAAGTTTCAGGGCACGTACTGAATGAAGATCATCTCCCCAATGAGAACTAACCCAATGCCACCGATGGCATGCGCCAACCACGGCGCCACAATGTTTTCCGTCCGCTGATAGATGTAGCCAAAGAGCAGGCCAGCAATGAGCGTAGATCCCACTCCCAACGGCGTGCTCAGCGGCAATGTGACCGTAGCGGTCCCCTCCAGCTGAGGAAAGAAGTGCCACATGGTGAATAGCATTGCCGCCACCGCCAATCCCCCCCACCGCCCTGCAACAGCCTCCAGCCGGGGTTGTAGCCAGCCTCGGAAAAAGATTTCCTGAAAGGGGCTCAACACCAACAACCAAACTGGTACCGAAATGACCACCTGTAGCCCCCACAACGGAGGCATCGGGCCGTGCTGACGAAAGCATACATAGGTGTAGATGGCCCAGGCGATGCCCACCCCCAAACCCCACGTCACGGCCGTCCCCAATTTCCTTCTGGAAAACCCCAGGGCCCGATAGCCGTGCGTCAGCCTCGCCCACACAAGCGGGAAAACGATACCATACGCAACGAAGAGCACAAACGCTGCCGGAAGCAAACGGCTGGCGAGACCTAGCGCACAGAACCCACCGTAGCCAACTAGCGCTTCAATGAGAGGATTACGGAAACCGCTGGCCTCTTTTTGATATAATGGGGATGGCATTTTCTCCTCCACACCACAAACAAGACCAGTGCCGGAAAATCCTACACCCGCTTAGTCTCCTCGTCCAAGGATTGGCTCGATTTTGGCCCTGGACTCTCATTTGGATTTGCATACCCTAGCAACTCTGCCGGGATCATTTCCCAGCTATAGCCAGCTATCGAAGAACCTGGCAAGAAAGCTCTTGGTCCCATCTTACCACGCCCCTGCCCTAGTGGTCAAGAGACATCACGTTCTCTTTTGGCCCCATTCTCCCACCGCCCCACCAGCGCCCCCGCCTCCCGCCAGCGAGGAACGGGTGGGCGGTGAGAGAGCGGTGAGGGATAGCGGGTCAGCAACGCCAACCCTGACCCCCAGCGAGGGGCAGTGAGCGCCATCGGGACCCCACCGCCCCACCAGCGGCCCCGCTTCCCGGCGGCGAGAGGTGGGTAGGCAACGAGAACCGGAGAATATCCAAAGCCAGCCACCGCCCCCACAGCGCCCCTCGGCGCCCCCAACGCCGACACCACGCTGAAGGGCGGGGCGGTCGGGGTGCACCTGCGTCCGCTCCGCTGGGTTGATTCGGCGGGGGTGGAGTTTTTCCAGATCGGCAAATATACGTTAGTCATACACCAGCATTGGAGACCAGTGACAGGGGGTAAATCCATAGTAGCCTAGTGGCTCCGCCACAACAAACTCGCCTGAATCAAACGAGTAGATCGTCAAGCAAGTTTCACCTTGATCATCATAGGCTTTAAAGGCGATCATTTCGCTATCCAGAGACCAGGAGGGGAAACTCCATCCACCAGTGAAGCTATTGCTTGTGTCAAGGATCTCTATGTTCGCATTTGTCAAAGGTTCAAGCAAGTAAATGCCACGGCCGTCGCTAGAGTGCTCATCAAAATCATGGGCTATAAAAGCAAGAGTGTCACTATCTGGTGACCAGCCCCAGTCAAGGAGATAAAAGCCCTCATCCTTTATTATGTGGGTTTCCTCCGTAGATACATCCAATAGATAGAGTTTGGTTTCATTAAAGCCTTCAAACCAATCTCTCGCCAAAAAGATGGCATAGTAGCTATAATCAGGAGAAGGATCGACAATCACGATATTCGCTTGTTGGGGGGAAGGCAAGCCCTCGATACGAACTTGCTGTCCGGAATGGATATCTAAAATGTACAGATCTTGCCAGGATTCAAGCGGTTCGGGGTGCTGTACAATAACCTGTCGTTGGCCGGATAAAATGTCCAAGGAGTACAATTCATGGGACTTGTCCTGGGTAAGCCAAGTGAATATCTTTTGGCCATCTGCTGACCAGTCCACGAAATAATCCTGGTGGATGTTTTCAGTAAGTTGGGTTTTCTCGCTGCCGTCAGGACGGATTAGAAAAACCTCATTGGATGTACTCACTGCTTGGGTGTAGGCGATCCATTCACCCGTTGGAGACCAGCGCATATTCTCGGGGGCTTTCTTTACCAGGTCAGTGTGATCGTACCCCTCAAACTGCGATTGGGGTGAACATGGGTTATTGGGCGGAGAGGATCCTTCACTCATAGGCAGCAACAAAGTGGTTTCGTAGGTGGTTAGGTTGATGATACAAGTTGCTTGATCGGAGGTGTAGAGAAGATTATGGCCATCTGGGGACCAGTCCCAGACAAACTCAACCCACGTACCTTCCAACAGAGAATAGCCCTGGCGAGTGCCCACGTTGAACACTGGCAGTCCGGGGTAGGTCCAAGCAACTAGCGGCCCAACCCACGAAGCAGGGAGAGGGACAGTTGTGGGGGTTGGGGATGCTAGCCTTTGTTCGGTTGGCGTGACGGACTGTATAGTCAGGGCAGAGGTTGGTGTCTGTAGATTAGGCAATAAAGACTGTACAGGAGAAGCAAGCATGGCTGGTGTGGGTGTAGGGCTGGTGGGGGAAACACTATGGGATGTGGTTCTGCCTGCCTCCGCGCAGGCAAGCAAGCTGGTACAAATCAGCATGGACAAGATGACCACAGCGAGAATGGATTTGGGTAACCGCAGGAATGGACACATTTTTGGTCTCCCACCTAGCTACCCGACACTTTTGCATTTGTACCATACACCGGACACCAGTTGATGGAGATCGGCTGATCGTTTTTCAACCACCTTTTGA
>JAFGKG010000053.1 GCA_016928715.1 Chloroflexia bacterium
AGGTTATCTGTTGGTAAAGTGCAAAAGTGCTTTTTTTCGCAGTTTTGGATGGTTTCGGTTCTGGTTGCACAACCGTTACGCTAGGAGTTTCGAGCCAAACTTCTAGGAGACTCGGACCAGACTTGCAGTAAGTCTGGTCCAAAGTTTTAGTAGCTGGGGTCCAACATTCAGTAGCTGGGGTCCAACTTTCAGTAGCTGGGGTCCAACATTCAGTAGCTGGGGTCCAACATTCAGTAGCTGGGATCCAACTTTCAGTAGCTGGGATCCAACATTCAGTAGCTGGGATCCAACATTCAGTAGCTGGGGTCCAACTTTTAGTAGATTGGTCCGGAATTACAGGGGGTTGGGATCAGACGTGCAGGGGGCTAGACCTATACGGGCATTTGTTGTATAATAAGGGCCGCTTGCCTGGCCCATAGTGGGGGCGGGCCTCGGGGCCCGCCCAGACTGCGAGGAATGCTTATGCCCCAAGACGCGGAATTGCCCAAGCAAAACGCGGCGGAATTGCCCTCCCAAAAGCGGCGCTGGAAAACACTGGTCGCCCTGGGCTTTGGCTACCTGATCGACAAGGGCGAGGACCAGGCGCTGGGCATCCTTTTCCCGGCCATCCTGGCCCAGTGGGGCCTGCGCCGGGCCGACCTGGGGTTGATCGGCACCACTCGCAAGAGCATGGCCGCCCTCAGCTCGCCCTTTTGGGGCTATGTGGCGGACCGCTGGAATCGCAAGCTGGTACTCTTTATCGGCACCGGCATCTGGGGAATCTGGACCCTGCTCTGCGGCCTGGTCCCCAGTTTTGGCCACCTGCTGCTCATCCGCACCATCTCGGGCATTGGCCTGGGCTGCCTCATGCCGGCCACCTTTTCGCTGATCAGCGATCTCTTTCCCCCCCGCTGGCGCGGCCGGGCACTGGGCATCCTGGGCGGCGTGGAGGCGTTCGGCATCATCGTGGGCGTGCTCTCCATGGGCCTGCTGGCCAGCAGCGAGCCCTGGCTGCTGGGGCTGGAAAAGTGGCGCTGGGGCTTTTTCCTGCTGGGCGGGATGAGCGTGCTCTCCGGCCTGCTGATCCTGCTGCTGGTGCGCGAGCCGGCGCGCGGGGCCGCCGAGCCGGAACTGGCCGCGCACATTGACAAAGAGAGCGCCTCGCGCTATCGCATCCGCCCCTCCGACCTGCCCCGCATCCTGCGCATCCCCACCGTCTGGGTGGCCACCCTGCAGGGCGTGGCCGGCACCATGCCCTGGGTCGTCCTGGGGCAATTCCTGCCCCTCTGGCTGGTCGAGACGCGCGGCATGAGCGCCGACATCGAGCTGGGCAACCCCAACGGCAGCGCCCCGCTCGCCTTTGCTTTCATCGTCATCGGCACCATCGTCAGCAACGTGCTCGGCGGCATCCTGGGCGACTGGGCCGACCGCCTCAGCCCCCGCTACGGCCGCACCGTGATCGGCCAAGTCTCGGTCCTTTTTGCCATCCCGTTGAGCTGGATCATGCTGACCCAGACCCAGGATTGGTCCTTCGGGGCCTTTTTGGCGCTCTGCTTTGGCACGGCCGTGCTGATCAGTTGGACCGGGCGCGGCTCCAAGGAGCCCATGATGCAGAACGCCGTGCCGCCGGAGCTGCGCAGTTCCGCCTACGCGGTAAACGATTTCCTGGAGCGAGGTTTTGCCGCCCTGGTCAGCGTGCTGGCCGGCGGCCTGGCCGGGAGCACTGCGGCCGAATTCACCCGGGCTATGCTCTGGACCATCCCCGTCCCCTGGCTGGTCTGCTTTATCCTGTACAGCGGCTTTTATTGGGCCTATCCCCGGGATGCCGCTCGCCTGCGGGCGCTGCTGGCCTCCCGCGCCAGAGAACTGCGCTAAAGGCTTTTGAACGCTGAAACGTTTGGAAAAGGGAAACCGATGAATCGAGACCTTGCCTTCCCCCCCGGCTTCCAATGGGGGGTCGCCGTCGCCGCCCACCAGGTCGAGGGCGGCAACCGCAACAACGACTGGTGGGCCTGGGAACAGCAGCCCGGCCGCATCCACCAGGGGCAGCGGTCCGGGCGGGCCTGCAACTGGTGGGAGGAGGCCGAGGCGGACCTGGACCGGGCCGCCGGCCTGCACCTGAACAGCCTACGCCTCTCGGTGGAATGGTCCCGGATCGAACCACAGCCCGGTCACTTTGAGCAGCGGGCGCTGCAGCGCTACCAGCAGATCCTGCAGGGCCTGCAGCAGCGCGGCCTCGAACCCATGGTCACCCTGCACCATTTCAGCAGCCCCCTCTGGCTGGCCGAACAGGGCGGCTGGGAGAACCCGGAAACAATCGACCGCTTTGCCCGCTTTGTTGGGCACACGGTGGAGGCGCTCAAACCCCACTGCAGGTGCTGGTGCACCATCAACGAACCCAACGTCTATGGCTATATGGGCTACCTGGAGGGCGTTTTCCCCCCCGGCAAGAGCGACCCGGCCGCCGGCATGCGCGTCATCCGCCACCTGCTGCAGGGCCACGCCGCCGCCTACCGGCAGATCCACGATCTCCAACCCGAGGCCCGGGTCGGCCTGGCCCACAACATGCGCATTCTGGACCCGGCCCGGCCCGACGCGCCCCTCGACCGCTGGGCCGCCCGACTGTTGGACCACGTCTATAACCAGGCCATCCTGAATTCGCTGACCAGCGGCCGCTGGAGCCCCCCATTGGGTTGGGGGCCGGTGCCGGGGCTGGCCCAGACCCTCGACTGGATCGGGTTGAACTATTACACCCGCGACCTGGTCGCCTTTGACCCCGGCCAACCCCTGTGCGTGCGGCGCTTTCACGCCGAGGGCGCCGAGCTGCTCGACGGCGGCTATGGCGAATTCTATCCATTGGGGCTGTATCGCTGCCTGCTGCGCCTGGCCGAACTGGGCCTGCCCATGTATGTCAGCGAAAACGGACTGCCGGACGACAATGATGACCAGCGCCCTCGCTACATCCTGGCTCACCTGGTCCAACTCTGGCGGGCCATCCAACAGGGCTGCGCCGTGCGGGGATACTATCACTGGACCCTGGCCGACAATTTCGAGTGGGCCGAGGGTTGGAAGCTGCGCTTTGGCCTGATCGAACTCGATCCAAAGAGCCAGGAACGCCGCCCGCGCCCCAGCGCCGCCTTGTACGGGCAGATCGCCACGCAGAACGCCGTCAGCGTCGCCCAGATCGAGCGCCACGCGCCTGGGCTATCCGGCGAGACAACGCTACCCTGATATACGACCGGGTTCGGCGGGCAAAGGTCCCGGCCAGGACAAAACCAAAGTAGGGGCGGGCCGCCAAGTTGGGGATGTGCCCGCCCGGCAGGACAGGGGCAGCCACGGGGCCTGCCCCCACAGGAAATCCCCGCAAGGGTGCTATTTACGGAACAAAGAGTGGTTTCATGGAAGGCATCAACATTCTGCTCGTCGAGGATCAGCCTGGGGACGCGCGCATCCTGCAGGAAATGCTCTTGGAAGCATCGGAGGCCCCGTTCCAATTGACCTGCGCCGCTCGCTTGGACGAGGCAATCGATCTTTTGCGGCAATCGAAAATTGACGTGATCCTGTTGGACTTGAACCTGCCGGACAGCCAGGGCTTGGACACGGTCCACAGTGTCTATAGCCAGGCCCCCGACATCGCCATCGTCGTTTTAACCGGACTGGACGACGAGGACCTGGCTCGCCGGACCCTGCAGGCCGGAGGGCAGGATTATCTGGTCAAGGGGCAGCTCGACCGAAACTTGCTCCTTCGCTCGCTGCACTATGCCATCGAGCGCAAAAAGGCCGAACGCGAACGCGAGGAACTCATCCGGCAGCTACAAGAGGCCCTGCGCCGGATTAAACAACTGCGCGGTATGCTACCCATTTGCGCGCACTGCAAAAAGATCCGCAACGACAAGGGCTATTGGCAGCAGGTAGAGGAGTACATCAGCGAGCATTCCGAGGCCGAGTTCAGCCACGGCCTCTGCCCCGACTGCCTGCGGGATTTCTACCCCGAATATGGAGAACAAAACGAATCAAGTCGATGACAGAAAGGCAGGTATCCCCCCATGACACCCCCTGTACCCGTCTCGGGCAGCCTGGTGTTGTACAAAGGCCGGCCGGCCCACGTGCTGAAAAGAGGCGAAAAGTACGAGATCGAGCTGGCCGACGGAAGAACACTGCGCGTGCGCGCCAAGGACATCACCCTGCTCCACCCCGGCCCACTGGAGGGCCTGGAGAAACTTGAGGTGATCAGCGGTGAACCGGAAACGGCCTGGGAGCTTTTGCAGGACCGCGAGACCAGCCTGGCCGAGTTGGCCGAACTGGCCTACGGAGTATACGATCCCCACAGCGCCTGGACCACCTGGCTGTTGGTCCAAGATGGCCTCTACTTCCAGGGCACTCCCGAGAGCATCCAGGCCCGCAGCGCCGCCGAGGTAGCCGAGGAACAAGCGGCCCGCGAGGCCAAAGCCGCCGAGGAAATGGCCTGGACGGCCTTTGTCAAACGGGCCTACCAAAGCCAGGTGCTTCCAGAAGACGAACGCTACTTCAAAGAAGTGGCCGCCCTGGCCCTCGGCCAACAGGACAACAGCCGCCTGCTGCACGAACTGGACCGCGCCGAAACCCCCGAGAACGCGCACAGCCTGCTGCTCAAACTGGGCTTCTGGGACGCCACCGTCAACCCCTATCCCCGACGATTGGGCCTACCCGACGAGCCACCGGCCCTGTCCCCACCCATGCTGCCCGAGGAGGAACGGCGCGATTTGACGCACCTGCCGGCCTTTGCCATCGACGACGAGGGCAACCAGGACCCCGACGACGCCATCAGCATCGATGGGGAGCGCATCTGGGTCCACGTGGCCGACGTCGCGTCCATCGCCCCCCCGGACAGCCCTATCGACCTGGAGGCCCGCTCCCGTGGGGCGACGCTCTACCTGCCCGAGGGCACCGTGCCCATCCTGCCCGTCCTGGCCATCGAGAGACTGGGCCTGGGCCTGCACGACGTCTCGCCGGCCCTCTCTTTCGGCCTCACCCTGAACTCCGGGGGCCAGGTCCAACTGGCCGAGATCGTGCCCAGTTGGGTCCGCGTCACCCGCCTGACATACGAGGAGGTGGAGGGCCGGCTGGAGGAGGACCCCTTCCGCCGCATGTATCGGCTGGCCCAAAGCTACGAGGAGGCCCGCCTGTCCCACGGCGCGTTGGAAATCGTACTGCCCGAGGTCAAGGTCGAAGTGGAGGACGGGCGAGTCTCGATCCGGCCGCTGCCTTCACTGCGCAGCCGGGACCTGGTCCGTGAGGCCATGCTCATGACCGGCGAGGCCACCGCCCGACTGGCCCTGGAACAGAATATCCCCATTCCCTACACCACCCAGGACCCGCCCGATGTCTATGACCTCGACGACCGGAATGGACTGGCCCGCATGTATGCCCTGCGCAAGACCTTTCAACCGAGCCAGCAGAGCACCATGCCCTTGTCCCACGCCGGCCTGGGCATCCCTTACTATGCCCAGACCACCAGCCCCCTGCGGCGCTACCTGGACCTGGTGGTGCACCAACAGCTGCGCGCCTATCTGCGGGGGCAACCGCTACTGAGAGAGCACCAAGTCCTGGAGCGGATCGGCGCCGCTATGGCCGTCAACAGCAGTGTCCGCCAGGCCGAGCGGCTCTCCTGCCGCCACTGGACCCTGGTCTACCTGATGCAGCATCCCGACTGGCAGGGAGAGGGCGTGCTGGTGGAGAAATACGGCCGGCGGACCACCCTGCTGATCCCTGACCTGGACCTGGAGACGCGCATGCAACTACCCGGGGATTGGCCCTTGAACAGTACCGTACCCCTGGTACTGCGGGGGGTCAACCTGCCCGAACTGGACGCGCATTTTGGCGTGGCGGAACAAGTTTGACATTCCCCCCTACCTATGCTATCATCAGGGGCAATTGAATACGTTGAGCATACTCTTATCGAGAGAGGTTGAGGGAACGGCCCACTGAAACCTCGGCAACCAGACAGGGATCGTCCGACTGTCATGGTGCTAATTCCGGCAGACCACCCGCCTGGTGGTCTGAAAGATGAGAGCGTCGCCTGGGCAACCGGCCTCTTCAAGTGTATGCCTCACCGAAGAGGTCCTTTCTTTTGGCCAGTTCCAGCAGTCCGTTCACCTAATGAGCGGAAAGGTAGCCCAATGAGCGAACATTTCTCCACCCAGTCCGTACACGCCGGAGAGCAGCGTCCCAAGCCCTACGGGGCCATTACCACCCCCATCGTGCAGACTTCGACCTACACCTTTACCGACACCGCCTCCATCGTAGAATTTATGCAGCAAAAGGCGGCCGGCCAACAGCACCGGGACGAGTACGGGCGCTACAGCAATCCCACCCAGCGCACTGTGGAGGCCAAGATCGCCGCCCTGGAAGGAGGCGAGACCGCCCTGCTCTTTGCCAGCGGCATGGCCGCCATCACCACGACCATGTTGACTCTGTTGAGCAGCGGCGACCACCTGGTCTTTATCCAGGACTGCTACCGCCGCACCCGTGAGTTCGTCGGCTCTTACCTCAGCCGCTGGGGAATCGAGAGCACGGGCATCCCGGCCGATCAGGCCCCCAACCTGGAGCAAGCCCTCCGCCCCCACACGCGCCTAATTTTCTGCGAAATGCCCACCAATCCCTACCTGCGTCTGATCGACCTGGAGCAGGTAGCCGCGCTGGCCCACCAACACGGCCTGCTCTGCGCCATTGACAGCACCTTTGCCACCCCCATCAACCTGCAGCCCCTGGCCCACGGCATCGACCTGGTCCTGCACAGCGCGACCAAGTACCTGGGGGGACACAATGACCTGCTGGCCGGCGCCGTGGTCGGCCGCCGGCAGCTCCTGTCCGCAATTGAAAAGGGCCGCGGCGTACTGGGCGGCGTGGCCGGCCCCCAGGAGGCCTACCTGCTGCTGCGCGGCCTCAAGACCCTGGACCTGCGCGTGCGCCGCCAGAACGAGAACGCCCAACGGGTCGCCGAATTCCTGCAGGAGCAGGCCGGCGTCGAACGAGTGTATTACCCCGGCCTGCCAAGCCACCCCGATCACGAACTCGCACGCCGCCTGCTGCGCGGCTGTGGGGGCGTGGTCAGCTTTGAACTGCGCGGCGGCCACGAGGCCACCAGCCGCTTTGTCGACCGGCTGCGCCTGCCCTACCTCGGTCCCACCCTGGGCGGCGTCGAGAGCATTGCCCAACAACAGGCCCTCTTTATCTCGCTGGACCCCGCCGAGCGCCGGGCCGCCGGCCTGTCCGACAGCCTGGTGCGCTATGCCGTGGGCATCGAGGACGCCGCGGATATCATCGCCGACCTGGAACAGGCGCTGGAAGGAGGAAAACTTTGATCGTACACAAGTTCGGCGGCACCTCTGTGGGCAGCGCGGAGCGTTTCCGCAGCGTGGCCGACATTATCCAACGGCACTACCAGGAAAATCCCGATCGCGGACTGATCGTGGTCGTCTCGGCCATGAGCGGCGTGACCAACGACCTGGTCCGCGGGGCCCGGCTGGCCGCCGAGGGGCAGGACAGCACCTGCCGCGAGATCAAGGCCCGCCTGCTGCAGCGGCACCTGGACGTGGTCGAGAATCTCCTGCAGCAGCGCCCCGGCCGCCTGGAAGTAGCCGGCCTGATCGAGGACCGCCTGCACGACCTGGAACGGCTCTATCGCAGCATCGCCGTACTGGGCGAACTGACCGTGCGCGGCAGTGACACGGTAGCCTCCTTTGGGGAAACGCTCTCCAGCCATATCCTGGCCGCCCTGCTGCAAGAGCACGGCCTGCGCGCCCAGGCTCTCTCGTCCAGCGAACTGCTGGTGACCGACGATTGTTTTGGGCAGGCCAACCCCCTGCTGGAACGCACCCGCGAACGCCTGCAGCAATGGGTCCGGCCCCTGGTCGAGGGCGGGGTGATCCCCGTCATCACCGGCTTTGTGGGGGCCACCGCCCAGGGGATCACCACCACCCTGGGCCGCGGCGGCAGTGATTATTCCGCCGCCATCATTGGCGCCGCCCTGCGGGCGGAGGAAGTCTGGATCTGGAGCGATGTGGACGGCATCCTGACCGCCGACCCCAACATTGTGCCGCAGGCCCGCGTGCTCGGCGAACTCTCTTACGGCGAAGCGGCCAACCTGGCCTACTATGGCGCCGACGTACTGCACCCCAAAAGCATCCGCCCGGTAATTGCCAACGGCATCCCCCTGCGCATCCTGAACAGCTTTAACCCGGACCATCCCGGCACGCTGATCGTCGAAAAACCCCACCCAGAAAGGGAGCGACTGCCGGCCATCCTCTCCACCACCGGCCTGAGCATGATCGTCCTGGGCAGCCAGGATGACTCCTGGGCGCTGGCCCAGGCCGCCCGGGCACTACAGCGCCTCAACGAGGCCAACCTGGACGTCCTCATGTTCTCCCAGTCCCTCTCCGAACACAACTTGAACCTGATCGTGCGCGAGCAGGACCAGGCCCACAGCCTCAAGGTGCTGCGCCGCGAGTTCGACCACCCCCTCTACCAACTGGAAGCTCGAGAGCGGGTCGCTACCATATCGATCGTCGGCGTACCGGGATGGAACGAGACCGGCGCGGTCGCCCACGCCTTTGCCGCAGTGGGCCGGCAGGGCACCCGCGTGATCGCCGTAGCCCAGGCGGCCACCGAGGACAATGTTTCCTTCTGTATTCCGGAGGAACAGTTAGCAGACACCGTGCGCTTTTTGCACCGCGAGTTGGGAGTAGAAGCATGAGCAAAATCCCCGTTGGCATCCTGGGCGCCACCGGCATGGTGGGACAGCGTTTTATCCAGTTGCTGCAAGGGCATCCCTGGTTCGAGATCACCGCCCTGGCCGCCTCGGAGCACTCGGCCGGCCAACCCTACGCCCAAGCCTGCTCCTGGCTGCTGCCGACGACCATGCCGGCGGGCGTGCGCGAGCTGGTGCTGCAGCCCTGCCAGACCCACCTGGACTGCCGGTTGGTCTTTTCAGCCCTTCCATCACAGATCGCCCGAGAGACCGAACAAGCCTTCGCCCTGGCCGGCTATGCCGTCTGCTCCAACGCTTCCGCCCACCGCCTGGACCCGGACGTCCCCCTGCTGATTCCGGAGGTCAACCCCGAGCATACCGCCCTGATCGAGATCCAGCGACGTCGGCGGGGCTGGAGCGGCCTGCTCGTCACCAGCGCCAACTGCCTGGCCACCCTGCTGACCCTAGCGCTCAAACCACTCCAGGACGCCTTTGGCCTGGAGCAGTCCCTGGTCGTCTCCATGCAGGCCATCTCTGGGGCCGGCTACCCCGGGGTGGCGGCCTGGGACATCCTGGGCAACGTCATCCCCTACATCCCCGGAGAAGAGGAAAAAGTCGAACAGGAACCGCGCAAGCTGCTGGGGACACTGCACTCGGGCGCGACCGCCATCCTCCAGGACGTTCCCAGCGCCGCGCCCAGGACTATACCGCCCACGGCCAGCGAGCCCTGGGAAGCACCACCGCTGTACCTGAGCCAGGCGCCCATCCAAATCAGCGCCCACTGCAACCGCGTCCCCGTCCTGGACGGTCACTGCGCCTGCGTCTCCCTCAAGTTCCACCAAAAGCCCACTGTCGCCCAAGTGATCGTCACCCTGGAAGAGTTCACCGTACCGCCCGAGATTGCCAAGCTGCCCAGCACACCCGAGAGGCCCCTTGTCGTGCACCAGGAGGAGGAACGTCCCCAACCTCGGCGGGATGTTGATCAAGAGCACGGAATGACGGTCAGCGTGGGGCGGATACGGTCCTGCCCCCTGCTGGACTATAAATTCGTCCTGCTGGGCCACAACACCCTGCGGGGAGCCGCCGGCGGGGCCATCCACAACGCCGAATTGTTGGTGGCCCAGGGCTGGGTAACATGAGCCGCAAGGAAAGCATCGTCTACCAAAGACATGGAACCAGCTCGCTGCACGAATTCCTGGGGGATTACATTGTGTACCGGGGGCTGCGGCCGGCCGACCCACGCCTGCCCGACCTGGAAGAACTGCGCCAGCCCTTGGGCCTGGCCAGCGGCGTCCTGCCCCGCAAGGCCGAACCGGCCTACGGCCAGGTCGTCGTGGCCATGCTGCAGCAGGCCCGCAGCATCGAGCGGCCCGGCACAACCATCCGCAGCCTGCTCTACATCGGCGACACCCGCCTGAACGACGGCGGCGCCTTTGCCAACCTCTGCGCGGCCAGCGGCTGGCAGGGCTGGGCCTTTATCGGCCGGGACGAGCCACAGCAGGCGCCCCAGTTCGAGGTCGAGCAGGAACGCCTCTACCTGGCCAACCGTTGGTCGGCCCTGCCGGACTTTTTCTTTTTCGCCCTGCAGCAGGGCCTGCCCCTGGACGAAACGACCGCCGTCGTCATCGATCTGGACAAAACGGCCCTGGGCGCGCGGGGGCGAAACGATCGCGTCATTGACCGGGCCCGCCTGGAAGGGCTGCGACGCACGCTGGCCGAACTGTTGGGTCCGCAGTTCGACCAGGAAATGTTTCGCGCCGCCTACAACGAACTGAACCAGCCGGCTTACCACGCCTTTACCGCCGACAACCAGGACTACCTGGCCTATATCTGCCTGCTGGTGGCGGGCGGCATCGTTCAACTGGAGGCCCTGCTCGAGGACATCCACAGCGGCGGATTGGCCCGGGTAAGCGATCTCGCCGCCCAGATACAGCACTGCCGCGCCGAACTGGCCCCCGCCGGCCTGGCCGCCGCGCACGACCAGGTCTGGCAGGCCCTACAGTCCGGCGACCCCACCCCCTTTAAGGCCTTTCGCCAAAACGAATACCTCAGCACGGCCGCCCGCTTTGGCGACCTGCCCGGGGCACCCCTCGAACAGCTCCTGGCCCAACGGATTGTGATCACGCAAGAGGTGCGCCAGGCGGCCCTACGCCTGCGCCAATGGGGGGCCCTCGTCTTGGGCCTGTCCGACAAGCCCGAAGAGGCCGTCCTGCCCAGCGAGGACCTGGCCGAAAAAGGCCGGCAGCCGCTGCACCGCATCGAGACGGCGGCGGTCGGGGAAAGCAACCATCGCGGCAATTTGCAAGGAGAAACAGCATGATCATCATTATGAAGCCCGGCGCCAGCGTCGGCCAGATCGCCGGCGTCATCGCCCGGGTCAAAGAATGGGGCTACCGCGTGCAGATCTCGGAGGGAGAGGACCGCACCATGATCGGCCTGCTCGACAGCGGCCTGCCCGTGGACCGGGAACAGATCGAACGCATGGACGGCGTCGAGCGCACCATCCCCGTCCGGCAGCCCTTCAAGCTGGCCGGCCGCGAGATGCACCCCCAGAACAGCGTCATCCAGATCGACGGCCTCCGCATCGGCGATGAATCAATTGTCGTCATGGCCGGCCCCTGCGCCGTAGAGAGCCGCGAACAACTACTCGAGACGGCCCGGGCCGTCCGGGCTGCCGGCGGCCACATGCTGCGCGGCGGTGCCTTCAAGCCGCGCACCTCTCCCTACAGCTTTCAGGGTCTGGGCCAGCGAGGCCTGGAGATCCTGGCCGAGGCCCGGGAGCAGACCGGCCTGCCCATCGTCACCGAGGTCATGGAGTCCCAAGCCGTCTCCCTGGTCGCCCAATACGCCGACATCCTGCAGATCGGCGCCCGCAACATGCAGAACTATGCCCTGCTCCACGCCGTCGGCGAGGCCCACCAACCCGTCCTGCTCAAGCGCGGCATGATGTCCACCATCGAGGAACTCCTCATGGCCGCCGAATACATCCTCTCCCACGGCAACGACCGCGTCATCCTCTGCGAACGCGGCATCCGCACCTTTGAGCGCTATACCCGCAACACGCTCGACCTCAGCGCCGTGCCCCTGCTCAAGCAGCTCAGCCACCTACCGGTGGTCGTCGATCCCAGCCACGCCACCGGCCGTTGGGACCTGGTGGCGCCGCTGTCCCTGGCCGCCGTGGCCGCCGGCGCCGACGGGCTGATCATCGAGGTGCACCCCCACCCCGAACAGGCTCTCTCGGACGGGGCGCAGTCGCTGCGGCCAGAGCATTTTGAGGAGCTGATGCGCAAGCTGGAGGCCGTAGCCAGGGCCATGGGGCGCCGGCTGTGAGGCGGTAGGGCCGTTTCATGTTTCGCCAGTAGGGTATCGAGTATTTGAGAATACCAAGTTGTCATTCTGAGGAGGAGCAGTTGCGCAGCAACTGCGACGACGAAGAATCTCCCGGACCG
>JAFGKG010000054.1 GCA_016928715.1 Chloroflexia bacterium
AAGCGAGACGATGGCGATGTTGACCTTGAACCGGGGCGAGTTCTTGGCCTTTTCGGAGCGGATGGATCGTCCCGTACGTGTCCGAATTGCTCCTCCCCAAATATCCCCAGGAGTTGGGCAGAAACAATTGCTGCAATCAGAGAGGGGGCGCGAGTTGCCATCCGTGTCGTCCGCATCCAGGGCTTCCTGGACGGCTATCGCCCGGATCCTGGCTGCTCGCAATGAGGTTCGTACGGCGATGCGCAGAAGCGTCCTTTCCTTGATTGCCGGAGGCACACCATCTAGCTCTGAAAGTTACGAGCACTTGTTGACAATGATCCGGCATTGCTCCCCATCTGCTCTGCCTGATCAGGCTACAGAACAAGCGTTAATTCGAGATACGTTACGCTATGCTGCAGACGAGTTGGCTACAAGCCTGGGCCAATTTTATGGCTGGTCCTTTCAACAAGAGGAACAATTCCTTCAGGATATTGCTAACATTGTCCTTCCTGGCCAGCAAATCCCAACAGAGCAGCAAATTGGGGCCTTTCACCAGTCCTGTCGAAAGCTCTTTCTGCGCCAGGTATTGCCCTACGAGAGTTGCAAGCACTGCCACCAACCTTGCCTATACCGATTTTTTGTCAAAGATTTGATCGCGGTCGAAAATTTGGACCAATGGTTCCGGGAAGCTTTGGAGCGTGAGTCCCAAAACCCTTGGGCGGATATCGGGAATACTTGCTTGGCCTCACTCAGGGGTGTCATAGAGGCCCAACCCGTACAATCACTTCACGGGGCCGCAATTTGTTATCTTTTGCAAAAGATGCACGCTCTCAATGAACGGGCGCTAGATATCGCCCGGGCTGTAGAACAGGTGCAGCTATACTTCCAAGATCGACTGGAAAGGCTGGAGGAGTGTTGACGTGCCAACCCTGGAAGAAACACGCCCTAAGGAATCTTTTGACCGAAAGAGCGAAGGGACCAAACTGTCTGATAAGCTTTCTCCTGACAAACTGCGTTTTTCAAAAAAAACTCGAGACTACAATGAACCGTACGAGACGGATCAATTCAAGGACCAAACGGATATCCCTGTGTTCAAGTGGAATCCAAAAAAGGAAACCCGGGAAAAGATTAAGGATCAAGTCGAGGCGAACTGGTCCGGTGAGGGGAATCGTCCTATTGAGGGCAAGGGAGTCGAGGCCGCTTGCCAATATCTCCGGGAATATATTGGGGTGAAAACGATGGTGGTTAGCCGCCAAGGAGGGGGTGCCGATATCCTGGCGTTGGATCAAGAGGGCCAGTTAATTGTGGCAGAAGTCAAAGCCTCCAATAGTGATAATCCTACCTATTTGCGGGGAGATATAGGGCGAAACGGTAAGCTTACGGGGCGGCTTGTCTCCAGGGCCCACAAGCGTTTTTTATTGTCTGGCTACTGGCTCAAGAACTATAAAAAAAAGATGGAGCAGGATATCCGTCGAAAAATGAGCGAACTTGCGCCTGAAGATCGCGGCCCATACAAGGATCTGGAGAAAAAAGTGCGGAGCGCTCGCTTTCTGCGCCGGGACACCTATCGCCGAATGGTTTTTTTCGTAGGCTCCGATTTGCGTTTTGGAGCTGTAAAGGCGTATGATGAGAAGGTCCAACCAGAGAGCTATTGTTGGATTGACGCCTAGAATTGTTCCAGGCGCTCGAGGCGGTCCCGTTTGGTTCTACCGAAAAGGGTAAAAGGCCAGTTTGTTTGGGCCAGGCTTGATTCGGTCATTTTGCCAAGTGCTAGTTTTGGATTTGCTAAAAGCAAACGTTTTGCAAGCGTTTCAGGGGTAACTCTTCTACAAATTGTACAAAGGAACACCGGGCTATCTGTATAATATAAATAGTTCGAAGGTACAGGATCTGGAGCCCCGGAAAAGCGGACAGGAGGAGTCAATGAAACGCAAGCGAGTATTTCTGGCAGTCGACCATACAAGCCTGTACCACACCACAGAACTGGATGGAAATGGCAAAGGGCCACAGGCCTTGTTGACAATTGCCAGCCAGTGGGGCACTCTGGTGGAAACAGCCATCTATATGACCCTCGTTCAAGATAGCAAGGAATCGAAGCGCTTGTTAATTGATTTCAAGCGGATGGGTTTTACCCGGGTCGTTCCGCGCATGCCCCAGGTCAAGCCTGAGGGGGAACCCAAGCTGGATGTGGACCTTTCCCTGGTGATCGATGTCTGGCAGGCTGTGCTCGACAAACAAATCGACGTACTGCTTCTGGCAACCCGGGATTCCGATTTGCTGCCGCTTGTAGAGCGGCTTACCAACCAGGGGGTCGAAGTTTACCTGATTGGGCCGGAGGAAGCAACGGGTTGGGAATTGATGGTGCATGCCACCCGGTTCTGGGAGATTGAACAGTTGCCCCAGCTTGCAAAGGTTGAAGCGGATGTGGCCCATCACTTTGTGCTCAACTAGGAGCACGCAGCGTAAGCAAACGACACAGGAGGGATTGTCGTGACGGAAGCGAATCTGGAGCGACACCTGGGGTTTTACCGGCAGGATTTAGCCCAAGAAAACTGGCAGGCCGCTGGCGAGTCGGCGGAAGTGATTGCCCGACTTTTATCCCACAAGGGCAAGCATGCGCAGGCGTTAAAGTATTACAGGCTCGCGGCTGAACATACGCAACGTGAAGTACAAGCGGCCCTGGAGGCCGGCCTGCCCGTGTCGTCTGACCTGCTGGGCTACATGACCGATGCAGCCTGGCTGTACTGGAAAGCGGAACAGCCCGAACAGGCTATTGCCCTCTTGGATGAGGTGGGGGAAAAACTGGCGCTGTATTCTGTACGCGGGGCCTATGCCAGCCAGCGCAAGGGTCTGCTGCTGAGATATTTGCTGGGGCAAAAAGAGTTCGTGCAAAAGGCCTTTGCCGAACAAGACCTCGAGCAGTTTCTGGACGATCCGGACGAGTTCGAGCTGAGAATTATCGCCATTCAATTGCTCGGGCGGGGCGATCTCTATGAGGAAACCGTTTCCTACCTGCAGAAACAGATTGAAATCGACGGGTTCGAGTTCTGGTTTCCCAGTCAAATGCTTTTCGATTGTTTGGATGTTTTACAAAACCCCTAGCTTACACAGGAGGAATATGCAATGCGGCATAGAAAACCTGTGCTCTTGTTCTTGATCGCTATGTGGGTCGCCATCCTTGCCCCCAATCTTTCAGTGGCTGCTACGGTACAACCGGGGGCGCAACTGGCGGCGGAGGTTTCTTTCCCCCAAAAGACCGGGGACGAGAATGTAACGGTGTTGGTCTTGGATATGTCCGGCTCGATGGACAGCGCGGACCGAGATCCCGAGAACATTCGCTGCTCAGCCGCTCAATTATACATTGACCTGGCGGGCGAGGAAGAATATGTGGGCCTGGTGACCTTTCCCCGGCGGGATTCAGAGGAAAGAGCCGGGGTCGTGTTTGCGCCGGCCTCTATGGGCGGGCAGTTCCGGCCCAGGGTGAGCTGCCATGCCGATGGCTGGACCCCCATGGCCGAGGCATTGCAACTGGCTTATGATCTGCTAGCAGATGCCACGCGTGGTGAAGCCCGGACCGGCTCCATTATCCTCATGTCCGACGGTGAACCGGAAGGGCTCGAGGAGTCCAGTGCGCAGAACCAAAAACGCGCCATTCGACAATTGCTGCCCCAGTTTCAGAATCACGGTTGGCATATCGACACCATCGCTCTTATCGACCCGGCCGAGAACAACCAGAGTTTTGTACGCTTTATGGAAGAGATCGCGGACATAACCGGGGGCAAGTCGTACCAGGCGGATACGGCGCTTGAACTACAGCCCTACTTTTTGGAGATTATGGCCAGGCGAACCGGACGGCCGCTGGTCCAGGCGATGCCGCCCCAAAACGTCACCTCCAGCTCGAATCCAGACTTTCATACCTTTGAGGTCAGCTCATACGCCCGCCACTTTGATCTGGTCATTACGCGGGACCCCGGAGTCGAGGTGGCCTTGTACCGTCCGGGGAGCGGCCCAAGGGAAGGCCGGCGGGTCAGTGGCAGTGATGCGGACGTTGTGCTCCATTCGGAGGAAAAGCACGTGGTCGTTTACTCGATTGAGGCGCCTCCAAGTGGGGAGTGGGAGCTCCAAATTTCGGGCTCTGCCGGCGTCCAGGGACGGGCCCAGGTTGTCGCCGATATGATGGTGGATATTCGCCTGCAAATCGGGCTGGAGCAGCCTCGGCAGGCGCTCCCAGCCGACCAGGAGTTTCTGTTGGTGGCCGCGGTCAAGGATGAGGACGGCACCATTATTTTGGGTGAATCCGTCCAAGTTCAGGCGACTATTACGGATTACAAGTTGTATGAACGTAAACTGGAGCTACGCGATGACGGGGTTGGGGACGATCAACGTTCTCAAGATGGCCTCTATTCCGTCAGGATGAGCTTGCCGGAAGGGAGTATGGGAGGCAGCTATTTCGTCACTCTGAAAGTTAAAATTGGTTCCGTATCGCTTCCTCCTCTGGTAGACCAGGTGATTACCTTCCGCCGTATTCCGGAGGTGTCCTGGCCAAGGGATCGTGTGTCCGCGGTGCGAAATGAGACGGCCCGCATCCCCTTCTCCCTGGGAGCCGACCTGCGTCCCGTGGATACACCCGATCTGCAACTGAGCGCTTTTCAGTGGTGGAATGGTGAGTGGGAGGAACGTGAAATCGAGTTCGGTGATCGCGGCTATGCGGTATTGATCCCCAATCCGCAGGAGGGCTTGGTTGAACTGCGGGTGCGGTTGGTGGGCTCTCACCTGGGGGCAGCGGTCTCCCAGCGCTCTTTTGACCACAAGTGTACCATTATGCTCAAGCCATTACCCGTGCTCAATGCGCTGGCAGAACTAGAACCGGTCTATCCGGTGGGCTGGCCCCTGACCTACACGGTGGCCCTGCACGATGCCCAAGAGATTGCCGTCGCCCCACCCCCCGGCGGGAGTTGGAGTGTGAGCATTGCCCGAGAAGGAGAAGAAGCCCATCCCTGTGATCCGCCTTATGATGATGGCGGCCCGGGGGACGGGGAGGCGGGGGATTGGGTCCTAACCGGCGTTTGTCGTGGCATCGACCGCTCAGGAGATTACAAGCTAGTCGCCCACTTTGACCCTGGAACGGGGGAACCTCTTGTCAGGTTGGCCGAGGACTTTTGCGCCGAGGACTTTCCGGTCATCCAACTGGAGGATGTGGATACGCTCACCCAAAGGGACTGGGGCCTTATAGGAGGTCTATACCAACACTTTCCCTTCTCCATGTTGCGGGGATTGGCTATGGGCAAAGAGGACGCGGAGATTGCGATCTCTGGTCAGGTGCTTGTGTCCGGTCAGCCCTACGAGGATTGGTCCAAGAAAAATCTGGTCCTTTTTGTGCGGCATCCATCTGGAGAGGAAACTCTGCTGGACGGGCGAATCGATGACGCGGATTTTAGCGTGGCATGGCCTCCGCCCCAACCCGGCAACTATCAGCTAGTGGCAACCTGGCAGGGGGAGTATGCCGGTCGAGACGGCTATCACGTGCAGCAGGAAAACACCTTTGACATTGAGGGGAAATCCCCCACGTTGGGCCAATGGGTCCGGGTCGGTGTGGTCACCACCCTCGGGGGGCTCGTTTTCCTGGGTCTGCTGGCCTTTGGCCTGCTGCTGCTCCGGCTTGGCGGCACAGCCCCGTTTCGAGGCCAGTTGTCCCTCGCACAAGGACGTGGAGCCAGGTCCCGTAGCCGGCTACCTGCAGGTGACAACAAGGACTTGATTGCCGAAGCACACAGGCGTTCGCTCAAAGATCGCTTGCTTCACCCGAACCGCCTGGATGGTTCGCGATGGAGCCACGCTCCCGCGGGTAGTTGCTGCCTGCAAACTTATTGGGCTTGGGGTGGGGGGGAATCCTTTCACGGCCCGTATTCGTGGGCCTGGCAGGATGTTCGCCTCTGGTTACGCCAAGTCTTTACCGAATGGCTGTGGCGCTGGCTGCTCAAGCCGGGGATCAAGATTCTTCCACTGAACCAAGATGTCACCGTTAAATTGGGCAAGCAAGAGTTGAATGTGGGAGAAAGTGTCCCTTTGCACGATCAGACCACGTTCCAGGTAAAGTACAATCAGCAGTCCCAGAGCTATACGTACCACGAACCGTCAGATCAGGGGGGGGGGCGCGTTATTGGCCCCCATAAAGCAGGTGACCCTGGAAACGGTTTAGGCCAAGGGAAAGGAATGTCACCCTCCAATTCATCGAGAACGCGTTCCGGACGTATGGGCAAGCAGAAGAAGCAGTCGTTTAAACGGTAGCCAGCAGATTAAAGTCGAGTTTGAGAAAGTAAAGGAGGGTTTAAATGTCCGCCATTCGTCAGCCAGTCCTGAACATCTACCTGGGAACCACCGCCTGCAAGGTCGGGGAGATTGTGGTTCAAGATCTAAAGTACAGTGGGCTGCTGGACAGCCTCGACCAAAGCCGTGTCGCTCACATGTTTGTGGATACGGCGACCTACGTCGACGGTCTTGCCCATCTGGTGGTTGCGGGGGAAAGCCTCATTCCGGCTGCCGACTGCTATCATATCCGTACGCGCGCGGCGACGATTCGCCAGGCGATGAAAGCAGCGGGGGAGTACAAAGCCGATATGTATGTCGAAGGCCACATTCCGTCGACGGACGATACCGGAGCAGGCAATGTCCGCAATAACGGATTGGCCGCACTTTGTGTAGATCACCAGGCCAACATCCCGGCGAGGATGAGCGACTATATCAAGCGTATTTCTACCGGCCAGGGGACTGTCATTGGCGGGCAGGCCAAAAACCACGTCCGCGTCAACATTGTGGCTTACTTGGGCGGCGGTACCGGCAGTGGCTGTCTGCCCGCGGTCACGCTATTGGCCCATGAGGCGCTGACCCGTACAGGCACCGAGGGCTCTATCCGCCTCTTTTGCATCATTCCCGAGTCGATTCGCGAGGCCGGTGGACAACTGCAGCCTCGGGCGGCTTCGAATGCCCTGGCCTGCCTGGTCGAACTTGTGTCAATGCATATCAAAGATCACATCTCCAAGAGCCAAAATGAAACCGTACGCCTCTCCCGGCGGGTGGGCCGGCAACAGGCGGGCTTGTCACAGGGCCGCCTGTCTTCACAGGTATTTCTCTACAACCGGACCGGATCACGCAGCCTCGACCAGGTGACCAACCTGGTGGCCACCGACCTGGTGCTGCGCATCGTTGACGGTCACGGGGTTGGCGAGGAGGAAGTCAACGAGCTGACCAATCTGCGCAGCCTTGATGCCGGAGATGACAAGGACCAACCTACCATGTTCAGTTGCAGTTGTCCATTGCAGTTGGTCTTTCCCGCCCGTGCACTGGCCCGAGGCTTTGCTATCAAAGCTACGCAGGAAATGCTGCCCTATCTCACGGCCTCCCCCGACCTGGCCCAAGAGCGTATTTCTATGGAAGCGCGGGATGGTGTGCTGATAGGAGCCCGGGCCATTGCTTCCGAAGGGCGGTCCTCTTCGCTGTATCCGGGTGCCTGGGCGGCGGACAAAAAAGCCGACATCAGTGCAGCGGTACACGCAAATCCGCCGAGCAGCGATGGCGATATCGCCGACTGGTGGAAGTGGTTGCTCCACACTTGTGAGACGGAAGGCTTTGCTGCGATTTCCGAATGCAAGGGAGAAGTGCTGGCCGGCGAACGGAAAATGATGACGTCTGAGCAGTTTGGTTTCCTGGAATACGATCTGGACGTGGGTCCTCTAGCCCAGGCCCGTTACTTTGCCGAGGCCCGACTGTTCCACTATCGCCAAGCCCTGGCCAAAACCGTGCAACTGAAACGAGGAGATCTTATTCCTCCGGAGCGCGATCCGCGTGCAGAACGGCAATTGCGCCCGCGCAGGGGCTCGATGAATCAGGCCCAGCAGGATCGCTTTGTCTCCTACCTGCAGCAGGCCATGGAGGAATATCTCTGGTATCTGATCGTCAATCAGGTCCTTCAGGATCTCTTGGAGAAGGATCTCATCCCCATGGCGGAAACGATATTTACCGCCCTGGATCAAATCTGCCGCTCCGGGCAGGACGTGGAGTCGCTTTCTGAAACGCCCTGTGAACTGCAAGGAGGATTGGCGGAGGAGAACCTCAACCGCCGTAGTGTGCTCTATGTGGAGGGCTGGAGCCCGTCCACCCGCCACCAGTGGTGCCCGCCGGCGGCGGCTATTTACAAAGAGCTGATGCGCGTCTATCGCAGCGCCGACGGACAGGGATTTTCCCGCCCGAAAATTGAAGAGATTACCCGGACAATGTTCTCAACCGAGCTGGATCAGGTGGCCCAGGTCGGCTATGGGCTGCTGCAGGATTATCTCTACGACAAGTTTCTCGACGAGTTTGACAAATGGAACGTCGTGCAGGTCCTGGAAAGGTTTGTCGAGCCGATCTTGCCCAATGCTTTAGAGACCCACCTGACCTGGGTAGCTGAAAGTATCCGCCAGACCACTAATTTTGACTATAGCGTGGTCGCAAGCGATCACCTGGAAGACGATCGGGACATCCGGCTGTTCATCGGCATCGAGGATGGCGGCCATAACGATCAGATTCTGGAACTCATCAACAAAAGGCTACAGATTGGCGGGGTGGCCAGGGTGTGCAGCACGCCGGACAAACACCGCATCAGCTTTTTGGCCTCCTGGCATGGCATCAGCCTCTCAATGATCCCGGACTATTATCAGGATCGTCCCAACAGCCCGCTCAACGCACTTTTGGAGCGGATCGAACAATGGGAGACCGTTCAAAAGGAGATTATGGCCGGCACCCACGCGGGATTTTATGCCGTACGCCCCCCCTTTTCCTGCGACGCGGCCGCAGAATTGGCCGCCGAGTATGGCTTGCCGGATAAACTTGAGCGATAAGGGAGGATGTCATGGAACCAACGACCAAGCCGTTGCCGCTGATCCCATCCCTGGTCATCGTTTTGGACAAGGAGGGCGAGAAAATCGCTGGAAAGGTTCAAGAACGCATCAAGGGGAACCGCAACCTCTGCCAGCGGGTGGCCTTTCTGCGCTATCATCCGGCGGCGGACGAGATCGAAGTCACGTTCCCCACATTCCTGGGGCCAGGTACGGGGGTAGAGGTAGTTGAGAGAGCCCCGGTTCGTGTTGAGCCTGATGATACTCGTGATAGCGCGGGTCCAGGTGAGACGGGTGAAGAAAAGATAGAGAAAAGAGGGCCTGTTTCCCAGGTTATCTGGAAGGTGGTCAGCCGGCTGAACCAGGTCGAGCCTTATGAGGAAAGGCTCCTGCAGCAGGGCTACTATGTACAACTGGGATCCCCCGTGATCTACTATCTCGGTGATTTTGGCCAGGTGGCCCAACTCGATACGACGGACCCTACTGCCGAGGAGGGAACTGCAGAGCCAGAGGCGGCGGAACCGGCAGAATCGGGTGATATTGACCAGGGAGCCCAATCCGATGTGATGGACACTACCGCAGATAGGAATACGGAGGCGGAAGCGGTGGCCCCGGGCGAATCCAGATCGCTGGTGAACCTGGTACAAGAAGTCCAGCAGACATTGATCGACCGGGAACTGACCAACACGACGCGGGTGGCCCTGTTTAGCGTCGTTCTCCCGTCGGAGAGGGAGAAACGTAGGGATACGTATCAGCGGATGGCGCACTTGGCTCTGACCGAGTTGCTGGCGCTGCCCGCCAAGCCTGTCCAGGAGAATGTTGCGGACATTCGCACTCCGCCCCTGACCTTTTGTTACCTCTTTAGCGACATGGATGAAAGGAACCGTACCCGCCGCAAGGAGGACGTTCTAGATTGCATGGCTCTGGTCCTACAACTTATGCTTACATCCGACCTGCGGGACAACAAGGACAAACACTACGAACAGATCTATCTGTCCCATAACCGCGAATTTTGGGCTTCCAATTTGGAGGATGTCCGACAATGGCCCCGGCTGGGGTCTATGGGGGTCAGCCGTTTCTTTTACCCTCGAGATGAGATCGAAACCTACTGTGCCCGGCGGCTGGCCCTTGAGCACCTGTTGCCCAAACTGGTGCCGCCAAAGCTGCCCGATGATCCAAGTGAATATGCCCCCCGCTATGCCAAACTCAAAGAATGGCAAGAAGAGGGAAAAGAGATTGGCAGGGAACACCTCGAGACCATGCTGGAAAAAACGGAACGGCGGTCCATGGGGAACGCGCGGTCGGGGAAAAGACGGCCATTGTTCTTTCCGCGATTGAGCATGCTGATGCACGAGTTGGAAGCGGATCCCGAACAGCCCAGCCGGGTTGAGTCGAATCTCTTAAAAGATCTGGAGACATCCGATTATCGCCTGCTTTCCGATCCAGAGGTATGGTTTAAGCGGCTGGACGAACATTGGGTCTGTAGTGGAGGCGCGGAAGCCGCTGACGATTTGCAGCATTGGTGGGAGGCGTGTGAAGAGCGATGGCATAGTTTTCAGGAGGAGCGGCTAACCACTATTCGTGAAGAGTTGGACGAGTTTCTCAGCCACTACTTTGCCCGAGGTTCCACCAAGGCCTTTGGCGCCCTGGATGTCTTGGTGCCTAGATTGCGTCAGCAAGTCGAGGAAGCCGAGAATGAAGTATCATCAGCCCGAGATGAATGGGTGCCCATGCTACGTCGTCTCGTTGATCGCATGGGGCGCATGGGGCGGATTCAAAGAGGCCCCGGTGGTGCACCTATTGGATCTGCTATCAGTGGAAGCAGCATGATTCAATCAGAAGAGCAGTCCCCCCCGGCCGCGCCCGAGGAGGATCCAGGCCTGGCTGATAATACCATCCAGGGGGCAACGGATCAACCCGAAGGGTTGCCTGCGGCGGTTATTTTTTCGGATGAGAAGGCTTATGATCAAGATCTCACTCCGGAGGCTATAGAGGCTATCTATGAGGGTTTGCGCTACCGGGTCCGGTATCTTTATGGGCGCATTCCTAAACCTCGCGCCGTCGTTTCGCTGGCCTCCCTGGTGGTCCCGCTGAGCTACTATGCCCTGAGGGCCTTTCTGCCCATGGCGAGCTGGCCCTGGTACCTCCAGGCGGCCATCTATACGATCCCCTTGGGACTGCTGCTGCTCACCTGGGCCGGTATCCGTGAGCTAGCCCGGTACCGGCTCCGCCGGGCAGGGCAGGAGTTGATCACCTTTGTGCGTCAAACGATCGTGCGCAAGCTCGAGGAACGGGACTTGAAGGCCCGAGTTACGTTTTTTACCAATATGAAATCCCGGCTGAGCGAAATGCGGGATGGCTTGCGCAAGATGTTGCAGCATCTGCGCGAAGAGTTGCCCGTGGAATGGAAAAAACTATACAAGAAGGATGAGAGCTGGCCACACCAACCTAGCCCCAATGTTCCGGCAGTACTGGGGGCCAAGTTCGAGAGCAAATTCAACTATGTGAGCGGCCAGCGGATCGAAGATGCCGCCACGGACGAGGACATGGTGCTGCGTTTCCACCAGCAACTTGAGGAGGAGGAACTGTCATTTCTGAACAATCGTCCCAGTCAAATCGAGGATGAACTCCTGACTTTCTGTCGCCAGGAGTGTGCCCGATACCTCAAAAATGATACCCTGTCCCAGTTTCGCCCCTCTGATCCGGTCAGCCTGCACAAAACGCTCTATGATCAGGCCACACCGCTCTTGCTGTCCACCTCTCCCCTGACTACGCAGGAATGGACCCAACGGCACCCCCTGCTCTTTGCCGCGGACGGGCTTTTGCAGCACCCCCTGGTCCAGCAGGCCCAGAAGGAGGAGCAGATCAGTATTGTCCGTATCCCGGACCTGGACCACATCGCCGTGCTGCAGTATGCCGCCGGCGTGTGGCCGGACTTTTTGAGCCAGGTCCACGGGTCCTCGTCAGAGGAAGCGCCCCAATGGCCGGCAGGGAGCATGCCAGAGGGATTGCAGGAACTGAGTACTGACGAATTCTTGAGTAGCCTCGGGGTCGGATCCGAGGAGCCTGCACAAGACAGTGGTCAGGCCACAGAGGAGGCAGACAAATGACCAATCGCTTCGGTACCTGGTTTCGAAGGATGCGTCCGCGGGGGCCTGATCCCGACAGGCAGCCGCGCCCCAGGATATCGTACCGGCGGCCGCTGTTCCTGGCCACCCTGACCCTGATTTGGCTCTACTTTGTGGCCGATCTTGTCGTCGAGTTGGCCGGGGTGGAATCGCCGCTGGCCCAAATGCTGGCCCTGTTGGTCCGATCCGAAGGCGTCTTGCAGGTCGCTGTCTATGTGCTGCTCTTTATCCTGCTTTTTATCGTTTACGGGGCCATGGCCCCACGCATCACGGACTCTGAAAACAATCTCTTCAATCAGATCAGTGATATGACGGGCTTGAATATCCCCTATCTGATCTTGGGCGGGCTCTGCCTGATCGTATTGCTGCTGGCCTACAACTGGAACCGCCTCGAATTGCAATTGCTCCTGCTGATGCTAACCGCCGCATTCACCTGCCTGTATTGTGGCATGACGCTGGACCGCCCCGGGCGGGGAGACGGCGGAGATGGAAATGGAGGCGGAGGCATTGGCCGGGATTTCCGGCGTTTTTTCAGTGCTTTGCCCGGGATTGGACGGTTTGTCCCCGAACCGGTGGTGCGAGAAGAACAGCAGCAGCAACCACCCGGTGGGGATCAGGGTGATGACGCGGGGGGGGCGGTGGGCAATTGAGACTGGCCGTCTCTGCCGTTATGGTCCCTCATTGGCAGATGGAACAGGAGGTGGTGCGCCAGAAAGGTACCCGTTTGATTGACCAGATCACAGTTCGCGAGTGGACGCAAGGAGGTTTGCTATGAGCGAGGCGGTGGTTGGGACATATACAGAATCGATCACCGAAGCCAGGACGGTTTCCTGGAGCCACATCGAGACTGTCTCCCCACTGGTGCGTAAAGACATTGAGGCATTGGCCCATGATCTAAATCTGAACCTGCTTGATAGCCTAGGCCGAGACAAGTACGGCGCTTCGAACAATACCGCTCTGGCCAGGGCCCTGTGCGACGACCTGAATTACATGCTGCAGAACCGTTGCGTCTTTCAATTTTGTTTTATCTTTTATCGTAAATACAGTCCCACGGAGGGCGGGCTGCCGTTGACCTATCGTGCCTACTACCGGACTTGGAGCCCCCCGGCGAATATGCGTTGGGGAGAAGGCATCACGGATCGCCACACTCCTTTGGATCTGCCAAATGTCCACATCCGGGGCAAGTTCGGCATAGTGGTGGATTGGTCTGATCTCTTTCTTCAAAGTTGGTCTGAGAGTCAGAGAAGGAACGCCCTGGTACAGCTGCGCTTTAACTGGGTGCCGGCGCCGAAATTTTATGAGGGCAACTTGGGGATGGAGCGGGAACAGATCGCTTACGGCGTCCAGCAGAGCGCTTTTGCCCTGCGCCGCTCGGTACAATTTCCGCGCTGAGGGGATTATGACTGAGGAACGCTTTACCGTCAGATTAACCCTTCACACGCCACCTCTTGTATTTTCCAGGAGCGAGTTGGAGCGTACTGCTTATTGGAAAGCAGGGGGGAATGTGGAAATGGCGGCTACAATCATCCGGGAACGACTTGAGAAATCCTCGATGCTCCTCGAACTGGATTATGACGAGTTGGAAAAGCTGCGAGGCGCTCTCTTTGACTGGCTGTCCCCAAGCCGGAGAAGGCGTTCGGTACAATTGGAGGTCTCGGGGAACCTCGCGCCGACCCAACCTGAAGGGATCGCGGAATGGAATGAACAACATCGTCAGGCGCGCAGCGACCTGGAAAGCACAATCAGGCAGTTGCAGGAACAGTTGGAACAGACCGCTGGGGATGCTAAACGATGCAAGAAGGAATGCCAAAGTCTGCGGGATGGAATATACCAGGCTGCAATAGAGCGAGATAAAGCCCGGGCGGATCTTGAGAGCGAGCGTCAAGCTTTTCAAAAGGGAACGGCCGCTATCCAGGAAGAGCTCAAAGAATTTCGGCAGAGGGCGCAAGATGAGCAAGAAACATTTAACAAACTCCTGGAGGGGCTGCGGGCAGAAAGAGATGATCTGAGCAAAGAGAAAATCAAACTGGAGGAGGCCTTGCAAGCGAAAGAAGACGAGCTGTCCCAGGCACAGCAATTTCTGCGCACCTTGGAGGCGCGGGTAGAGGCCCTGAGCGCAGAGGTGGCCTCCGCAAAGGAAGCCATGGCCGGATTGCAGGAATTAAGAACGGCCGTCCAGGATCAAAAGAGCCGCTTGGAAGAAATAGAGGAGCAGCTGCAGGGGTTGGAAAAAAGATCCCAGGAGGTCACACGACCCACAGGGTCTTCCAAACCCCCTGGCCCCGCCGGCCATTTTCTGGATGGTTGATGGCATGGCAGGGTCTGGTGCGTTTTGACAGGAATAGGCAGGAGGCTCGGTAAATGCAAGAGGGCAATTTAGTTCCCCCGCTGGAGCAGGTGCCACTGGTTGAGGAAGTCGAGCCGGCCGAGCAGTTGACGATATTCCTCACCCCGGATGGGCGGGTGACGATGCGGGGCGAACATGAGCTGATTCTGGAGTTTGTGCGGCACTGCCGCCGGCGGGGCTTGTACATCGACCTGCAATTGGCCAGCCCCTGCGGCTAGAGGGATAAAATTAAACCACAAGGAGGTGGGCTCGTGGACAATTATCACCCATGGTTGAGGGATTTGGCGACAGCGCTGTTCGGTCGGGAGGCCAAGCTGTTTATCCTGCATTTCAACATCAATGATTATATCCTGCCCATTCGGGAGCCGGACCCGGCTGGGGATGCGACAGGGAGTATTCTCCAGTACACGTGTCTCCTGCGCCCCTTTCTCTATGCCTTTTTGCGTGAGGAGTGGAACTATCCGTACATCCTCTCCTACAGCCTGGCCAACGGGATCCGGACGGAGGACCTTAGCCAGGGGATTGATCTGCCGGAGGACATTTTTGCGCACGTCCGTGCAGATGAGGAGCAAGCGCAATCCCGGGCCGAGGATTTGATCCAATTGGGCCGTGGAGAGGTCACGGATCCTCAACAAGCCAGTATCGAAACGGACATGCGAGTTCTGGACGGTATTCTGCGCAAAGCAGAGGAGCCAGTCGCTATCATGATGGACTACCTGGAGCGGATCGTGCCCGTAGAGGCGGATCGCGGTCTCTCGCGGGAGCAAAGCGTGGTCATTGAAATGCTGCAGCGTTGGGCCTATGACCCCTACTTGCGCTTCAAGACCAAGCACGTTGTCCTGATGCTCACCGATAACGTTGAGCAGGTTGCTCCTAGCGTCAGTAGGAGCGAGGGATGCCGTTTAATCCAGATTCCGCGCCCAGACGATTATGCGCGGGCCCGATTCCTCCAGTTGATGCGCCAGGGCCGGGTCGGCAAGTCCAAGCTGGCGACATTGTCCCAGGACTTGCTGGAGGAAGAAGTGAAACGGATGGTAGAGTCCTGTCCGGCCTATGGAGCCAATGCTGCGAGTACTTACTCCTCCGGGGAATTGCCGGACACCTGTTTGCAGGAACGGCTGTGGCGGGTTGCCCGATCCGGCCAATTGGATCTTCAGGAGTTGCAAAAAGCGTACAATCCAAGGCAGGGGGCTCAGGAGGAAAAGGCTGGAGCATCCGAAACGTTTGACCAGATCGTGCCGGCCGACACCTCCGATCCGGTCTCGCTTTTGGAGGCCTTGCTCCTCACCGGCTTGGCGAAAATCGGGGACGGCCTCAATCTGGTCGACCTGGACAATCTGAACCGCCGGGTACGGGTCAAGTCCAATTTCGCCCAGGCTGAAATTGTCCTGGGCACCAGCGACGTGCGGGAGGCCAAAGGGCGGGTCATTGATAGCCAGAGCCATGGGCTGCTGGAGGTCAGCCACCCGATCAATGCCTTTGACGATGTTGGGGGTCTGCAGTACATCAAGGATTATCTGCGCAAGCAGGTGGAGTGTTTGAAGAAAGACAGCGCCGATACCCATCGGGGGATCGTTTTGGTCGGCCCGCCCGGTACGGGCAAGAGTATCATCGCCGAAGCGCTGGCCAAGGAAAGCGGTGTCAACCTGATCAAGATGCGCGAGATCCGCAGTATGTGGGTGGGCGAGTCGGAGCGCAACCTGGCCCTGGCCCTCGACCTGATTGTCTCTATGCAGCCCGTCGTGGTTTTTGTGGACGAGGTAGATCAGGCGCTGGGAGCACGCGGCACCGGTGCGTCGGGGGACTCGGGTACCAGCGCGCGGATGTTCGGGCGCATTCTCGAGTTCATGGGCTCAAACGAACATCGCGGCAAGGTCTTTTGGGTGGCGGCCAGCAACCGCCCCGATCTGTTGGACGCGGCCCTGCTGCGGCGTTTTGACATGGTCGTGCCCCTACTGATGCCTAACCGAACCGAGTGCTGCCAGATCTTTTGTGTTATGCCCCGGGTGATCCATCACCGTGACAAAAGCTCCGGGGAAGTGGAAGTCAAGGCGCAGGATTTTTATGCCCCGGAACTCTGCCTGCAAAAAGCGATCGCCGGGGGCAGCGACTTTGACTGCCCTCTTGCCACCGAGGCCAAATGCCTGGCGCAGATGGCCGTCGACACGGGCCTCACCGGGGCGGATATCGAAAAGATCGTCCGCCGAGCCCGGGATATAGCCAGCGATGAAAAAGTCAAACATGTCGGGTTGAATCACCTGCAGAAAGCGTTCTATGATTACAAGGTCAACCACGACGTGGACGAGTACATCCTGCAGAGCCTGATTGCCCTGCACTGCGCCAATTTTTATTCCATGATGCCTGGCGAGGATCTGCCGGGGGATAGACAGGGGCGTCGTCGTCTATCCCTGCCGCCCAACCTGATCGATTTAACGACAGCGGATGGCGAGATCCTACGGATTTTGGATCAGAGTGGGACCCGGATCGATCCGGTGGTCCTCCAGGAAGCGATTGTGGCCTATAAAATGAGGCGGGCCCGTTCCCGCGTATTGGGATAATCCGATGAGGAGGCAATAATGAGCACGATCAGTGTGGGTGCCGTTGCGGCTGTACCTATCGCCGTAGGAGGGGTAGTGATAGCCGGCGGGCTAGTGGTGCTGGGCACGGCCGCTGCGGCAGCCTATGGCTTGGGCCGGGCGGCTGTCTGGTGCGGCGAGCAGGTCCACGAGCAACTGAAAAAGCGGGAAGCGGAAGTCGCTGCAATGCGTGAATCCTATCGTACTAGCCTGGCCCGTCGACAGGCCAGCATGAATGCTATTTTGGACGAGGCCATCCGCAACAGCAGTTTTGGGGCCAGTTCCTCCGCAGGCACGGTCGTGTCCACCACAGTTACGGACCTGATGCAGCAGATCGAACAAGAGTCCAGCCGGAAAACGGTGCAGGAGGCGGACGCATTCCTGCGCGAGTTTCGGGCCCGGCAGTTGGCCGACGCCCGTCAAATGGAAGAGGCCCGGCGTCGTTCCGCCCTCCACTCGATCGTGCCGCTGCCTGCTCGTCCAACTGCGGGTTTGGCCGAAGGGATGGTCGATGAGCTCTTGGGCAAAATCGAGGCCGCCAAAAAAGCCCATCAACAGGAATACCAGGGGTTCGTGGAGGAAACCCTGGAGGCGGCTGCCGCGAGGCTCAGGGCGGAGAAGGAGGGCGTCCGGATAAATTCAGACTTGGCCCGTGGGATGCAACCCCTATTGAGTAAAGCTGACGCCGCCCTGGCAAAAGCCTGGAGCTTGATCAGCCGTGATCCCGGGCAGTCCCTAAAACTGGCCTTCGAGATGCAAAGTCAACTGGAAGTGGGTCATCAGCAGGCCTGGGAAAAGCTGCAAGCCGAACGGGAGCCCTTGCAGGAGCAATTGGTTGGGGCTTTGAGCACTCTTGCGGATCACCTCCAGGTGGCCAGCGAACTGATGCAGGATATGGAAAAACTCCAATTGGTCCCTCAAATCCTGCACAAGACAACCTACCAGCGGCTGCAAGAGCAATTGCAGGAATTTGAGCGGGATTTCGGCCGGGTCCTTTCCCTGGTCCGCCTGAAATCGTTAGTCAAGCAAGCCGAGTCGGCCGCAGCGGAAGCGGGTCAACTGCAAGGTGCGATTGTCGACGACTATAATGCCCAGCAGAGGGAAAACGTGGTCAAGGAGGTTGCCGCCGTCCTGCAAGAGATGGACTACCAGGCCGCGGACGGCGAGGCGATTCAGGCGACCCGTGTGGGGGCAGAGTGGCGCATCGACGCTCGCCAGGGGGAGCGGTCCATCATTCTCACCCTGCGGGAGGATTTTGAGCTGGATTATGATGCGCGAGGTTTTGGGGACTATGAGCGGCGTGACGAGAAATACCTTTGTGTGGAAGAAATGCAGCGGCTTTTTGCCGCCCTGAAGGAGCGGGGTGTCCTCGTCAGGGGAGAAATCGAGCCTTTCAAGTACGACCAGATCAAGACCGCTCAATTCATGGAGGAATTGCTCCGAGGCGATATGGAGTACGGGGAGGTCCAAGTCCAGGAAAAAGCCGGCTTGATCACGATCCGGGCCGGCAATACGGTGGCCCATATTGACAGGGAGGGGGAAGGAACGGTGCGGGAGCAAGGCGGCGAGGCGCAAGAGATCCGCTCCTTTGTCGAAAGAAAGCGGGAAGAGAACGAAAAGCAGGAGGAGGAAGAAAAGCAGGAGGAGGAAGAAAAGCAGGAGGAGGAACGCAAAAAGGATCGAGGGATTTCTCCAGGGCTTTGGGATCGCACACGAGAGCGGCACTAGACCGGTATAGACGGAGGCCCCGACGATGGTTTTGGGTGGAAAGGATAGAGATAGCCCGGACGGCCGGCCAGCCGAGGTTTTGGTCTGGGAATACCGGGTGCCCGGGGCCCGCGAGGAGCACCGCGAGTTTTATGAGCAACTGTACCCCTATATAGAGGATGCGCTGTACTGGCAAATCCAGGATGAGGGTTTTGAACGGGTCGGCCAGCGGGTCTACCTGGACGTAGGACAGTACCGCGTTGAGGTAGAACTCGTCCAGGTAGATCCCCCATTGGCGAGCCAGTGGGGGCGAAATACCCGGCTGCAGCTCGTTTTTGCCCAGGCCCCGGCGGCGCAAGACCAAAAGACGGATTTTTTGGCCGCTCGGATTGCTTATCCCAACAAAGAGCTGGGCCAATTGTACGATTCCCTTGTCGGCATTGACGAAATCAAGCATGGCTTGCTGGAAAAGCTGATCCTGCTGCTTTCGCGCCAAGACGTGCAGAAGTGGAGCCGCGAAAAGTTTGGCACGGTAATTCCCGCCTGTGAGGCACTGCTCAACCGCTATCCGTTCTTTGTCCTGGAGGGCGATGTGGGCTGCGGCAAAACCGCGCTGGCCCGTTCCATAGGCCATCCGCTGGCAATAAGGCTGGGCCGGCCGCTAGAGATGTTAATCCTGAATACGCAGGTGCGCGGGCGTGGATTGGTCGGTGAGCTGAGCAATAATATTACCCAGGCATTTCAGATGGCCGAGAACCAGAGTTTGCAGTTCGGCCATCCTGTCCTGCTGCTGATTGATGAGGCCGATGCCTTGGCCCAAAAGAGAGGCGGACGACAGATGCACCATGAGGATGATGCCGGGGTCAATACGTTGATCCAGCGGATCGATCTGCTGCAGTCGCCCGGTAAAGAGGTCATTGTCCTCTTTGCCACCAATATGGGCAAGGTGCTGGATTCGGCCATCAAACGGCGGGCGGCGGCAAGCTTTAGTTTTGGCCGGCCTGACGACCAAGGGCGGAGGCTGCTCTTTCAACGTCTTTTGCGGGGGAGTGACGTCGGGGACGATCTCCTGGACCAATTGGTGCAAGAAACGCGGCCCAGGGTTTTGCCTGGTTATGGGACGTCCGCGCATCCTTATACCTATTCAGACATCGTTCAACGCCTCGTTCCCCTTGCGGTAGAAAAGGCCTTTTTCAGCCAGGGTTCCCTGCAAGCAAGTTTGCTCGAAGCATGCCGGCAGACCCTGCCAACCCCACTGCTATTTGAGGATCAGGACTGAGCTTGCTTCAAAGGGTGATGTCTATATGGAGGATCTCCAGCTCTATCCGCAAGCGCTGTGTTGGCGTCCGGAGGCCGATGAGGGGGCGGTTTGTACAGTTTGTCAGCGTTACTGTCGGTTATCCCCTGGCGAGGTGGGTTTTTGCCGGACCAAGATCAACCGTGATGGGGTCATATATGATCTAACCTATGCCTTGGTTGCCTTTGCCTCGGCCGACCCTATTGAGAAAAAACCGATCTTTCACTTTCAACCTGGAGCCAGGGTGCTTTCCCTGGGTGGTTTGGGCTGTAATTTTCGTTGTCGTTTCTGTCAAAACTGGCGCTATGCCTTTGCCGATGGATCCAAGGCCTGTGGTCCAGAACAACCCCGGCTTTCCCCTCAACAGGCGATTTCACTAGCCCAGGAACAATCCTGCCAGGGGATTGCCTGGACCTACAATGAGCCAAGCATTTGGATTAACTATGTCCATGACTGCGCCGTCTTGGCCAAATCTGCTGGGCTGTTTACCATATTGGTTACCAACGGCTACATCAGCCTGGAGGCCTTGGAGCGAATTGCTCCCTATCTCGATGTGTATCAGGCGGATATCAAGAGTTTCTCGCCCGACTTTTACCACCGGCTTTGCAACGAGGTTTCGTTAAGCGGTGTCCTGAGAACCATCGAAAAGGCCCGGGATTACGGGATGCACCTCGAGATTACAACGCCATTTGTGCCCCACTGGAATGACGAGATCGGGCAGTTGGAGCAGATTGCTCGCTGGATCAAAGAACACCTCGGGCGCCATACTCCCTGGCATTTACTTCCATTTGAGCCCAAAGCCTATATGCTATCCCAGCCCCGCACCCCGGTGAGCTTGCTTCAAAGCGTTATTGAAAAAGCTCACGAGATCGGCTTGGACTATGTATATGCGGCAATTGAGGCCGGTCTGCCCGAGTTCATTCAAACGCACTGCCCCCAATGCGGCCGGGCCGTTGTTCTCCGGGATACTGCCTACCAAATTGAGGTAAAGAGTTTACAGGGCGATTGCCCTGGTTGTGGGGATACGGTCTATATGGTTTAAGCTAGTGCTTTAGCTCAGGAATAGGTCAATGCCGGATCTGCCGGGTTTTACGAATGATTTTTGGTTGGCCTTGTTGATTGGCATCCTCGTTTTAGCGGATGTGTATCTGCTGTTGGAACTCGCCCTGGGATTTCCCTCAGCCCAAGCTCGGAAAGCCGGCGGCATCTTTGCCGGGGCCGCGGGCATACTCACTACGCTCTATTTACTCCAAAGTCCGGCCCTTTTGCACAGGCTGGTGCAGGAAATAGTCCTGGCTTTGGCAGGATTGCTTCTGGCGACAATAGCACTGTTACGGAGGAAAACTCAATAGGGATCTTTTCCTTTCCTGGGATTAGGATACACCAGTGATGCCTTTGTGGTCAACGCTTGGGCGTTAGGAACTTGGCGCGTTCGCACGTTAGAACTCGGCTTTTCAAGATGCCCCATAACAAGCAAAAGCCGCCCAATGGTAGGGCGCAGCGTAGGGACAGGCCTGTCCCTGCCCCTTGTCCACCGCCCGGCGCACCCGCCGGCGCTCCTCTGCCAGCAGCGCCCAGCTTATGCGCTCGCCCTCCTCGCCGGCCGCCTCCTTGATCCGCCGGTGCGATTCCAGGTACCCAGCTAGTTCCTCGTTGGTCACGTCCCGCAGCCATAGTTGGGCCTGCCGCAGGGCCTCTGCTGGGCCCCTCCCCTCCTGTAGCAGGAACTCGTAGAAACGGGTCATCAGCAGGGCCGTGCTGCGGTCTTTTACCGGCCAGAGCGTGCCGATCACCGTGGGCGCCCCTGCCTTCAAAAAGCCGGCCGGTAGGCCGATTGCCTCGTCGGGCAGGGCCTGAAAGTCTGTGATTGCCGTCTGGCAGGCAGAGAGCACCACCAATTGCAAGTGCTCCAGTTGCTCCAGTTCCTCCATGGACAAAAGATCACGTAGGGCCAGCGGCTGGTCGGCCAGCCGCAGGGCTGAATCTAGGGGCTTGTCCACATCAAAGCGCCCGTGGCAGGCCAGGTGGGCGACGGTAGCCCCGGGCAGCAGGTTCAGCAGGGCCTCCCGGGTGGCCTCCGGGCCATAGAGGGTATGGGGCTTCCCAGGAAAGAGCTCGGCCACGCTGACCAGTTCGGCCTCGGCGTAGGACAGGTCTTGAGTGGGGTTGCCCACCCCGACCAGGTGGGGTGTATCCCCCATCCGTCTGGCCGCTGCCTGCTGCGCGGCACACAGCGCCCGGGCCGAGGGGGCATAGCGGACGGCGAACTCGTCCAGCAGGCAGAGTTCCTGGCCATCCACGACGTAGCGGGCCGCGTGCAGGGGCAGCAATCCCAACAGCCCTCCGGGGATGAGCGTCACCGCCTCTGCGCCCTGCCGGCGCAGCGTCCCGGCCAGCGGGGCCACCTGCTCGCCCAGGGGCGGTAGCAGTTCCTCCAACGCTTGCTCCAGATCAAAGTCGGCGACCTGGCCGGGCAGGTAGCCGCCCACGACCCGGTCCTCCTCCTGCTGGAGCAGTAACGTCCCCAGATCTGCCCCGTCGAGATCCAACCAGTGGGCCTCGATCCCGTCAGTCTGGACGACGAAAAACACGCCCCCGGCCAAGGTGACAGCCAGGTAGACCAGGGGGGCGTCCCCGGCGGCAGCGCGAACGTCGTCAAATGAGGGCTCGGGCATAAAGTCGGGCGCGTGCGCCCGGATGGCCTCGATGCAGTCGGAAAGCCGCCGGCGGGCCGCGCCCAAGGCCTTGCTGAGCGTCAAATAGCCCCGCTTGCTCGGGGTGCCCTCGGGCAGACGGCCCTCGGCCTCCAACTGGCGGACGCACTCGCGCTGGGCCTCAAAGGGCTGCCAGGCGTCCCCGGGTACGGCCGGCGGCTTTTCCACCCCCACGGCCAGGGCCTCGCTCAGCCAGCGGGCGCGGCCCGTCTCCAGGGCCAGGGCGGCTCGTTGTAGGCTCTCGGCGGAGGTGGAGATCCTGGCCAGGGCATAGGCCAACTGGGGCGGGATGTACTGCACCTGGCGCAGCTCGGCCTGGCGGGCCTCGGGAGTAGCCGCGGCCTGGTAGAGCATTGCCGTGGCCGCCAGCGCGCCCTCGTAGGCCTCCCAGGCCTCCTTCCAGCGGCCAGCAGCGAAACATGTCTGGCCTAGCCCTTGCTGGACAAGGCCGTGATCTTTGGGGGCCAGTTCCAATTCAAATACTTCCAGGGCGAGCTGGTAGTGCTGGATAGCCAGCTCGATATTTTCCCTCCGGTCGCCACAAACGCGCATCCCATAGGCTGCTGCCAGGTTGTTCTGGATCCTGGCCCAATCAGCGGGAAAAGCAGTGCGCGTTCTAACTTTCAGGGCGAGTTGACAGTGCACTAGGGCCCGCTCGATGTTTTCGGCGCGTTCGCCGCGCATGCGTTCAGCGTAGGCACTCGCCAGGTTGTTCTGGGCATTGGCCCACTGCTCGGGGAAAGCGGTGCGCGTATGTACCTCCAGGGCGAGCTGATAGTGCTGAATGGCCCGCTCGATGTTTTCGGCGCGGTTCCCACGAATGCGATTCGAGTAGGCGACGGCCAGGTTGTTCTGGCTATTGGCCCACTGCTCTGGAAACGCGGCGCGCGTTCTAACCTCCAGAGCGCGCTGATAGTGCTGGATGGCCTGCTCGATGTTTTCGGCGCGCTCGCCGCGCAGGCGTTTAGCGTAGGCGTTCGCCAGGCTGTGCTGGGTCCGGGCCCAATCAATGGGAAAGGCGGTGCGCGTATGCACCTCCAGGGCGAGCTGATAGTGCTGCAGGGCCCGCTCGATGTTGTCGGTGCGGTCCCCCCGAATGCGGTCCGAGTAGGCGTTCGCCAGGCTGTACTGGGCACCAGCCCACTGTGCGGGGAAGGCCGCGCGCGTATGCACCTCCAGGGCGAGCTGGTAGTGCTGCAGGGCCCGCTCGATGTTTTCGGCGCGGTCGCCGCGAATACGATTGGAGTGGGCGGCCGCCAGGCTACGCTGGGTACTAGCCCACTGCGAGGGGAAGGCGGTGCGCGTATATACCTCCAGGGCCAGCAGGCAGTGCTGCATAGCCCGCTCGATGTTGTCGGCGCGATCGCCGCGTATGCGCTCGGAGTAGGCGGCCGCCAGGTTGTGCTGGGACTTGGCCCACTGCTCGGGGAAAGCAGTGGGGGTATATACTTCTAGGGCCAGTTGGTGGTACTGCAGAGCCCGCTCGATGTTGTCGGCGCGGTCGCCGCGTATGCGCATCCCGTAGGCGCCGGCCAGATTTTGCTGCGTACTGGCCCACTGCTCGGGTAAGGCGGCGCGTGTATGTACCTTCAGGGCCAGTTGGTAGTGCTGAATTGCCCGCTCGACGTTGTCGGCGCGCTCGCCGCGAATGCGCATCCCGTAGGCGCTGGCCAGGTTGTGCTGGGCACTGGCCCACTGCGCGGGAAAGGCCGCGCGCGTATACACCTCCAGGGCCAGTTGGTAGTGCTGAATCGCCCGCTCGACGTTGTCGGCACGCTCGCCGCGAATGCGCTCAGAGTAGGCGCTGGCCAGGTTATTCTGGATACCGGCCCACTGCACGGGGAAGGCGGTGCGCGTATACACCTCCAGGGCCAGTTGGTAGTGCTGAATCGCCCGCTCGACGTTGTCGGCGCGCTCGCCGCGTATGCGCTTGGAGTAGGCATTCGCCAGGTTGTTTTGGGCACTGGCCCACTGCGAGGGGAAGGCGGTGCGCGTATACACCTCCAGGGCCCGTTGGTAGTGCTGAATCGCCCGCTCGACGTTGTCGGCGCGCTCGCCGCGAATGCGCTCAGAGTAGGCGCTGGCCAGGTTGTTCACTGTCATGGCCCAATCAGCGGGGAAAGCGGCGCGCGTATACACCTCTAGGGCCCGTTGGTAGTGCTGGATCGCCCGCTCGATGTTGTCGGCGCGCTCGCCGCGAATGCGCATCCAATAGGCCGCCGCCAGGTTGTTCTGGGTAGCGGCCCACTGCTCGGGCAAGGAGGTGCGCGTTCTAACCTCCAGGGCTAATTGGTGGCATTGCAGGGCCCGCTCGATGTTTTCGGCGCGCTCTCCCTGGGGGTTCTGGGCCAGGCTGTTGCCCAATTCGGACTGTAACGCGGCCCACCGTCGAGGATTTTCCTCCCTCTGCACTATAGCCAGGGCCTGCCGGCACAACTCCACCCGCCGGGGCATAGCCCTAATCTGGGGGGGCTGGGCCAGTTCCTTTAGGATGGATTGCACCCCGGCAGGCTGCTTTGTAAAAGCCGGCCTATTTACGTTCTTTGGGGTGCCCGCCTCGGCTGCGCCGAGAATGGGCGTGGATGCCTTTTCCAGGTTAACGTTATTAATCTCTGCTGTAGGGGCAAAAGCTGCCCCCACACCTACTTCTCGGCAGCGCCGCAGCAGGGTGCAGTGAGCCTCCAAGAGGGATCGGGCCGGGGATTCTTCCAAAGCTGCGAGCATTTGCCCGATCATGGCATCCACCCGATCACTCAATAGCTCGGGATGCTCCTCTACGATCCGTCGGGACTCGTTCCACGTGCCGGCCAGGAGGAAGGCGCGGAGCGTCTTTAGTAGCTGCTTTGGCTCTGGGGATTTTTTATGGCGACCAAACAAACGGCGAAACAACTTTATTCCACCCCCTTTTCCGGGTTATTCCCAGGCTACCCGCGCATTTGGGTGCCCGTACACACTGTAGGCCAGCCAGGTGGGGTCGCCCTCCGCCCTGGCCGCCCGCCGGCCCTGCCGCACGGACTCGCCCAGGGTTTCTCCCCCCAGAAACGACCTGTAGAAGGACCGGGCAAAGGCCAGCGCCGACACATCCCGCACCGTCCACAGCGGGGCCAGGAACAACCCCGCCCCGGTGCTGATCAGCCGGTTGGCCCAGCCGGCCAGCCGGGTCAGCCCATAACCCTGCCGGCCGGTGTAACAGGCGTTAAAGACAAAAGCGGGGCGCTGCTGGCGAATGTGCCGCTCTATCGCCGGCCCAACGATGGCCTCCGGGGTCAGCGGCCGCTTGCCCTGCAGCCAGATGGCCGAGTCAGTGCCAGGGGAGGCCGCGTAAAAGTTGCCGTGGGCGGCCACGTGCAGCCAATCGTAATCGCCGCCCTCCAGTAGGTCCATGACGGCGGGCCAGGTCGGCGAGGCCGGGCTGCAGTCGGCGAGCTGGTATTGGTCCACCAGGCCGGCCAATATCGACTGTTCCGCCTGGGCCGCCTTTAGCCCCGAGTCGGTCGGGGCCAGGCAGGCCAGGGCGCTCAATTGGAGCGGGGCCGGCGGGGCCTCGTGGCCGTTGCCCTGCTCGTCCCGCCGCAGCCAGCGGGCCAGGCGGGTGCTGAGGCACCAGGGCTCGGCATCCTCCCATTCCCCGGCCAGGTCGTCGTAGGGCCAGACCAGCTCCCAGGGGATGTAGGGCTCGTCAGAGACGATCAGCAGGCTCTTGTCCCGCCAATCCGCCCGCTCGGCGGCATAGACGTCCTTCAGTTCTTTGGGAATGAGCGCGCGCCAGAGGTTCTGGCCGAACTGCTTGAGCTGTCGATCCACGTCCTCGGCCGGCAACAGCCGCCGCTCTCCCAGGACCGCCTGGCCCGTGGGATCCTCCTGCCGGGTCAGCACGGTCAGCCGTTCGTAGAGACGCTCCGCCTGCGCCCGGGGATCGCCCTCCAGGGCCAGCGGGGAAAAGGTGCGGCCGACCTGGCCGCGCCGGCGCAGCTCAAAGACCAGGGCCGGCTTTTGAAAGTGCTCGTAGGTGATATAGAGCATCAACTCCGGCGGGGCCAACCCCACGTCGACGGAGAGCCGCTGCGCGGCATGGGCCGCCGGCGTTTCGGCGACCTGGCGCTCCACGATCTCGACAGGCACGCTGGCCGTGCCGGCGGGGTTGCCCCCCTGGAAAAAGTCCAGGCTGACGTGGGTGGGGCCGACCTGCCGGGGACGCAGGTCAAAGACCAGGGCGGGACTATCCGCCCCGGGGAGGATTGCGGTCGTTTGCTCGGGCTCGTTGAGCGGCTCAAAGCCCGGCGCCCGGATCCGCACCCGCACCGGCAGGTCCTCCTGCAGGGCCAGTTCCCGGGCGTCGGCGCTGTATGCAGGGCGGCGCGCGGCCAGGCGGACCACCACCGAGATACGCGGGCTCTCGATCCAGGCCCGGCGGGGGCAGGAGATATCAGTGTAGCGAATGACAGTGGAAGAAGCGGCTTCCTCCTGCAGCAGCCGGGTCAATACGGCGGGTAGGGGACTCTTGATCGTATAGGAGCGGGTCGTGGGAGAGTAGCTTTCCAACCCCTGCTGCTCTATCTCTGCCAGCAGGCGGCCGTGGGCCGGCGGGTGCTGGCTGAACAAGTCCAGGATCCAGACCTGGACAAAGAGGGCCTGATCCGGTTCCGTTTCCAACCGTTCCAGGTAGCCCTGCAGGGCCTCCTCAAAGTCCGGCCACTTGTCTCCCAACAGAGCGGAAAGCTCGGCCCAAATCGCCCCAATCAACTGCAACAAGGTTTGGATTTCCATCCGCCAACCTCCTTGAAAATATGCCTGGTTTTGCCGGCATTTGTGCCCTTAGACGTCGGTTCGGTCTTTTCGAAAGATTTCTTGGAGCTCACAGGATTTTCAAGAGCTATGGCTCTATTTCCCAAGCCGGCGTTCATGGCCGCCGGGCCGCCACCAGGAATGAAAATAGCCTGTAGAAGCACGGCGCGCCGTGCCTGGTGGTTGGCGCAGGTGCCTGCAGTAGGGGCGTGCGGCCGTGCGCCCCCCAGCCTACGCAGGGGCAGGCTCTACGAGAGGCCACCAGAGTCTATTTACAGGACAGTACCCGTGGGCCCGGGGTAAATCCTAGCTCAGGTCACATCTTCTGTCCTACAAGACCTCTAGCGTCGAGTTCGCTCCAGCAACTGCTCCAGCCGCTCCTCCAGTTCGCTCAATGGTGATGCGACCTCCTTTTCCCCACGCACGACGTGGGCTTGCCTCCTTTGGGCCACATCCGCCTTCAAGCCCTCCAGCCCTCCGCGCACCTCGGCCAGGCGATCCCGGCTTTCCTCGGCCTTGCCTTGGGCCTCTGCCTCGGCCGCCTCGGCCTTTTGGGCGCGCATTTCAGCCGGCACCCGCCCAAAATAGTAGCCCAGCACCACCCCGATCAGGCCGTTCATAAAGAGCAGGATCTCCTTGAGAGGCCCAATATCCCCCTCGGGCCGGGTCAGCACCAGCAGCGAGCTCACCAAGACCAAAAGCAGGGTCGTCCCTACAATCAGCAAGCCAATGCAGCCGGTCAGGGATTCCTTCATGATCATCAAGGTGCCCTGCCAGCGCTCCTGACGCTCGGCGGGTTTTTCGCTTTCTTTTGTCCGCAGCGGTTTCTTTTCCTCGCCCATTTTCCTGGCCTCCTCTTTTTCGGGGCCTGGATCTGGCGCGACCAGGCCCTCTCGCTCAAGTATTCGCCAAACTTCCTGGTTCTTCCGACAGGCCGCCATTACGGATCGGGTGGCCGCCTGCTCGTTCCCCTCCTCCAGGGACCGGGCCTGGGCTCGCCCCAGGTCCCCGCAGAAATCCTGCCAGGCCTCCGCGCCCAGCGCTTGCTCCAAGGACTCCCGGTGATCGTCGATGGTTTCCAGGATCGCGCCCAACGTAACTTGCACGTTATTCCTCCTTCACGACGCGGGCCCAGGGGTTGCCGTAAAGGCAGTAGCTCAGCCAGGTCGGGCCGCCCAACTTTTTGATCTCCCGCCGGGCCTGGAGCATCGCCTCGGCCAGGGACATACGCTTGGCTAAAGCCTCGTAGAAAACCCGGGCGAACTCGGCCGCCGACTTGTCCCGTACCTCCCACATCGAGCCGACAAAGCTGCCCACCCCGGCTGCCAAAAAGGCCTCGACCCATCCCCCCAGCCCGGTCAGGGAGAATTCACCTCGCCCCCCCTCGCAGGAATTAACAAAGACCAGCGGCCGGCCGATTCCCACGTTGCGCCGCTCGCCCTCGATGATCCGGGGATAAAAACGCTCCCCGCCGACCGAGAGGGCCGCCCCCTCGAGAGGGTCCTCTGGGTCATACATCCCGTGACAGGCAAAATGCAGCACCCCCAGATCCCCTTCGGCCAGGACCTGCTCCAACTCGGCCAGGTTGGCCGGTTCCTGGTCCACGCCGGGACAAAGGCGCAGGGACTCGGCTTCTTCCTGCTGCGCTGGAAGCTCCGTCTCGTCTGGGCCGGCCGGCGGAGCCACCAAGGCCAGTGGCCGCAGATGCAGCCCGACCGCCGGGCTCCCATGGTCGAATAGCCAGCGGGTCAGGGCAAAGCGCTCGCAGAAAAAGCGCTCGTCCTCCTCGGTCCTGCCGTCGGACCGCCGCCGTTGGGCCCGGAGCATCTCCCAGGGAATCCAGGGCTCGTCGGAGAGGATCTGAAGGGTACGAACGTCGTCGGGCAGGGACCAAAAGAAATCCTGCAGCTTTTGGGGAAAAAGATCTCGGAAGAGCCGCAGTCCCAGGTCGCGCAGCTCGCGCTGCCAGCGATCCTCGGGAAGCGAGCCCGATCGAGTCCAGGCGTTCATCTCTTTGGCCAGCGCCTGGGCAAAAGCAGCCGGATCCCGGTGCAAGTCCTGCGTCCCCATGTCTTGAAAGGTGCAGCCCAACTTTTCGCGCCCCGAATGCACCACAAAGCGCAGTTGCTCCTCCTCCGCAAAGACGAGTAGGAGCATATCGGGGGGAAAGGAGCGTTCAAGGGGCAAGAGACCATAGTAGGCCAGGAGTTCGGCTTCGTCAATCGCTTCCTCGGTGACCTCAACCTCCAGCGGCACCACCTTCAGATAGACATCGTTCTGGAGGAATACGAGATGGAAATGCTTGGTGCCCGGCCGGCGGGGGCGGATGCGGAACAGGATGGGCGGGCTGTCGGCCTCGGCCAGGACGGGAATGGTCTGATAGGAATTGCCCAGCAGGACCCAGTCTTCCTGGGGATAGAGCATGTAGACCTGCACCTCCGTCGGCTGAATTTTCAGGGCCTTGGCCTCCTCGTCAACCGCCTGGCGCGTCAGGGACACGTACACGGCGTACTCCTGCCCGACGGCCATGCGGCGGTCACAGCGGACATCGGTGTAGCGGATGACCTCCCCCGGGCCGTGCACCAAGTCGGATACGCCCTCTCGGATCCGGCGGCGGTCGCCGCTGATGGGGATGACCCCTTCCCCGCGGACTCGCACCAGAGACCATCCGGCCTCGTCTTCCCCCAGGTAACTCTCCATGGCCAGGTCTTCTAGGGCCTGGTACAACAAGGCCAGCACATCCGGGGCCTGGCTCTCCAATTCATCCTCGATGTGCATGATCCACCGGGCCTCCTCTTCCTTGTTCTCGGCTTGCTCGAATTGCTCGAGCCACTGAAGCAACTGCGGCTGCAGGTTTGGCCAACTTTCCCCGACCAGGGTGGGGAACCGCGGCCAGAGACCCAACAGTACTTCCAGGAATTCCAAGTTGGACATTGTTCTCCTCCTTGCAATCGGCTTAGGCCCCATAACAGGCAAAAGCCGCCCAATGATGGGGCGTGGTGTAGGGATGGGGGTGGCCCTCTCCCTTGTCCATCGCCCACCGCACCCGTCGGCGCTTCTTTGCCAGCGACTTCCAACTGGTGTGTCCGCCCTCCTCGTCCGGCGCACATTGGAATACTCAACGCTCCGTCAATGCTTCTCCTCCACCGTACTGGCGGAGCATGGACTGAAGTTTTGAGATCATATCCCGAGCCACCTGCACATTGGGACTACCGATCTGGCCCCATATCCCCGCTGCTTGTTGGGCCAGTGACAAGGCCTGATCCAATTGACCACTCTGAGCATAGAACCGGGCTAGATGACAAGAATGCCTGGCAACCCTATCGATATCTCCCATCTCATCAGCGATGACCAGTGCCTGCTTGTAGCAGTCGATCGCCTGGCCCATATTGCCCAAATCCTCATAGGCAAGCCCCAGGTTGCTTAAAGCTCGTTCCTCCCCACTACGATCCCTAATCTTGGCCTAGCTACCCGACACTTTTGCATTTGTACCATACACCGGACACCAGTTGATGGAGATCGGCTGATCGTTTTTCAACCACCTTTTGA
>JAFGKG010000055.1 GCA_016928715.1 Chloroflexia bacterium
ACCTCCTGGTCGGTACAGTGAGTGGCCTTGTGAAAATTCTCTACACTTATTGTACCACCAGGGGGGAGGAACTCAATGTAATCTACCTTCTATGGTATATGTTGCTAACAGTGATGGAAGTCATTTGTCCCCACTCACCGCCCGATCAAACACTTGGAGCCCTGATTGGTCCCCTAACGGTAGGCAAATCGCCTATAATTGGTCCTCTCCTGACAGCGGTGCTGCAGATATCTTGATACTGGATCCCCTGACCCCACTCCCAGTGGATGCGGCCAAGCCGACGATTAACGATCATGCCCTGTTGTCATAATGTAGTTGACACTCTTGGTAATCTGTGCTATAATAAACAACTGGCGGACCTAGTAGTAGGGCCTGTGCTGCTTCAAGGTCGGTAGCCCCTTTTCGGTCTCATTGTGAAAATATACCGCTCGGCCTCTCCTCAAGGGAGGTTTTTTGGGTCCTGGAGGTGGATCGTGTCACTTGTCCTTGCCGGTGCTTTGGGGGAATGCGTACACGTGGCCGGCGTCCTCAAGTTTTTGAGCCTGGCCGAGGAGCAGGGCCTGCGGACGCACTTTAGCGGGCCGGCTACCCCGGTAGAGTCCTTTGTCGAGGCCATTCGGCAGCACGACCCCCGGATCGTCGGGGTGAGCTATCGCCTGACCCCCGAGACGGGGGAATCCCTGCTGCAGCAGTTCGCGGCGGCGGTCGAGGCGGCCGGCCTGGCCGGGCGGCGCCAGTTCTGCTTTGGCGGCACCCCGCCGGTGGCCGCGCTGGCCCGGCGGATCCCGCTCTTTGACGCGGTTTTCAGCGGCGAGGAGCCGGTCGAACACATCGTGGCCTATCTGCGCGGTGAGCCGCTCGATGCCTCCGAGGAAACGGCCCCGCCGCAGAATTTTGTCGAGCGCTGGGCCTGGAAGCAGCCCCGGCCGCTCATCCGCCACCACTTTGGCCTGCCGACGGTGGCGGCAACCGTCCAGGGGATTGCCGAGTTGGCCGAATCGCGGCTGCTCGACGTGATCTCGATCGGCCCGGACCAGGAGGCGCAGGAGAACTTTTTCCGGCCCGAACTGCAGGACGAGCGGCGCCGGGGGGCCGGCGGTGTGCCCGTGCGCACCGCGGACGATCTGCGGGCCCTCTACCAGGCCTCGCGCTGCGGCAACTATCCGCTGCTGCGCATCTATGCCGGCACGCGCGACCTGCTCCGCCTGGCCGCGCTCTATCAGGAGACGCTCCACAACGCCTGGGCGGCGATCCCCCTCTTTTGGTTCAACCAGATGGATGGACGCGGGCCGATGGGGCTGGAGGAATCGATCCGTGTCCACCAACAGGCGATGCGCTGGCATGCTGAACGGGACATCCCGGTGGAGTCGAATGAGCCGCACCATTGGGGCATGCGCGATGCCTCCGACACCATTTTTGTGGTGGCCGCCTATCTGGCCGCTTACAATGCCAAGCGGATGGGCGTGCAGCATTATCTGGCGCAGTACATGTTCCACAGTCCACCGGGCCTTGCTCACCGCATGGACCTGGCCAAGATGCTGGCGGCCCGCGATCTGATCGAGACGCTGCGCGAGCCGGATTTCTGTATCTATCACCAGACGCGCACCGGTCTGCTCAGCTATCCCGTGCAGGAGGACGCCGCCCGGGCCCAGTTGGCTATGTCCATCTACCTGCAGATGGCCATGCGGCCCGACGTCCTGCACGTGGTGGCCTTTTGCGAGGCCGACCACGCCGCCGAGCCCGCCGACATTATCGCCAGCGTGCGCATGGCCCGCCACGTGTTGGAGCAGTCGCTGCAGGGGCAGCCAGCCCTGACCATGGATCCCCTGCTGGAACGGCGCCGGCGCGAGCTGGGCGCGGAGGCGCAGACCCTGCTGGCGGCAACCGCCCGCCTGGCCGTGGACAGCATAGAGGATCCGCTGGCGCACCCGCCCACCCTGACGCAGGCGGTGCGCCGGGGCTTGTTGGACGCCCCGCAGTTGCGCAACAATCCCTTTGCGCCGGGGCGCTCGCGTACGCTCATCGTCCAGGGGGCCTGTCGGGAGGTCCATCCCGACAGTGGGGAGACTCTCGACGAGGAGCAGCGCCTGGCGCTGTTGGGGTTTTAGAGGAGGTGAGCGGAATGTCTGATCAGGATCGTTCTTTTTTGGTGGTAGGCGCCGGCCACGGCGGCAAGGCCATGGCCGCCCATTTGGCCCGGCGCGGTTTTCGGGTGCGCCTGTTTAACCGCACTATCGAGCACATCGCGGCTATTCGTGAATACGGTGGGATTAACCTGAGCGAGCCCAACGGCCGGGATTATTTTGGTCCCCTGGAATTGGTCACGGCTGACATGGGCGAGGCCCTGGAGGGCGTCGATGTGGTGATGGTGGTCATCCCCGCCAATGGGCATCGTGACGTCGCCCGCTGGTGCGCGCCCCATTTGCGGGATAAGCAGGTGGTCGTGCTCAATCCCGGGCGGACCGGGGGCGCGCTCGAGTTCCGCCACGTCCTGGCTCAGGAGTCCTGTACGGCGGACGTGGCCGTGGCCGAGGCGCAGACCTTTCTCTTTGCCAGCCGCAGCATGGGGCCGGCCGACGCCAAGATCTTTCGGGTCAAGAACAGCGTGCCCCTGGCCGCCCTGCCGGCCACGCGGACCCAGGAGGTGCTGGAGGTGCTCCAGCCGGCCTACTCTCAGTTTATCCCCGCCCCCAACGTGCTGCACACCAGCATGGATAACATCGGGGCCATCTTTCACCCGGCCTTGACCTTGCTCAACGCCGGCCGCATCGAGAGCACGCATGGGGATTACCAGTTCTATACCGAGGGCGTCACCCCCTCGGTGGCCCGGGTCCTGGAAAACCTGGACCGGGAGCGGGTAACGGTGGCGGCGGCTTTGGGCATTCGGGCCATCACGGTGCTGGAGTGGCTGGAATCGGCCTACTCTTCCACCGGCTCCAATCTCTACGAGGCCATCCAGAATAACCCCGGTTACGTGGGGATTCAGGCTCCGCGGACCTTGAATCATCGCTACGTTTTTGAGGACGTGCCCATGAGCCTGGTGCCCTTGGTCTATTTGGGCGAATACCTGGGAGTGGCGACCGTGAGCATGGAATCCATGATCCACCTGGCCTCGGTGATCCATGGCACCGACTACCGTCGACGGGGCCGCAGTATAGAGCAGATGGGACTGGCCGATCTCTCCGTGCGGGAGATTGCCCATTACGTAGAGACGGGGGAGAAACCGCTTCGGGGAAGGTGAGACCTGTCAGCCGTATAACTGCTCCTCCAAACCCTCCCGGTCCAGCAGGATGATGCGTTCGCGCTCGATCTGCACCAGGCCTTCCTGGGCAAAGGTCCGCAGGGTGCGGCCGACGACGTCCCGCACCGTGCCGACATAGGCCGCGATTTCCTCCTGGGTCCAGCCATGGGCCACCCGGCTTTCGGCGTGTTGGAGCAAAAAGCGGGCCAGCCGGCCGCGCACCGAGCGCAGCGAGAGGTCGGCGGCTAGGTCGGTCAGGCGCTCCAGCCGGCCGGCCATGTCCTGCAGGGCCGCCAGGGCCAGTTCGCCGTGCTCCTGCACCAGCCGCCTGAATTGGGTTCCATCGAGTGCATAGAGCGAGACCTCGTCCAGGGCCTGGGCGCTGGCCTGCTGCCTCCGCTGGCGATGGAAAAAGGGCACCAGGTTGAAGCATTGGCCGGCCTCGAGCTGCATAAAGACCTGCTCGCGGCCCTCGGGGGAGAGGCGATAGACGCGCACCCGGCCGCTGCGGAGGAGATAAAAGTTTTGCCCCGGGTCCCCCTCCCAGAGGATGGTCTCGCCGGGCGCGCAGTTGCGCGGCACCGCCAGGCGGGCGATGCGTCCCAGCACATCGTCGGAGAGGTCGCTAAAAAGATCGAACTGGCGCAGTTCCTCGATGCTGGCCGGCATCCATAGGCCTCGTTTTGTGGTCTAGGGGCAGGCGTTTGCCCAGGCGTTAGGTGTACTGTTATTGTAGCACAGCGAGTGGGGGCGGTCAAACGGGTATAAAAGCGCTGCCCGTTCAGCACAAAGGTGTGCAGCGGCGTCACGTCGCGCTCCCCGCAGAGCAGGCAGGGCGCCTGAAGGAAAGATCAGTCCGCTTTGCTCCCCGGGACGATGTACTGCACCTGCTTGAAAGGCTTGACCTGCGCGCCGACGTCGTCCTTGAGCAGGT
>JAFGKG010000056.1 GCA_016928715.1 Chloroflexia bacterium
AACGAGCCCGATACAGCCCTTTTGTAAAGCCCCATTCGTTTCAGGTGGCCGGCGGACTTGTTGTTGTTGTTGTTGTTCTACATCATAATTATAATCTGTTTTCCCCAAATAGTCAAAGGGCATGCCGCATTACAGTCAGATGACAACCATTCAGCTCTTGCGAAAAGTATCCCAGGGAGCCACGACGATGCGGCCCTCCTCGATGTAGGCGACCTCCGGGCCGGCCGAGGGCAGGGCCTCTTCGGGCGAACGCGCCGCCAGGTTGGAGATGCGCAGTTGGGTCGGCTGCAACTCTAGGGCGCAGACGACGGAATCCTCGTTGCCAGTGGCCCCGGCGTGGACGACGCCGCGCACCCGCCCCCAGACGACGACGTCCTCGCCGGAAATGACCTCGGCGCCGGGGTTGACGTCCCCCAGAATAGTGATGGGGCCGTGATAGCGGATCAACTGCCCGGAACGCACGGTACGCACGACAAAGAGGGACTCGCCGGTGCTGTGGGCAAAAGCGGGGGCCTGGCTGGGGGCGGCTTGCTCGTGGTCCGAGTGGGTCGCGCGCAGGCCGGCGTCGTGGATGGCGCCGCGGCTGTGCCGGTTGGTGGTGCCGATGGCCCGCAGGTTAACCGTCCATTTCTGCAGCAAAACCTCCAGTTTTTGGGCCTCCGCCTGTTCTATGGAGCGGTCCCCCACATCGATGAGCACATCCGCGCCCCGAAAGAAGGCCTCCCCTCGTTGGAACTGTTCCTCCAGGGCCTGCAGCAGCACCTCAAAGGGCGCGTTTTCGGCAAGCAGCAAGCGGAGTCCCTTGCGATCACCTTTGATTTGAATCAGTTGCTCCATAGCCTCCCTCGTCGACTGGTCCTTGCGGCCGGGTAAAATAATAGTCGATGATATCGACCACGGCGGGCATAGCCAGGCGGCTGGCCGCACCGCCGCCCTCGATCATGACGACGACCGCCAGTTGGGGCTCCTCGTAAGGCGCAAAACCGACAAACCAGGCGTGGGCCTGGCGATTGTTTTTCCAGAGGTAGGGGCCGTATTCGGCCGAGCCGGTTTTCCCGGCGATGGCGATTTCGGTTTGGGTCCGCCCATAATCCGTGCCGCTGTAGAGGACGACCCGGCGCATGCCCTCGCGGACCAGGGCCAGGTTTTCGGCGGCCACGGGCAGCTCCCGGCGGACGATGGGGGAGAACTCTTGGACGATCTGGCCCTGCTGGTCCAGTGCCCGCAGCAGTAGTTGGGGCTGATAGAGGGTGCCGCCGTTGGCGATGGCGGCCATGGCGTTCAGGTTTTGCAGGGGGCTGACCAGGATATTGCCCTGGCCGATGCCCATATTGTAGAGATCGCCCTGGACCCAGGGCTCTCCCAGGACCTCTTGTTTCCAGGCCGGGTTGGGGAAGAGTCCGTAGGCCTCGGCGGGGAGTTCCAGGCCCGTGGGCTCGGCGTAGCCGAAGGCGTGGGCGTAGCGCTCCAGCCGGTCGATGCCCAGGGCGTCCTCAAATTTATTTTCGTGCGTTCCCCCGGCCACGGTAAAGAAAAAGACGTTGCAGGAGTTTTGGATGGCCGTAACGACGTTCTGCCAGCCATGGCCGCCGGGCAGCCAGCAGGGAAAGACCTGGGGCGGCAGGCTCTCGTCGTAACGGTTGGGCACGACCAGGGCGCCCCCATCATAGATCCGGCTTTCGGGGGTGATGACGCCCTCCTGCAGGCCGGCGCTGGCGATGAGCAGCTTAAAGGTGGATCCCGGGGGGTACTCCCCGCTAATGGTCCGATTCACCAGGGGGTGCTGGGGGTCCTCCAGCAGTTCGCGAAAGGCCGAGACCGTGATGCCCTGGGCAAAGGCATTGTTGTCATAGCTGGGCAGGCTGACCATGGCCAGGATCTGTCCGTTGCGAGGGTCCATAGCGATCGCCACCCCGCTGTAAATCGGCCGGTAGTAGGACAGCTTTTGCCGGTCGGCCTCTTGGATCCACTGTGCCAGGATCTCGGTAGTCTGGGCTTGCAGGTCGCTGTCCAGGGTCAGCACGACGTCGTAGCCTGGCTGGGCTTGTTGAATCTGTCTTGGCGGACCCACTGGATGTCCGCTGGCGTCCACCTGGATTTCGCGTATGCCCAGTTGTCCCCGCAGTAATTCCTCGAACGCTTTTTCCGCTCCTACTTTGCCGATGCGGTCGTTTTCCAGGTAGCGCGTGGCCTGGCCACTGCGGGGGTTAGGGTTGTAGAGTTCCAACTCTTCGCTGTTGATGCGCCCAATGTAACCGACGATGTGGGAGGTGAGGGTCCCACTGGGATAGCGGCGGGAGGATTCTATCTGCACAAAGATGCCGGGAAATTCGAGTCGCTGCTCCTCCAGTACCAGGGCGTATTCTCGCGGCACTTGATCCATGAGCGTGACGGGCATATAGGGCGGTGCGGCGTTTTCTTGCAGGGCCAGTTCCAGGGAATTGACATAGGATATGCCGTTGGTCGGGCTGATCAGGCCGCGCAGCCACTGCCCCTCTTGTCCGCTCAGGTACACGGTGACGCTGATGGACTGCGTGGCCGTATACAGATCTTGGGCCAGCTTTAGATAGGGCTGTTGCAGTTGCTCGGACAGCAGGGGATAGAGTTGACGCCCCAGTTGTGGGTCGATGGCCTGGGGGGCAATTTCCAGCCAGCCCGGGCAGGAGAGCAGGTCGCAGAGTTGATCCAGCAGCCGGTCTCGTTCAGCCTGTTGGGAGGGGAGGGATTCGACCATGACCTGTACGGAAAAGCTGGGCACGTTTTCGGCCAGCACAATCCCGTTCCGATCATAGATATTGCCGCGAAACGGCAGGGTGGGCAGGGTGCGCAGGCGATTCGTCTCGGCGGCTTGATTAAAGTGGGCGCCCTGGACGATTTGCAAGTTCCACAGCCGGAAGGCCAGCAGGGAAAAGGCGCTGGCCAAGACGATTTGGACGAGGATAATCCGCCAGGTCGTTTCCTGTTTGGGATAGGCCACAGTGGCGACTCCTTGGTCTAGCCGATTCTAAAGCGGCGGTGTACCCGCCGGTCCACCTGGCGCAGCAGCCAGTAGATCAGGGGCATCAGGGCGGCCTGTGCCAGGGCCTGGGGCAGGGCCATCCGCCAGAGGATCTGTCCCCATGGTGGATTTTGCCCCAGGAGGGAGAGCAGGAGCAGCAGCAGCAGGTAGTAGAGCAGGGTGGCGAAAAGCGCCCCCAGCACGGGCAGGGTCAGCGTCTCTTGGAAAAAGGGCCGGCCCAGGGCGCCAAGGGGGAGGATGACCAACAGCAGGAGGAGGGCATGGCTGCCCAGGGGCAGGCTGGAGAGCAGATCCAGGGCGATCCCGCCGGCAAAGGCCATGATGGCGCCTTCGCGCAGTCCCCGCAGCATGGCCCAGCCCAACACGAGCAGCAGTACCAGGTCCAGCCGAATATAGAGCAAAGGCAATCTCGGCAGCAGGCTGGCCTGGAGGAGAGCGAACACGATAAGAGCTAGGATACCTGTTTGGAGCACTGGCTCACCTCGTTCCCACTACGATCATGACCCATTCCAGGTGATCGAAATCGACCGCCGGCAAGAGTTCGGCTTCCAGGGTCAGATCGCTCGATACCTCGACCCGCAGGATTTGCCCGATGGGCAGTCCGGGGGGAAAGGCCCGCCCCTCAAAGGGGGGACGCTGCAGTCCCGAGGTGACGACCCAATCATCCTCTTGGACCAGTGATCCCGGTGGAATAAAACGCATGCGCAGCCGCTGGCCGGCCTGCCAGCGCCCATCCACTACACCGGAGGCGTGATCCTCGTTCTGCAGCACGGCGCTGACCGAACTGTTGATATCGGTGATCAGCAGGATATCGGCCGTATGGCCATAGACCTCGATCACCCGTCCGACCAGGCCGGCCGCACCGATCACGGGCATGCCGACCTCGACCTGAACCGAATCGTCCGCCGGTGCTGACCAGGCCACCCGCAGCACCTGGCGTACGCTGGCCGGGTCGCGGCCAATGATCTCGGCGTAGAGACGCTCCAGGTGCGGAAAGCGCTCTTGCAGGCCCAGCAGTTGGCGCAGTTCGTCATTTTCGCGCTTGATTTCCTGGTAGCGGCGGTTTTCAAAGGTGAGCTGCGCGACCATTTCGCGCAGTTGCTCATTCTCCTCCTGCATCTTGTCGGCCTCGTGCAGACGCTCCCAAAAGTCACAGGCCTCCTCGTTTCCGTCGAACAACCACCGCTGGAGGGGGGTGCTGACCCAGGACCAGGCCTGCTGCAGCAGGCCCCATCCGACCACTTGGTCGACCGCGATCAGGGTGATGCTGACGAGCAGCAATACAACGATGAGTCTTGCTGGTCCGCGCGTGTTCAACATTTCCTCCATGCAGACCCGCAGGGGCGACGTGAGGTTTTCTGGTCGCTTGGCCTTGACCTGGGAATGTTGGAAAGTGCTTTAGGCCGTGACCGGGATGGGACGAGCCCGCTGGCTGGCCAGAACGATTTTTCGATACATGCCAAAGTCTTCCACAATGCTGCCGCAGCCGCGGGCCACGCAGGTCATGGGGTCGTCGGCGATGCGCACCGGAATTTTGGTTTCGTGCGAGATGCGCCGGTTCAGCCCGAGAAGCAGAGCGCCGCCGCCGGCCAGGACGATGCCCTGTTCCATAATGTCGGCCAGGAGTTCGGGGGGGGTTTCCTCGATGGCGGTACGGATTTCCTCGACGATACGGTTGGTCGGTCCAGCGATGCCCTCGCGCAGTTCCACGCTGCTGACCTCCACCTCTTTGGGCAGTCCAGTGAGCAGGTCGCGTCCCCGCAGGGCCACGCGCCGCTCCTCCTCCAGCGGAAAGGCAGAGCCGGCCAGGATCTTGGCCCGTTCGGCCATGCGCTCGCCGATGAGCAGGTTAAAGGCGCCCCGGGCAAAACTTACCACGGCCTCGTCCAGTTCGTCGCCAGCGGTGCGGATGGAGCGGGAGACGACGATCCCGCCCAGCGAGATCACGGCGACCTCGGTAGTGCCGCCTCCAATGTCCACCACCATGCTGCCGGTGGGCTCGGTGACTGGCAGGCCGGCCCCGATAGCTGCGGCCATCGGTTCCTCGATGGTATAGGCCTCGCGGGCGCCGGCATTGATGGCGGCGTCCTTGGCAGCGCGCTTTTCCACCTCGGTGACGCCGCTGGGCACGCCGACGACGACGCGCGGGCTGGGGCGTAAAATCCCCCGGGTGCGTTGGTGGGCGCGGTTGATAAAATAGTGCAGCATGCGCTCGACAACGTCAAAGTCGGCAATGACGCCGTCCTTGAGGGGTCGGATGGCAATAATGTTGGCCGGCGTTTTGCCCAGCATGGCCTTGGCCTCTTCCCCCACCGCCAAAACGACCTTGCTCTTGCGCTCGATGGCGACTACCGAGGGTTCGCCAATGACAATGCCGCGTCCGCGTACGTAGACGAGCGTGTTGGCGGTGCCCAGGTCGATGCCCAGGTCTCGGCTAAAGAGTCCTAAAAAGGAAGAGATCGGATTTCGCATCGCTGTGGCTCCTTGGCCCCCACTTTCATAACGTTCCACCGTCCTGCATAGTCCATACCCCCTTGAGGGTATTCGACACCTTGCATTGTACTACATCCTGGGCCGGTGCGCAAATGAGCGGGTTGGTGGTGCTTACTGTGGTCAACCTTTTCTCTGTCGCTGTGGTATCGGCAGCAGCCGCACCAGCGGCAGGGACAGCCACTGCACGCCAGCGCTGATGAAAAAAGCCAGGCGCAGCCCCAGCAGGTCTCCCAGTGCACCCACGACCAGGGTGATCAGTGAGCGCAGGACAAAACTTAGGGCCATATAGGCCCCGTTGGCCAGGGCGCGGTTTTCCGGATAGCATTCCTGCACCAGGGCCATAATCACCGGGGTGAGGGCCAGGTGACTAAAGCCCAGCAGCATCAAGATCGGGAACTGCAGCAGGGGCCGGGGATCGGCGCTGTGCATAGTAGCCCCCACAAAGAGCGCCATAAAAAAGGGCGCGATGGCCAGCGAGGCGAACAGCACCCGCCGCCGGCCCAGACGGTCACTCAACGAGCCGCCCAAGAGTGCCCCGCCTACCCCGGCTGCCTCCAGCGCCGTCAGGGCGGCGCCGGCCAGCCAGGGACTGCTGCCCTCCGATTCCAAAAAGGTCGGTAGGTAGGTCGTCATGGCCTCGCCCAAAAAGGATCGCGCCACAATGACACCGGATAGGGGCAGCAGGAGGGGGGACATGCTTCGCAGGGCCTGCTGCCAGTTGCCGTCCAAGTGCCCGGTTGAGGGTTGGTAGGGGATGTCGCGCAGCAGCAGGTAGAGCACGCCGGAGGCCAACAGGCCGCCCGGCAGCAGCCAGGGCGTGCTCCCCAGTCCCCAGAACTGGATGGCCGTGCCGACGACGAGCGGGCCCAGCGTGCGGCCCAGCTCCCCACCGACCATCCAAAAGCTCATACCCCGGCCCAGGCTGCGGCCGGAGAGCTTGCCGGCCAGTACCGGCCCGACGGCGTGGATGCTGGCCGAACTGGCCCCGGCGACGAGCAAAAACAGAGCCAGCAGGGCATAGTGGGGGGCAATCCCCAGCAGGCTCATCATGGTGGCGGTGACCGCCGGCGCCAGGATCACCAGCAGGCGCAGGTTGTGCTGGTCGGCCAGCCGGCCGATGGCCGGCTGCAGCAGCGAGGGAGCCTGTAAAAAGACCTTGAGCAGGCCGGCCTGGGTGTTCGAGAGGGCCAGGGCCTCGATAAATCGCGGCAGCAGCGGCGGCAAAAAGGCCGAGTAGGTGTCGTGCATGGCGTGGGCGGCGCCTATAGTGGTCACCCGACCGACGTGGAAACTACCCTCCGATTTGAGAGCGGCTTGGCTTGCCGTCGTTGTAGATGGATCTGGGCTCATTGGGCGCGATATCCTTTCAGTCTATTTCATATTGGTCGGCCCCCATTGTCCAGGCCAAGCGCATTGTACTATAGCCTGCCAGGCTTGGCAACCCCGCTTGCCAAAACTGCCGCAGGCAGTTATAATATTAGCAGAATTCTAGACAAGTGGAGATTGGAAAGCAACCTCTAAATGTTGTCATGCCTCGTTGGTCTGGGTAGAGGTTTATCTAAACCCAAGCTCTGCTTGTGGGGCAGCTGCGGTCTGGGTGATCTGCTAGTTAAAAGATCGTGCGAGCACATTTGAGCGGCACAGGAGGCCTTGAATCCATGTCTGGACATTCAAAATGGTCGACCATCAAGCGAAAAAAGGGAGCGGCCGATGCCCGGCGGGGACAACTGTTCACCCGTCTGGCTCGGGAGATCATTGTGGCTGTGCGGGAGGGGGGCGAGGACATTGAAATGAACTTTCGGCTGCGCCTGGCCATCGATCGGGCCAAAGCGAACAATATGCCCAACGATACCATTCAGCGGGCCATCGATCGGGCCATGGGCCGCACCGGCGAGGCCGAGATTGTTGAGGTTCTCTATGAGGGCTATGCCCCCCACGGTGTAGCCCTGCTCCTGGATACCGCCACCGACAACCGCAACCGCACCGTGGCCGATGTGCGTTACGTGCTCAATCGCGCTGGCGGCAGCCTCGGCGAGACGGGCTGCGTTTCCTGGCTCTTTGACCTCAAGGGTTACATCGCCCTGGACGTGCCCGGCGAGGACGAGAGCGAGGAAGAGGCCGAGGCGATGGCCCTGGAGGTGATGGACGTGGCCGGCGTGGAGGATGTGCGCATCGAGGACGAGATCGTCGAGGTCTATACCGCGCTGAACGACTTGGGTGAGGTGCGCGATACGTTGGCGAGGATGGGCTACAAGATCTCGTCGGCGGAACGGGTCTATGAGCCCAAGAGCAACATTTCACTCGAGACAGCCGAGACCATCAAGCTGCTCAAGCTGATCGACCGACTGGAGGATCTGGACGACGTCCAGCGCATCTTTTCCAATCTCGAGATCACGGACGAGGCCCTGGCCGCCTACGAGGACTAGGCCGTGCGCATTCTGGGCATTGACCCCGGTACGGCCCGCATGGGCTGGGGCCTGGTGGAGGGAGACCGAGATCCCGTCCTGGTTGCCTATGGTACCCTGACCACGCCGGCCGGCCAAGTCCTGGCCGAGCGGCTCCTGATCCTGCTGCAGGAACTGCGGGAGGTTCTGTCCTCCCACCAACCGACGGCCGCGGCGCTGGAGGAGATTTTTTTCGCCCGCAACGTGCGCACGGCCTTTTCCGTGGGCCAGGCACGCGGTGTGGCCCTGGTGGCCATGGCCGAGGCCGGCCTGCCCGTGTACGAGTACTCCCCCCTGGAGGTCAAACAGGCCGTCACCGGGTACGGCCGCGCCGAAAAGCGCCAGGTGCAGGAGATGGTGCGGACGCTGCTCTCGCTGGACGAGATTCCCCGCCCAGACGACGCTGCCGATGCCCTGGCCGTGGCCATCTGCCACTTTTATTCGGCGCGGATGCAGGATCTGCTGCGGCAGGCCGAATCTTAGGCCACCTCCCCCTTGGTGATGCGGAAAAAGATGTCCTCCAGGTCGCGCCGTTCCTCGGCGAACGAGACCACCTCAAAACCGGCCGCCAGCAGTTCCCGCAGCAGGCCGGCCAGGGCTGGCTCCTCCCCCAGGAAGGAGCACTCGAGTTCGTCCCCCACCAGGCGCAGCCCCTGGATATCGGGCCGGACCTGCAGGTAGGACTGCAGGTCGGCCAACCGCTCCAGCACGCGCACCTGCACGATCCGTCCCTGGCGGGCCTGGCGGCGGATCAGGTCGACCGGCCCGCTGGCCAGCAGGCGGCCCTTTTCAATGATGCCCACGTGGTCGCAGATCTCGGCCAGCTCGGTCAGGATGTGCGAGCTGA
>JAFGKG010000057.1 GCA_016928715.1 Chloroflexia bacterium
AGAGATGAATCTGTGGAACGGCTTGGCAAAATATACTGAACGGTTTCAACATTCTGTCAACGCCTTTTGGTTTTTTCAGTAGAGCCAGTATTGGCGGATGAATTTCACCTGTGAGGCTGAATTATGTTTTCACTAATCACTGGCGGCGCCGGCTTTATCGGCTCCCACGTCGCCCGGCACTGCCTGGCCCTCGGCCACCAGGTCGTCGTATTGGACGATCTCAGCGGCGGATTTGCCGACCAGGTCCCGACCGGGGCGCAGTTCGTCCAGGGCAGCATAACCGATCCCACCCTGGTCCAGCGGCTTTTCCAGGAGTACCGCTTCGCCTACGTCTATCACCTCGCCGCCTACGCCGCCGAGGGCCTCTCCCATTTCATCCGCCGCTTTAACTATAACAACAATCTCATCGGCAGCATCAACCTGATCAACGAGGCGATCAAACATCGGGTCAAGTGCTTTGTCTTTACCTCCTCCATCGCCGTCTATGGCGCCAACCAGCTACCCATGCACGAGGATCTGATCCCGCAGCCGGAGGACCCCTACGGCATCGCCAAGTACGCCGTGGAACTCGATCTGCGCGCCGCCCACGAGATGTTCGGGCTGGATTACATCGTCTTTCGCCCCCACAACGTCTATGGCGAGAACCAGAACATCGGAGATCGCTACCGCAATGTCATCGGCATCTTTATGAACCAGGTCATGCAGGGCCAGCCTATGACGATTTTCGGCGATGGACAGCAGACGCGGGCCTTTAGCTACATCGACGACGTGGCGCCGCACATCGCCGGCAGCGTCAACGTGCCGGCGGCCTATAACCAAGTCTTTAACCTCGGCGCGGACCGCCCTTACACGGTGCAGCACCTGGCCCGGGTCGTCGCCCAGGCCTTTGGCGTCGTCCCGGATATCCGCTATTTGCCGGCCCGCCGCGAAGTCCTACACGCCTACGCCAATCACAGCAAGGCGCAGCGCGTTTTCGGACTGGGAGAACCTACTCCCCTGGAGGAGGGGATAGCGCGCATGGCCCGGTGGGCACGGGGGGTTGGGGCACGCCAGAGCGGCCCCTTTGAGGGCGTCGAGGTGCGGCGCAACATGCCCCCGAGCTGGAAATCCGCGCTGGAGGACGCCAAATCGTGACCGAAACCAAACAACCGCTGGTAGCCATGATCGTTCTGACCTGGAACCAGCGCGATTTAACCCTGGATTGCCTGGCCTCTCTCGATGAAATGAATTACCCCACCGACCGCCTGCAGGTCATTGTGGTGGATAATGGCTCCACCGACGGCACGGCGCGGGGCATTCGAGAGCGCTATCCACAAGTGAAGGTATTGGAAAACGGCGAAAACCTGGGCTTTGCCGAGGGGAACAATGTGGGCATCCGCTCTGCTATACAGCAGGGCGTGGATTACGTGATGCTGCTGAACAATGATACAGTCGTCGATGCCAATATGTTAAATTACCTCATTGAAGCAGGGGAAATGTTCCCATCAGCAGGGATCGTAGCGCCTAAAATCTACTACTATGACGACCCGAAACGCATCTGGTGCGCCGGAGCCAGCATTGACTGGCGCACCGGCCGCATAACCCGGCTACAGGCCGATGAACTGGATACCCCGGATGCTGTCGAACCAGATAGGGTAGATTTTGCCAGCGGATGCGCGATTTGCGTCAAGAGGGAAGTAATTGAACAAACCGGCTTGCTGGATGCGCGGTTTTTCATCTATTACGAAGAAACAGATTGGTGTGTCCGCGCCAATAGATCTGGTTGGGAGACTCTTTACGTCCCCAAAGCCCATCTATGGCACAAAGTCTCGGCAGCTATGGGGAAAACGTCCCCAGCGACCGACTATTACATGAACCGCAATACACTGTTGTTCCTGGCGAAAAATCAATCTTCCTGGCAGCGGGCAGCAAGCCTGCTGCGCGTGGGAGGACGAAACTTGCTAACCATCCTGGCCTACACGTTAAAGCCGCACCAGGGCCAGCGCATTCCCAATCGCAATGTACGTATTTTGGCTCTACGTGATGCCCTTCTAGGCCGCTGGGGCAAAATGGGGGTGGATGTGGCATCTATATGTTACCCAAAACGGTAATGCACAGGTTAAAAGCAAATGTGTAACTACCCCCAGCATGCTCAAACCACGTCCTGGGATAAGTATTGGCAACAATACGAGAAAATTGGTTATGTCAATTATACTCCCCAACTTACTCAGACCATCCAACAGTACATCCAGATCTTAGGTTGCCGTGTATTAGAGATCGGTGCAGGTACCGGTGGCAATAGCAGTATCCTGGCAGGCCAGGGCGCCCTTGTTACTGCTCTGGATATCTCAGCGCCTGCCCTACAACGAACAGTGGCCACGACTAGTGAGGCTGGAGTAAAAGTAACCTTGGTCCAAGGTGACGCCTACAACCTGCCATTTTCCAACAGCAGCTTTGAGCTGATCTTTCATCAGGGTTTCCTGGAGCATTTTCGAGATCCGTTGCCGCTTCTGCGCGAGCAGAAAAGGGTCCTTCGTTCTAAAGGGTATATCCTGATTGATGTACCTCAGCGCTATAACTGGTACACTATCCACAAGCGCAGACTTATTAGAGCTGGCAACTGGCCTTACGGTGGCTGGGAACGAGAGTTCAGCCTCAAGGAGCTTGTGAAACTGCTCAAAAGCACTGGGTTTCACATTGTGGATACATATGCTCGGGGCTACTATCCACACTTGCTATGGATCTTGCGTAACTTGTCCAAAATTGAGAGCAAGTTGCTAAAACGCAAACTACTGCCCCAAAAACTGTGGAATTATTATGATAACTGCTGGCAAACCCTGGAAAAAAGTCTTCTGGGTAGTTATCTCTTGCAATGTATTGGGGTGTTAGCGCAAGCCTAGTCTGATGCACATCCTCTTTCTCTCCACCTGGTTCCCCCGCCCGCCTGACAACGGCTCCAAGATTCGGGTGTATCATCTGCTCCAAGCTTTGGCCGCCCAACACGAGGTCAGCCTCCTGTCCTTTGCCTTTGCCACAGCCCAACCCAAAGGGGCCAGTCAGCTTGAGCGACTCTGCCGCCAGGTCCGGGTCGTCCGACGGAATCCCTTTGAACGCCAGGCCCTGCGGCGATCGTTGCGCTACTTTTCGCCGGCCCCGCTGACCAGCCAGCCCCTGCCCGAGATGAGCCGGGCTACCCGGCAAATGCTGGCCCAAACCGAATTTGATGCTGTGATCGCCTCCACCCACGTGATGGCGGCCTATGCCCTCTCCGCCCCAGGAGCCAGGGTGCTGGAGGAGCACAATTCGCTCACCCGCTGGATGTGGGAACGCTACCAGCAGCAAAGCCGGCCGCTGGACCGCCTGCGCTGCTGGGCAAGCTGGCAGAAAACCCGGCTTTACGAAGCCCGCACTCTCCGGCGCTTTGACCTCTGCACCATGGTCTCGGCGGAGGATCAGTCCTCCGCTCGGCGCCTGCTGCCCGGCGGACGGGGACAGGTCGAGATCGTGCCCAACGGGATCGACTGCCGGCACAATCGTCCCGGCCTGGCGCCCAAACAGCCCTACCGCCTGGTCTATAACGGCGCCCTGACCTACCACGCCAACTATGAGGCCATGCAGTACTTCCTGGCCCAGATCTATCCGCTCATCCGCCGTCAGGTCCCCCAAGCCTCCCTGACCATCACCGGCTCGACCGCCGGGGTCGACCTGGACGGGCTGCAACTGGACGAAAGCGTCCACTTGAGCGGCTACGTGCCGGAGGTGCGCCCCCTGGTCGCCGGCAGCGCTGCCTGTGTGGTCCCCATCCGCCAGGGGGGCGGCACCCGCCTGAAAATCCTGGAGGCCATGGCCCTGGGCACCCCGGTGGTGGCCACGAACAAGGGCGCCGAGGGTCTGGAGGTGACACCGGAGCGGAACATCCTAATCGCCGACACCCCGGCGGCCTTTGCCGGACAGGTCGTCCGCCTGCTGCGCGACCCGGCCCTGCAGTCCCACCTGGCCGGCGCGGCCCGGGTTCTGGTCGAGGAACGCTACGACTGGCCGCAGATCGGCCGGCGTTTTGTCGAACTTGTGGAGAGCGCAGTAGAACACCGAGGTCTAGGGTGAATATGCCCCAAACAGATTTGCAACGGACGGCCCGTCATTGGGATGCCGAGGGAGCATGGAAAACCAACCGCGGCCTCTATTGGCTGGAACTGCCGGCCGTGCAGTCCCGCCTGAATCAGAAGGTGTCCGAGCAGGCAGACGTGGATTGGGTCCAGTACACCCTGTCACGCCACCTTGCCGGCAGAACGCCCGTTGAGCGCTGCTTGAGTCTGGGCTGCGGCCGCGGAGGATTGGAACGCTACCTGGCCAGCCTGTCAGCCTTTTCGCACTGCGATGCCTGCGACCTGGCCGAGGCCTCCATCGCCGAGGCCCGCCTGGCGGCGGCGAGAAAAGGCGATCCGATCCACTATTTCGTCTGCGATCTGAACGAAACGGTCTTTCAGCCGAAACCACGTTACAACGTGGTCTGGGCCGCCGGCATCGTCCACCACGTGCAGCGCCTGGAGTCCTTGTTCCAGCAGGTCCACAATATCCTGAAACCTGACGGTTTTTTTGTGCTCAACGAATACATCGGCCCGAACCGCTTTCAATTCCCCCCACGGCAGCGGCAGCTTATCCAGGCCTGCTGGGAATTGCTGCCCCCGGACTACCGACAGCCCGTCCGGGCCGCCACAGCACAGCGGGCGCAGAGAACAGCGCAGCAGCGCGATCTCGGTTGGCTGCTGCGCCGCAGTTGGGAGAAAATTCTGGATGGCGATCTGCTGCCAGCCCTCCGGCGGCGCCTGAACCTGCACCGTGCTGTGGCAGCTTCGGGGGTGCGATTCCCCTCGGCCCGCGATGTCGCGGCGACCGATCCCTCCGAGGCCATACGCTCGGCGGAAATCGTACCGCTCTTACAGCGTGATTTCGAAATCGTCGAGTTCAAGCCCCTGGGCGGCTCGATCCTGCAGTTCCTGCTGGCGGACATTGCCGGCAACTTTCAAACAACCGAAGGCGAACGCCTGCTAAAAATGTTGTTTGCCATAGAGGACGCCCTAATGGAAATAGGCGCATTGCAGAGCGACTTTGCCTACATCGTCGCCGCACCGCTCCCGGCGTCGGACGGAAAGTAAACGTGAACAGAGAATACCAGATGACGCCCTCCACCGCCAACGCCCGCCTCTCCCGGGCCCTGCCCTTGCTGCTGGCCGCCGGCCTGCTCCTGCTGGCCGCCCTGCTGGGCCAGCAGCCCTCGGCCCGCTACCTGCTGCTGGGCGGCGGGGCCGCCGGGCTCCTGCTGCTGCTGCAGCAGCCCGGCCTGGGCCTGGTCGCCCTGGCCGCCCTTTCCTTCACCCTGCCCCTGACCTTCGGCACCGGCAGCGAGGTGGCCCTCACCCCGCCGGTGCTGCTCGTCCCCGGGGCGGCGCTGGCCTGGCTGGTGGACGGCCTGCGCCGGCAGCGCCTGCATCTACCCAATTCGCGCACCCTCCGGCCGCTGCTGCTCTTTGTCGCCGCCGGCCTGCTCTCGCTCCTGGCCGGCAACGCCTATTGGGACCCCATGGTCCCCCGGCCCGACAATATGCTGCTGGTCCAGTTGGCCCAGTGGGGCATATTTGCCCTCTCGGCGCTGGCCTTCCTGCTGGCCGGGGCGCTGGGATCGCGGGAGCGCTGGCTGCCGGCGGCGACCTGGACCTTTCTGGCCCTGGGCAGCGTCGTCGTGCTGGAACACTACCTGCCCCCCCTTCGGAGCCTCCTGGGCTGGTCCAGCCCATTGATGGCCGGCCGCAGCATGTTCTGGACCTGGCTGGCCGCGCTGGCGGCAGGGCAACTGCTGTTCAACCGCCGGCTCAAGCCGCTGGCCCGTTTCTGGCTGGGGTCGCTGCTGGCGGCCTCGGCCTACACGGTCTGGTTCCAAATGAACGACTGGGTTTCGGGCTGGGCGCCCTTTACCGTCGCCGCGGCGGCCGTGCTCTGGCTGCGATTCTGGCGGCGCAACCGGGCCGCCGGCCTGGTCCTGATCCTGGTCCTGCTCGCCCTGGCGGCCATCCTCTACCCCACGGTTTTCGCCCACGCCGGGGGCGAACGCGAGTTAGAGACGAGCTGGGGCGGCCGTCAGGTGCTCTACCGCGCCGTGCTGGAGGTGGCCAACACCCACCCCCTCCTGGGGCTGGGGCCGGCCTCCTACCGGCACTATGCCCGCACCCAATGGTTGTCTGTAGGGATACGGCGGGCCCTCTACCTGAACCCGGCGGTCTCGTCCCACAACAATTACATCGACCTCTACGCCCAACTGGGACTGCTCGGCCTGGGGCTGTTTCTTTGGTTCATGGTCGAGGTGGGCCGCCTGGGCTGGCAGTTGGCGCCGCGCTTTCAGGACGGCTTTGCCGCGGGCTATGTCCAGGGCGCCCTGGGGGGACTGGCCGGCACGCTGGTGGCCATGATGCTGGCCGACTGGTTCCTGCCCTTTGTCTATAACATCGGATTCCCCGGCTTTCGCACCAGCGCCCTGGCCTGGATGTTCCTCGGGGGGCTGGTGGCGCTGGAACAAATAGGACGGAAAGAGGCAGAATGACAACAACTGACTACAATGGCGCCCCTGGACGTAAAGAGTTCGGATGGTTTCGTTGTCCTCGATGCAAGGGACAACTCGAACCTGATACGGGCAACCTGGCCTGCAGTACTTGCGGTAGTTCGTGGAGAGTCGTTGAAGGAATACCGGACTTTATGGCCAACACGGAGGAACGAGAATTCGCCTCCATCGCTTCCGAGTTTCAGAAAAGAGTCGAATTGGCGAAAAGTCAAGACTGGCGTGCAGCGGCACGGCAGTTTGCCGAAACGACGTCCCACCCCGAATATCAGTTAGAATATGTCACGAATGAAGCGCGCGCCGATTTCCGCTTCCTGCTGCCCATAGATGGGGATAGTACAGTACTCGACATTGGCAGCGGCTGGGGGAACATTGCCACCGCCTTTGCCCGGACTTGCGGCCAGGCTTTTGCCCTGGATGTGTCCCTGGAGCACTTGCAGATGGTTCAAGTGCGAGCGCGGCAAGAGGGCCTATCCAATGTGGTCCCCTTTCGGGCAGATGCGACCCATCTGCCCATACCACCTGGCTCGCTGGACATTGCCCTGATGGTCGGAGTCCTGGAATGGGTCGCCTGGGGACGCAATGACGGCGCCCCGAAAAAGCTGCAATCACGGGCGCTCGGTGAAATTCTTGACGCGCTTAAGCCAGGCGGCACCCTCTATATTGGCATAGAGAATCGCTTTGGCTTCAATTATCTGCTTGGGTCAAGGGACCCACATACAGGCCTTCGATTTATCACAATCCTGCCCAGAGTCCTTGCTAACTTGTATTCGCTAGCGGCGAGGAAACGTCCTTATCGGGAATGGACCTATTCACTACGCGACCTGAACAATCTATTACATCAAGCCGGCTTTGAGGACGTCCGCTTTTTGTTCCCCATCCCTAATTACCAGAATTTCCGTTTTATCGTCGATTATGCAGCTCCAGGAACAAGCCGCTTTGTCCTCAACCGCTTGGGCAGCCACGCCCGCTTTACCAGGTGGCATTACATTGCCGGCCGTGCAGCCTCTATCCTCCACCTCGAACGCTGGCTGTCGCCATGCTTTAGTGTATTGGCCAGGAGACCCATGTGATTGATATTCTCCTCCGCCGAGTACTAGACAATTGGGCTCAACTCTACCCCGGTTCTCCGCCCCCGACAGCTTTGCAGCACATTCTGCAGAGTCGGCGTCGAGTCATATTCTTTCTTTTTGCCCCAGGCCAACTTGAAATCCCCTTGGCGGTAATCAAGTTGAGCAGGCACCCTGCGCAAAATGAGCAGTTAGAAAAGACTGTATCCGTTATTCGAACCGTACGGGGCCTTTTGGGACCGCCTCTTGAGCAGACCGTACCGCGCACAATCTCGCTTGGACAAATCCAAGATCTTGGCTGCATCGTTGAATCAGCACTCCCGGGCGATCCGATGAGGCTCGACACCTCCTTGTGGAGATCGGCAGCCGTCGCTCAAAAAAATGTCCGGGCTTTTGCCACTTGGCTGGAGCGGTTTCAAAAAAAGGTTAGCACCGGCAAACAAACTTTCAATGGGGATGTCCTACTAGATCAGGTGTTGCTGCCGCTTGAAAGGGGCTTGGCCAAAAGCCCCTCGAATTTTGACCTCTCCAATATCTCCTCCCTGCTCGAACAACGACTGCAAGGACTACCGGTTCCCCTGGTGTGGAGCTATGGGGATACGCATCACAGCAACTTTTTAATGCAAAAGGGGCAAATATCCGGCGCGGTAGACTGGGAGGGCGCCGCACCAAAGCAATGGCCTTGGCTCGATTGGTTCCAATTCGTTTTTCAGTACGCAGTCGAGTTTTGCAGAAAGAAAAATCCGGCGTGGGATTCTGTTGTATGTGGAAAGACAGCAATTGATATGCTATTGGCTCGGCCCGAGGATCGAATTGCTAATATTTTGCAGCGAGAAACCACAACCTTTATCTCCCACCTTGGATACGACCGCGACCTCATTGTCCCACTGTTCATTACTTTCTTGGCGCGACTTTATTGGCCCGAGCACAAAGATCTGCTCTTATCCCACGCACTTGCCCATATAGACGCTAAGACTTGAACGTGAATTGGCCTTGATCATCGTTCCCTTTGTCTATAACATCGGCTTCCCCGGCTTTCGCACCAGCGCCCTGGCCTGGATGTTCCTGGGGGGGCTAGTAGCGTTGGAGCAAACGGTTGAACGTTGACGGATACGGTTGAACGTTGAAAGTTGACGGTTGACAGTTAATGCGTTGGGAGGTTGGA
>JAFGKG010000058.1 GCA_016928715.1 Chloroflexia bacterium
TCCCGCAGCGCGTCGGCGATCGGCTGATAGGGCAGGCTGCCGCCAAACTCGTAACAGCGTCCCTGCAGTATCACCGCGCCCCGGGTGGCCGCGCAGCGCAGCACCTCCTGCGCCAGGCGGGTCTTGCCCACCCCGGCCTCGCCCTCCAGCAGGGCCAGGCCGCCCTGGCCCCGACCGGCGGCCTCCCACCAGGAGAGCAGTTGGGTGTACTCGTCGCCCCGCCCGACAAAGGGCAGCGTGAGGTCGGGGGCCGGCGCGTCCCGCTCACGACCGAGGCGGGGCAGCTCCTGCTCGCAGAGCTGCTCGTACAGGGCGGTGGTCTCTTCCAGCGGTTCCAGGCCCAGCTCCTGTTCCAGCAGGCGGCGGCAGGTCTCGTATTGGGCCAGGGCCGCGCTGCGCTGCCCCCCCAGGGCCAGCAGGCGCATCAACTGGCGGTGGGTTTCCTCCCGCCAGGGCTCCAGGGCCAACAAGCTCTTGGCAAAACGGATGCCATCGGCATACCCCCCCCGCTCGCTGTGGTATTCGACCAGGTGGTGCAGGGCCTGCATGGCCAGGCCGTGCAGCCGCTCCCGCTCCAGCGAGGCCCACTCGTCAAAGCCCTGGGCGCCCCGCAGGTGAAAGCCGGCCAAAAAGTCGCCCTGATAGAACGAGAGGGCCTCCTTCAGTTCGGCTACGGCGGCACCAGGAAGAGGCCGGCCAGAGTTGGGCGCCAGGGCGGACCGTACTTTTTGCGCAAAGGCCGCGGCGTCGCTCCAGTAGCTTTGCTCGGGATGCAGCGCCACGCTCTGGCGGTTGATCGACACGTGGTCCGGCAGGAGTTGGCGCAGGTTGGACAGGATCACGCGCAGGTTGCCGGCGGCCCGCTTGGCCGTGGCCTCGCTCCAGAGCAGGCCGGCCAGCGCCTCGCGCAGGTGGCTGCGCCCGCTTACGGCCAGGTAGGCCAGCAGGGCCTGGGCCTTGCGCGAGACAAAGCCCTCGACCTCCGTACCGTCCAACTTGATCTGTAGTCCGCCCAAAAGGAGCAAGCGCAGCGAGGAATTCATCCTGAACCACTTTCTGAACGATCTCTGAACGATGGCCTGGTATCATTATAGCATAGTCTGCCTGGAGGAGGCCAATGCCCGAACACGAAAACAAGCCAGTAGGGGCGAGGCATGCCTCGCCCCTATTTACAGAACAGAATCCACTGCACTACCACTCCTACCTGCTGCGCCTGTGGCAGGAGCGGCCGGCCGCTGCCGGGCAGCCGGCCGTCTGGCGCCTCAGTTTGGAAGATGCCCGCAGCGGTGATCGGAAGGGGTTTGGCAGCGTCGAGGATTTGGAAGCTTTTCTCAGGCAATGTATGCAAAGAGCAAGTGAGGATAGAAGGAGAGAGAGATGAAGAGAATGTATCCACTGGTGGCTGCGGGTGTTCTGGTGGTGCTGTTGTTGTCGCCGGTGATGGCCTTAGAGACTGGCCCGGCCCGGGGTGGATTCCAGGACAGTGTAATTCTCCAGGCGGCCGGCCGGGGCAACCCCTGGGTCAATCTCCAGGACGGCACAGCGCTTCCTGCTGTCTACGAGGGGCCGGCCGACCTCGTCCAAACTCTGAGCGATGGCCAGGCCCAACCCCGCACCCTGGCCGCCGGCGATTTCGACCGGGACGGCGTCCCCGACCTGCTCTGCGGCTACGCCGGCCCGGCCAGCGGGCTGCTGAGCCTGCACCGGGGCAACGTGGACAGTATCTATCCCAACAGCCCTGAGGCGCAGGCCCGCCGGGCGGCCGGGCTCGGTACTGAGGCCGCCTTTCTCTCCCCGACCCAGCTCCTGGCCCTGCCCGCGGCGGTGGATTTCCTCGGGACCGGCGATTTTGACAACGACGGCCGCCTGGACGCTCTGACCGCCGCGCGGGGCGGGACGACGCTCTACCTGCTGCCCGGCGACGGCCGGGGGGGACTGGGGCCGACCCGGGCCGTGCCCCTCCCCGGGGCGATTACCGCCCTAGCGGTGGGCGAGATCAACCGCCGCGACCTGCTGGCCGACGTAATAGTCGCCGTGGAGGGCGAGCGGGGTCCGCAGTTACTGATCTTTGAGGGCCCGGAGGGCGCCCTGGAGCGGGAGCCGGAGATCCTGCCCCTGGCGGCCCCGGCCACCGCCCTGGCCCTGGGCCAACTGGACGCACACTATGCCCTGGACCTGGCCGTGTCCGCTGGCAGCGAGCTGTTGATTGTGCACGGCCGCGACCGCCTGCTCTCCCTGGACAGTACGCACCAGGCCGGGGTGGGGCCGGCCGTGGTCGACCGGTACCCCCTGCCATTCTCCATCACCGCCCTGGCCGCGGGCAATTTTGTGCAGGAGGACTATCCCCAGGAACTCGCCCTGCTCGCCGGGGATGGCGTTCTCCACCTCCTCAACCCATCCACAGCCGCCGAAATCTCCAACCTCCAACTTCCAACTTCCTACATCCAGCTCCTCCCCCTCAACGTCTCCTCCCTCCCCACCAGCGACCTGGCCCTCCTCGATCCCGCCAACCACCAAATCCATCTCCTATTCCAACCTCCAAGCTCCAACCTCCAACTCGCCACCCTCGACAGCGCTGCCTCCCCCGCCGCCGTCCTGCCCCTGCGCCTCAACGGGGATGCCCTGAACGACCTGGTGGTGTTGACAGACCAAGGGCCGGTCGTGGTACTGACCGCGCCGATGCACACCTTTACGGTCAACGACACCGGCCACGACGGTGATCCCTATGGGGGCGATGATCTGTGCGACACAGCCAACGATCCAACCCAAGATCCTCCCGTACCCCCCAGCGGTATTTGCACTCTCCCGGCCGCCATCCAGCAGGCCAACAGTAGTGCCGGGGCGGACGCGATTTCCTTCAGCATCCCGGGCGCAGCGCCTTATTCCATTCGCCCTGTAGCCCATGCCCTGGTGATCTCGGACGCGGTGACTATCGATGGGAGCTCCCAGCCCGGGTACAGCGGCAGCCCTTTGATCGAGTTGAACGGGGTAGACCACCTGCCGCCCTGGCCGGGTCTACTCATCCATGCGGGCAGCAGCACGGTGCGGGGTTTGATCATCAACCACTTTGCGCAAAACCACGCCCTGGAGATGGATACAAATGGCCACAATATTGTCGAGGGCAACTATATCGGCACCGACGCCAGTGGCACCGCAAGCGGTGGCAACGTTCACGTCGGGGTGAGCATTCTCGGCGTGTCGAACAACACCATCGGTGGAACCACTGCGGCGGCGCGCAATGTGATTTCAGGCAACGGCTCGCATGGCGTTCAGGTGATGTGGGGTGGTGCATCGGCGAATGTGATCCAGGGGAACTATGTCGGCGTAGATAAAAACGGCACGGCCAGTTTGGGCAACGGGGAACTGGGGATTGGCTTGGGGGATGTTCCCAACAATATCATTGGAGGGTCCACTTCCGGGGCCGGCAACGTGATCTCGGGCAACTATGCCCACGGCATCCAGCTTTCCTCCAGTGGGGCCAGTGGGAACATCATCCAGGGAAACAATATTGGTACAGAGGTGCAGGGCACTACGGGCCGGGGTAACTGGATGACGGGTGTAGGTATGTTTGGGGTGTCGAACAATACCATCGGCGGCACGGCGAGCGGGGCCGGGAACGTGATTGCGAGCAACTATGGCCAGGGGATCTATATGGGGCCCATCCCCATGTCCACACAGGGTGATCATGGGCCCGGTGATGGAGCAATTGTTGAGCTGCCCCTGATACGTCCAGCCGACTCTATTCCGGACGATGGTGATCAGCCCCGCCCCTCGGCGACGACCCTGATTCAGGGCAATTTCATTGGCACAGGTAGGGGAGGCAGCGCGGATTTAGGGAATTTCAACCATGGTGTCGAGGCCGGGCAGGGATATGACCTGGTATTGGAGAACGTCCAGGTTCTGTACAATGAGGGCAGGGGCATCTCTGCAGTGGAGAATATCACGATTCGCGGTAGCAGCAACCGGATCAGCCATAACGATGACCATGGTGTCTATGCCCAATGGGGCACCGTTACCATCCAGGGTACGGAAACCCAAATCCACGACAATGGAGGCTGGGGCATCTATTCGTCTTATGGGAATGTCAGTATCGCCGAGGGAGCCATGAGCCGGATCAACAACAACGGCGAGGGCGGCATTATTTCGGCCAACGACCTGGCCGTGCCGGCCGGCTTTGTCGTCGAGGACAATGGCGGGCCAGGGCTTGACAGCGGCGGGCTGCTCTCCTTGGAGAACGTGACCGTCCGCAACAACGCCGGTGCAGGGGTAAGTGGCTTTGGGGTCAGCCTCGCCGGCAGCGCCAACCAGATCGTCGA
>JAFGKG010000059.1 GCA_016928715.1 Chloroflexia bacterium
GCCACGTCCCCCTGGACCACGGGCAGCCCGTATTGGGCAAAGATGTCCCGGGCCTGATACTCGTGAATCTTCATTCCTGACCCCCCTTTTGGGTTCAACCTCGAACGAACTGCGGAAGGGATTTGACCATACAACAACGTATGGAAGCAATAGACCGCCCTCACACAGAGGGCGGTGCTTATTGTACAGCAGGGTGGGAGGGTTGTCAAACGTCGGATTTACAAAACCTTACGTCACCGGGGTCAACGACAGACGAAAAACAGGCGCCTGTCCCACAGGCTCGGCGGTCTCGGGGTCAAAGAGAAACAGGCTGTCCAAAACTTGGAGGTCCAAGACTGTATACCCACAGATAGGACAAACCAGCGCCGGGAGATCTTGCACCACAATGGGCTTGCCCCCGCGGACAAAGGTATGGATAATCCGACGTGCCTCCATCTCCCCAGGACAACCTTGAACTAAGCACTTCATGGCTTTCCGCCTCCTCTCACAATCGGGGTGATCCACTTGGGCGGGCGCGGTTCATACACTGTAATAATAGTCACTGGCAGACCAGAATAGGATACAACGAGATGCAAACTACGCCCACGCTCGGTTCGCCCAAGAATTAGACAGGACGGTCCCAACCACCAGTCCGGATAATCCTCCAAAAATTGGGCATCCCGCATTGCTGATTCAATCTCGCCCCGTGTGATTTCTTCAGCAAGCGCCTCTTGGACTGCATGTAACGAGATTTTGACTTGGCGTTCTGCTACGGCGTGCTTCAGAAGTTTGAGTATCGCTGGCGCATCCAATGGGCTTCTCCGTGAGCAGAAAAACACCATTTGATCAGATCGTCTAACTCGTGAGCGGACAGACACCGACGCGAATCGTTCAACAACTTTCGTATCCTCTGCAGTTTAGAGATTGGTTGACCCCTGAGTGCTACTGCCGTGCGCACCTAGCACTATTGTAGCATAGCCATCCCGCTTGGTCAACCGGCTGGTCAACCAGAATTGTTGACTTGACCAGTCCAAGATGGTATACTGCTCTTGTATCCGGTGCTGTGATTTGAGTATTTCCGGCGATCGGGCCGATTTGAAGCAATCTGGTATGCATCCCTGGGGCAGCAGTCGTTCACAGCTACTACAAAGGACGAAAATCGTAGGGGTACGGCGCGCCATGCCCGTGAACGACGCGAGATGGCTGTCCGTAGGGGGGCGTACGGATCCACCGCCGGGCAAAGCAAATCGTCGGATTGTCTAGAGGCCCTTGGGACCATGGATGCGCATTCGCCAGCACCCGCCGGCATGCTTTCCCGACCGACCCTGCAGCGTCGGTTGAGTGAGGGGCTTGCCTGCCGCCGGCTCACCCTCCTGGTCGCACCGGCCGGCTATGGCAAGACCACCCTGCTGCGCGAGTGGAGCTGCGGGCGGTCCCTATCCTCCTACCTCTACTACCCCTTGAGCGAGCTGGACAACGACCCGCCCCATCTCCTGGCCGGCCTGCGGGCCGCTGTCCGTAGGGAACTGCCTGAGGAGATGGCCACCACTTTTTCGGTCAACATCGATACCCAAGGCCCGCTCCCCTATCTCCTGGCCCTGCTCTTCCAGCAGGCTGCCGCGGCCACGCACCAGGAATGGCTGCTCCTGCTCGACGATTATCACCTGGTCACCAACCCCACCACCCACCAGACCCTGGACACGCTGCTGTGGCAGCCCGGCTGGCCAGCCCGCCTGGTTCTCGCCAGCCGCGGCCTGCCCCCACTGGCGGCGGTGGCCCGCCTGAGGGTCGAAGGCCAACTGCTGGAACTGGACGAGAACGACCTGCGCTTTAGCTCCAAAGAGATTCAGGGATTCCTGGACGGCAGCGGTCTATCCCTGGGCGAGGAGGAGCTGCGCCAGGTCGCCGCGCGCACCGAGGGCTGGCCGGTGGCCCTGCAGTTGCTCCGCCAGGCCGCGCAGCGCGAGGCCGCTCCTAATCTGGGGGCTCTCCTGGGCCGCCTGGGCGACGAGCGACCCCTGTTTGACTACCTGGCCGGCCAGGTACTGGAGCAGCAGCCGGCCGCTCTCCAGGCCTTTTTGCGGCGCACGGCCCTGCTGCCCTACATGAGCGCCGAGTTGTGCAACGCCTTCCTGGACGGCACCAACGCCAGTGCAATCCTTGACCGCCTGGAGCGCGACCACCTCTTTATCGCCCCGCTGGCCGACCGGCCGGGGCGCTGCTACCGCTACCACGCCCTCTTCCAGAACCTGCTGCGGCGCAGCCTGGAACAGGTCGAGGGGGGGCAGGCGGTGGTCGGCTGGCACCGGCGCGCGGCCGCCGTCCTGTTGGCGAACCTGAGCAGGGCAACGGGCCCCCAACGCGTGGACGACCAGGCCGCCGCCGTCGAGCACCTCCTGGCGGCCCAAGACTGGTCCGACGCCACGCAACGGATCGAGTCGCTGGCCGAGACGCTGGACTTTGGGGCACTCCCCCGCCTGGAACCGTGGTTCGAGCGGCTGCCGGCGGAGGTGGTGGCCGGCCGGCCGCGCCTGCTCCTGGCCCTGGGCCGGCTGCGGGAGCGCCAGGGCCGTTGGGCGGAAGCGTTCGACCTGTTGGCGCGGGCCGAACGCACGGCCCAGGACACCGGGGCCGCAGCCGAACTGCTGGCGGCCCTGCGCTGGCAGGCCTGGATTGGCATGCGGCAGGC
>JAFGKG010000060.1 GCA_016928715.1 Chloroflexia bacterium
GGTGAGCAGAAAGGCCGGCCCGTCGATGAGCGCACTGTTCACCGGCTGGCAGACCTGGACCACATAGCTGGCCTGGACCTGGCCGCAGGGGTTGGCGATGGTGACGGTCAGGGTGTAGGTGCCGGGCAGGGTCCAGGAGTAGACCGCGCTGGGGCCGGTCGATCCATTGTCCCAAAGGTAGCTGACCGGCAGGCTGGCGTTGGCCGGCCCGTAGGTCAGGGTGTAGGCGGCGCTCTGGTTGGTCAGCAGAAAGGCCGGCCCGGTGATGGCCCCGCTGTTCACCGGCTGGCAGACGGTGACGGTGAGTGCGTGGGTGACCGTGCTGCAGGGGTTGCTCAGGGTGGCGGCGACGGTATAGAGGCCCGGCTGGGTCCAGGAGTAGGCGGCGGTGGGCCCCGTGGCGCCGTCCTGCCAGCTAAAGGCCAGGGGCAGGGTGGCCGTCGGCGGCGGGCTCTCGCTGGCCGTGTAGGCGCCGGTCTGGTTGACCAGTAGAAAGGTGGGGCCGGTTAGCTCGACGCCCGACAGAGGCAGGCAGTTGCGGTCGTAGGCGTAGTACAGGTCATTGTCCGCCCCGGCCACAAAGTAGGCGATGTGGGGGCGGTTGTCGCGGCCCAGGGCCAGCGAACTGTAGGCGCCGGCGGGAATCAAGGGGTCAATTCCGTCGACGGTCTGGCAGGTCCAATCGGAATCAGTGCAATCCATTCCGCCCCCGGCGCCGACATAGTAGGCGTATTTGAGCTTATCGCAGGCAGCGGGACCGCTGAGGTATTCGCAGTAGCTGATGCGCGGGCGGTCCAGCGAGTCCAGGGCCAGGGAGCTGTAGCGGCCCACGTCGGCGGTCTCGTCGATCGTATCGCACTGCCATGCAGTATTCATGCAAGTGCCCCCGGCCCCGACAAAGGTGGCGTAGCCCAGGTCCGCGTTGGCGCTGTCGTAATAGCTGATGTGCGGTGCGCCCGTCGAGTCCAGGGCCAGGGAGGTGTGGTACTGCACGTTATCCTCCACGGGGTTATCATCATGCCAGGTGCCATCGTAATAGGTATAGTGGAGGGACGCATTTCCGTCGACGTGGCTGATGTGGGGGTGGCCGGCGGCGTCCAGGGCGATGGAGGTGTAGAGGCCCGCATTCGGAACCGGGTTCTGCACCAAGTGCCAGGCGCTGCCGTCGTGGTAGGCGTACTTGAGGCAGGTGTGGGTGTTGTCGCGGTAGCTGATGTGGGGATGGCCGGCGTCGTCCAGGGCGATGGAGGTGTAGAGGCCGACGGTGCCGGTGCTGTCCACGGTCATGCTGATCCAGTTCGTGCCGTCGTGGTAGGCGTATTTCAGGTCAAAGTTGCCGCTGTCGCGATAGCTGATGTGGGGGTGGCCGGCGGCGTCCAGGGCCAGCGAGCTGTACGCGCCGACATTGCCGGTGCTGTCCACGGTCGTGGTGATCCAGTCCGTGCCGTCGTGGTAGGCGTAGCGCAGGTCGTAGTCGTTGTTGTAGTAATAGCTATAGCTGACGTGGGGGTGGCCGGCGGCGTCCAGGGCCAGCGAGGCGTACTTGCCGGTGGTCCTGGTAGAGTCCACGAGCTCGGTGGACCAGTCCGGTGGGGCCAGGATGCTCCCGGCGGCGGGTGGGCCGGCCGGGGCGGCGGGCGGTGGGGCCGGCGGGGCGGGCGCCGGCGGGGGCGCCGCCGCCTGCACGCCGGCCGCCAGCGGTAGGAGCAGTAACAGGAGCAGGCTGAACGAACGCATCGTCTGTAGGTGAATCATCGCGTCCCTCCGTAGAAACTTGCCATGGGTATGCCGGGTAGCAGGTGTCGGGGAAGGTTGTGCCGTTGGTTCAACCTGATTATAGCACAGGCGCGATCTTTTTACAATAGCCAGAATTTACATAAACACCTGCATCTGGCGCATGTCGGCGATGGAGGCCTTGACCCGGACCTTGCCGCCGGCCACAGCCATCATCGGATTGACGCTGCCCTCCATCAGCCCGATAAAGGTCTTGCTGGTGGTGGTGATGCGGATGTCGGCCTCGTCCGGCTCGGCCTGAACGGCGGGTTCGGGAACCCCCCCTGCGACCTGCATGGTCCAATACTGGTCCAGGTCAGAAAAGTAGTAGAGGATGCAGCGGTCCCAACCCGGCAGGACCGGTTGGCCCTCGTCGTCCAACAGGCGATCGCGGGCCGTTTCGAGGGCTTGCAGCAGTGCTTCGGACATTTTTTTCTCCTGTCTCGTAAATAACCCCCTGCCAGGGGTTCCTGTAGTAGGGGCGAGGCGCGCCTCGCCGCTACAGGGACAGTATTGGTAGTGCCCCCCCCTAGAGCGGGCCGATGCGAATGATCTCATTGATGCCGACCCCGCCGCGCAGGTCAAGACTGCGCCCGTCGGGATAGGTGAACTTGCCCTCCAGGGAGATGATGGCGTCGTAGAACAGCGAGTTCCAGCCGGGAATGTTGTCGATGGTCAGGTGTTCCAGCCGGGTCGGCTCCTCCGGCAGCAGGGGGTAGTGCGACAGCGCGGCGTCGAGTTTCAGCCGGCCCTGCCCGGTCTTGACCGTGATGGACTGTTCGAGGGGGATAAAGCGCCGCACCTGTGGGCTGTAGACCCAGCTTTCCGGGGTGATCTCGAGGCTTTGGGAGATCAACAGCTCTTGATCGTCGGTGAGATAGACCTCGCCGGTCTCAAAGTGAAAGGGCCGGCCCTGGCTGTCCACGGACTCGCAGTGGCAGATATAGAGGTAGAGCGGGTCAAAATGGGCATAGACCCAGTTCATCACCCGGATCTCGAAAAAGTTGAGGGCGTCGAACCAGACGTGCTCAAAGAGCCCGCGGCCCTGCACCGCGATTTTTTCTCCGTCGATCCGGAGCGTTCCGTGGACGTCCGAGAGGGATTCCCGGCCAAAGACGCGGGCGATCTCGGTGACGTGGGAGGGGGTCTCCTCCCCGTGGTCCCAGGTCAGGATGGGGCCGCGGGGGGTGTAGATCAGGTCGGCCTCGTAGCGCTCGTTTTGGGCGATGATGCGCTGCTGCTCCGGGCCGCAGATGGCGGTGAGGTCGTCCATTTGGATGGTAACCTGATCCCCTTTGTAGGAGGCCTCGAAATTGGCGCCGGGGCCGGCAATGACGACGTTGTCGCCGGTGGGCTCCAGCACCCGGGCGTCCGCCTCCTGCCGGATCGTGGGCTCCTGCCGGCAGTAGCTGAGATGGCTGCCGTGCCCGAGCAGCGTGCCCTCGGTGATGGTCAGTCGGGCCAGGCAGGGCCGGCCCTGGTGTTCAAAGTGCGCCGTAAAGTACCAATCGTTAAAGCGTTCCTTGGACTCGATATAGCGGGGCTTGAGTTCCTCCAGGGTAAAGGTTTTGGAACGGGCCATGGGCGTCCTCCTTTTACTACCAGGGATCGTTTCGGTTGGGCCTATTATAGCGTATCGGGGCTCTTTGTACAAGTAGGGGTGTTGAACGGGCGCGGTCCAGCTTTGGAGGTGCAAGCCCCGGTTACTGCTTGGAGAGCACAATGACCGCCGCGACCAACACCCCGGCGATCAGGGCCAGGATACTGTACCTTTTGTTCTCCTTTTCGACCGCCGGAAGCAGGTGGGAGGCGCCGACGTACACCAGGGCGCCGGCCGACATTGCCAGCAGCAGGCCCAGGGTGGGCTGGTTGATCTCGTTGATAAAGGGAAAGGACACCAGCGTGCCCAGTGGGGTGGACAGGGCCGCGGCCAGGAAGGAATACAGGATGGCCTGCCGGCGGCCGACACCCGCTCGCTCGAGAAGGATAAAGGTAACGATCCCCTCGGGAAATTCGTGCAGGATCATACCGATGGCCGTCAGCACGCCCGTGAATATGCTGACGTTAAAGGTTATGGAATAGATGATCCCGTCGATCAGGGAGTGGAAACCGATGCCCAAGACCGGGGTAATGCCCGTCGTATACTCGCAGTCGTAATCGTGGCAGAGGTACAGGTTGATCAAACGATTGATCAAATAGACGGCCAGAAAGCCGACCAGAAGGAACACCGGGGCCGTGCTGTTCATCTCAAAGGCCCGCGGGATGATGTGGATGAACGAGACGGCGATCAGCACCCCGGCCGCAAAGCTCATAAAGTAGGTGGAATGTTCCTTGGCCCATCCCTCGTATTTGCTGATGATATAGATGCCAATCGTCGTGACCACACAGGCCAGAGAGCTGGCCAATAGCACGGCAGCGAACCCATCGCTGAACATAGCGATCCTCCTTATCCGCGAAATTCTCGTCCTCCGACAGTGGTCGAGAGCCGTTTGATAGGTTTACGCGGGTTTGATATCCAATACGGGCGTGCCGTTGATCGCATCCAGACCCTGCACGCGCAGCACGTTGCCCTCTATCGCCCCCAAGTCCACCACGGTGGAGCCGATGGGGTTGGGGCGGTGTGGGCTGCGCAGGGCAAAAACCCCGCGGCGCGGGCGGTTTGTATCGCCGCGGGGGTGCTGCAGCAGCTCAAAGCCCTGGGAGCGGTGGAAGTAAAAAATGACCAGGATCCGCTGGCCCGGCCCCAGCCCCTGCAAGCCCTCCGTCAGGGCGGGATCGAGGATGATCCGGGACTCGGTCGCCCGGATCTCGTCCGGAGGCGCCGGTTTATCAAAATCGTTCTCCACATAGCCGATCGCTTTGTAGGCGATCAAAGGTCCTTCCCTGGCCGCATCCTCTATCCAAACCTTCATCCTTTCTGACTCCTATGGCCTTGTTGCGCCTGGGCCGGGCTCTGGAAGTGTCTGGTTCAGGCCCTGCCGAATCCCACTTGAGTGCTACAAACCTAACAATCGGCCTCCCTGGTAGACCAGGAACGTAATCCCGCTGGCCGTCACCAGCGGCAGCGCCATGCCCAACAGGGTCCACTTGAGGCTGCGGGTCTCTTTCCATGTGGCCCAGACCGTGACCAGGCAGGGCAGGTAGAGCATAAAAAAGACCATGAACGTGTAGGACGAGAGCGGCGACCAGACTTTAGGGAGGTAGTCCAGCACCTGCCCGGATTCGACCAGGTTGCTCTGCAGTCCGTAGGTCATGCCCAGGGCCGGGACGACGATCTCTTTGGCCGGCAGGGTAAAGAGCAGGGCGGTGAGCATCTCGCCGGTCAGTCCAAAGGGGTGGCCCAGGGGCGCCAGTGTGCGCACCAGCCAGCCGACGGGCGTCCGCTCAAATGGGGCGCCCGGGGGAATGTTGCCCAGGACCCAGATGAGGAGCGCGGCCGGCCCGGCGAACTGGACCGCTCGCCACATGGTATGGCCCACCCGGTCCACCAACGCCCGCCAGGCGACCTGCCCCCACTTGGGTTTGCGGTAGGGCGGCATCTCGAGCACAAAGCCTCCTGGCTCACCGCGAAAGATCGTTTGGTTCAGGACCCAGGTGGCCAGGGAGGCGGCACCCAGGCTGAACAGGACCAGGGAGAGCATTACCGGCAGTGCCCGGTCGTCAAAGAGGGCGATCACCAGGGCGATCCCCGCTCCATAGCCCCCGCTGCAGATGATCAGCGGGCTGGTCAGGATGGCCGTCAATTGTATCTTTTTGTTCTCAATGATCCTGGAGGCCATGATGCCGGTCACGTTGCAGCCAAACGACATGCCCCAGGTGAGGGTCTGTTTGCCCTGGGAACCCAGGACCTGCATGGGCCGGTCCAGGTTGAAGGCAATCCGGGGCAGGAGTCCCAGGTCCTCCAGGAGGGCGAAAGCGGTAAACAGGATGATCATGGGGGGGAGCATGACCGTAATCACGGTCGCCACGCCGACGATAAAGCCATCCACCAGGGCGCCGGTCACCCACCAGGGCGCCTGGACGCTCGCCAGCCAGGTCCGGATAATGGGGATCAGCCAGGAGAACAAGGCTTCCAGCCAGCCCCCCGCGATCTCGGCCCCCTGGATCGTGATCCAGAATATGGCCAGGAATAATGCCAGGGTGATCGGCCACGACCAGATCCTGTGGGTGACGATCCGGTCGATTCGCTCGGTCAGGCTATCTTCCTCAGGCCGCAGGCGGTGGGCCACGCGGTGCATTACGTCGTGGGCGAACACGTAGCGGCGGCGGACGATCTCGACTTTGGCGTCGGGCCGGATGCTCTCGCGCAGGCGCACGGCCCGCCCCAGGAGGGTCTTCAGGGCCTCGGGTGAAGCGGTCGGAGCGGCCGGCCCCAGGACGGCTGGCTCCCCCTGTTTAAAGGCCTCGACAATCTCGGGGTCGTCCTCCAGGAGCTTGAGTGCTATCCAGCGGTTCTCTTGTTCCCTGCCCAGGGACCTCAGATCGTCCCGCAGGGTCTGGATATATCCCTCAACGGTCAGGCCATAGTCCACCGAGACGGGATCGGTCTCGCGCTGTCCCTCGGCCACTCCCACGATCGCCTCCACCAGATCTGGGAGGCCCTCCCCTGCGGTGGCCACGGTGGGCACCACCGGCACGCCCAGCGTGGTCTCTAGGGCTGCTACGTCGATCTCCCATCCCTGTCGCTGCAGTTCGTCCATGAGGTTGAGAACCACCACGACCTGATCGGTCATTTCCAGGATCTGCAAGACCAGGTTGAGGTTGCGCTCCAGGGAGGTGGCGTCCACGACGCTCACCACCACGTCCGGCTCGCCGGAGACGATATAGTCGCGGGCGATCACCTCCTCGGGTGACTGGGCGGCCAGGCTGTAGGTTCCGGGCAGATCGACCAGCCGAATCTCCCGATCCTGGTGTTGAAAGACGCCCTCGGCCCGCTCGACGGTTTTGCCGGGCCAATTGCCGACGTGCTGCCGGCCGCCGGTAAGCGCGTTAAAGATGGCGCTTTTGCCCACGTTGGGGTTGCCGGCCATGCCGACGACGATGCGTTTTTTAGCCATGGCTCAGTTCCTCCGCCAAAATGGTATTGGCGTCCTCCCGGCGCAGGGCGACGGCCGTACCTTTGACGCGGTATTCGGTGGGGTCCCCCATCGGGGCCGTTCGCATCACGGTGACCTCCGCCCCGGGGACAAAGCCCATATCGAGCATGCGCCGCTGGTGTTTGCCGACGCCGCGAACCTCGATCACCCGTGCCTGGCTGCCCACGGGCAGTTTGCCCATCGGGATGGGCAGGACCGGGGCCGGCACCACCGAGATGTGCCTGGCGGCGGCCGCGGCCAGCGGGACAATCTCCCCATCCAGCCGCAGCCGCAAGATATCGCCTTCCCGCTCCAGGATCTGGACATCCACGCCCGGCTTGAGCCCCAGGGCGATCAATTGGGCCAGCAGCGCCGCCGGTTCGTCGTCCAGGCAGGCGACACGCAGTCGCTTTCCGGGGGTTCCGGCCTCCAGCAGGGGTTGCCCCTGGGGGGCGGGTGCGCATTTCCCCGGAGCGGGGATGGCGTGTCCGTGGGGGTCCCAGGCGGGGTGCCCCA
>JAFGKG010000061.1 GCA_016928715.1 Chloroflexia bacterium
CCGCCGACCACGCCGCCGACCACCGCGCCGACCACCGGCCCCACGCCCACCTGGACGCCGCCGCCCGCGACACCGCCCACCACCGGCCCCACTGCCGTGCGCCCCACTGACCGGCCCCGGCCGCGGCCGACCCGCGTCCCCCCCACCGCGACCATCTGCGCAGAGGCCCGCGTCATCGGGGAGACCTGCGTCGCCGGCCGCACGGTGACCATCTCCTCCTGTTGTCCCGAGTGGAGCGCCCAAACCACCGCCGATGGCAGCGGGCACTTTGAGTTCGGTGCTCTTACACCCGGCACCTTTACCGTGAGCGCCGGTGGGCGCAGCCGCACCGTCGTCCTGGAGGGCTGCGGCAGCGTTGTCACGGTCAATCTCTGCCCGGTCACCGCTGCCCCCACCACGCCGGCTTTGACCGTGACGCCGGTCATTACCCCCACCCAGGGTCCCACGGCCGGCCCCACCGGCACGGCCGCGCCGACGACCGGCACGGTAACCCTGGCCCTAGAGACCGATCATGTCCAGGTCTATGCCGGGGAGAACCTGACCCTGTTGCTCAATCTGCGCAACGGGGCCGGCGGATCCATCCTGACGGGCGTTGATGTGCAGTGTGATTTTGGCCAGTTCTTGTTCCTGCAAGGGGCTAGCGCTGTCATCGGTACGCCCCGCGTGAGCGGCCAGGTTGCCGGCCTCGAGCTGGACCGCCTGGGAGCGGGGACGCTGGTCTCCCTGCGGGTCGACGCCCGGGTCCGACCCGGCACAGCCGTGGGCACGAACTTCTCCCTGCAGGGAGTGGCCACGACGGGCGCCGGGCAGACGATCTATTCTAACGTGCTCAACTTGGAAGTCGTTGGCGGGGAAGCGCCGCCGGCCACCGGGGTGCCCCCACAGCCGACGCAGTCCACCGCGGGGGGACCAGAACCGGTTCCCACGGCCGCTCCCACCGAGGGGCCCGGGGGCTTGGGGCAAGAGATCCCCTACACCGGCACGGGCGTGCCGATGGCCGGGGTGATGCTGGGCGGAATCGTGCTGCTGGCCCGGCAGTTGCGCCTGCGTCGGGCGGGCCGGCGGGAGGACTAGTGCCCCCGGACAGGATCCTAGGAGCGCCGCCGCCGCTTGACCCGCCGCCGATCGTCCGAGGATGACTTTTCCAGCGGGGGGAGGGCGAAAGAACTCAGCTCGTAGGGGTCCTCCCCAGGTAGGAACATCTCGGTCACTGTGCCGGTGGTGAGCATTTGCACTTTGCCCTGTCGCTCCGCTTCGCGCACAAAATCCTTAAAGCGGGTAAAGTTGCGCCCCTGGGCATCGGCGTAATCCTTTTCGTCAAAGTCGCCCAACAGCTCCTTCATCAGCAGCTTGAGCGTGGCCAGGGTGCAGGCATTTTTGCGCTCGCGGGCCAAAAGTAGTGCTTCTACCAGGACATCGTAAATGTCCTTGGGTTCTTCGTCCGGCGGCACAATGTCATCGGCTAACTGGTGGTAAAAGATAAACTCGTCGGCGCTTTGGGCTAAATGCGAGGAGGTCGACTCGGCTACCCCGATCACGGCCACGTGTTTGCCGCGCTGACGAATGCTGTTGACCAGGGGGATAAAGTCGCGATCCCCAGTGATCAGGATGTAGGTCTGGATGTTGGGGTTGCTGTAAAGGGTGTGCATGGCGTCGATCACCAGGTGGATATCGGCGCTATTCTTGATGGCACCCCCATTTTGCTCGTCGTCATGGCCATAGTAGTAGGTGGGGACGTAGCGGGGCTCGATGCCGTTGGCATAGAGCGCGTTGGTAATCCGGGAAAACTGGTACCAATCCGCATAGGCGCGGGAAATCACAACCCGGCCGTACTCGGAGCAGTGCTCCATAATGTACTCAAAGTTGGGGTTGGTCCCATATTTTTCCCGTGTAGAGATATAGATATTTTCAAAATCGATAAAAACTGCGACGTCAGGTCCCTGTTCTTTTTCCACAACACCTTCCCTCATACAAACTCAGTAACGAGAAGACGACGGGTCTTGCTGGCGACGTTCTTTGCGCCGAATCCGTCGAATTGCCTTGCGCATTTTCTCCCGTTTTCGCTCACTTTTTGAAATATAACTTTGTTTGCGGCGGTAATCGCGTAACTGCCCACTCTGGACCAATTCGCGCCGAAACTGCTTGAGCAAACCCTCCAAAGAGTGCTCCGATTTTCTCTCCATGCTTGGCATACGGCAGGACACCTCCTTTGAACTCGTTCTCCTAAATGCGGCCTCCTTTATTGTACTACAACCCTGCCTGACATGCAAACGGAGGCCGGGAACTTGTGTCCATAGGGACAATATGCTATAATAAGCCACGAGCAGGCCAGGCGACCGCGGGCGGGCTTGACCCGTCCGAGGAAAGTCCGGGCTCCATTGGGCAGGACGCTGGGTAACTCCCAGGCGGAGTGATCCGCAGAAAGTGCCACAGAAACCAAACCGCCGCCCGATGTGCTGCGTCGGGTTGGTAAGGATGAAAAGGTGGGGTAAGAGCCCACCGGGGATCCGGGTGACCGGATCCGCCGGGCAAACCTCGTCCGGAGCAAGGCCAAGCAGAGGGGGAATGGCGCCGCTGGCGCCGTTCGGGGCGGCCCGTCCCCAACCCTCAGGTAGGCCGCTTGAGCTGGCGGGTAACTGCCGGCCTAGATAGATGGTCGCCCAGGGCGGGTTCGCTGGTGTACGCTAGGGGGCCCGCCCGGACAGAACCCGGCTTATCGGCTTGCTCGCTCTTTGGCCTCACCAATTGTGCAAAGGCGGTGCACCATGGATCGTGGCCGGATGCAGTTGTTGCTTCAAGAAGCTATCCGCAGCGCCAAATCCGGCAATAGCAGTTGGGCCCGCGATTGCCTGACCCAGATCATCCAGGCAGATCCCCATCATGAACAGGCCTGGCTCTGGCTCAGCGCAGTTCTCGAGACCCCAGCCGAAAAGCGCTACTGTCTGGAACGAGTCCTCAGCATCAATCCACAGAATAAAAAGGCCGAGGAGGGTCTGCGCTGGCTGGACAAACAGGAGGGCGTCGAGCGCGAGGATACCGCGCCCAAGCGGACCCTCTGCCCCATGTGCGGCGAGCCCAATGCCCCCACGGCCTTTCGTTGTGTCAACTGCAACCAGGAACTCTTTGTGCGCTGCCCCCGCTGTGGCGAGCGGGTCGATATCGACCGTTCGACTTGTGCCCACTGCAAACTAGAGATCGGTGATTCCTCCGATGGGCCGGCCTACTTTTTTCATTTGGGAGAACTGTACCTGCAGCAGGGCAAGCCCAAGATGGCCTTGGATACCTGGGACAAGACGCTGCTGCTCAAACCGGACTATCCCCGGGTGGCTGAAGTGGCTGCGGAGGCCTTTCTGGCCAACAACCAGCGCGATCTGGCCGTGCAGAGCATGCAGCGGGCCATCGAGGAAGTAGCGGACGATCCGGAAAAGCAGCGCCAACTGCTCCTGCGCCTGGCCGCCATACATCGCGAGTTGGGCCAAATGGACGAGGCCCACAAGATTTATGAGGATTTGCTGCGCCAGGATAAGGAGAGCAAGACTCCCCAGGCCGATCTTTACATCGAAATGGGGCACTTTTACCAGGACCGAGGGGATCGGGAGGCCTCCCGCTATTACTACGAGATGGCCCTGGCCCTGGACGAGGAGCTGCACGACGTTCGCTTTACCCTGACCCGCTATCTCTTGGACGAGGGCTATGAGCTGCGCGCCCTGAGCGAACTGAGCCGTCTGCAGGAACTGCCGGGCGAGATTGGCGCACAGTCCAAGGTGTTGATCGAGCAGATGCGCCCGCCCGTCCCGGAGGGGTTTCGCAATCGTTGGGCCGAGACCTTTCGGGGCATTGGCCGTTATTTCCTGGCCGGCGTGCTGCTCCTTATCATCTCTGTAGGGCAGGATTGGCAGCTCCTGAACGTTTGGGATCTGCTGGCCTTGACGGCTTTTCTGCTGGGTGGATATTTTCTCACCGCGGCCGTCATAACCCCCAAGAACCTGCCGACCTTTGAGCACCTGGCTGACTTGGCCGAGACCCCGATGATGCTGCGCCTGCGGCGTGAGGGTAAAACGGCCGGCCAATCCTCGTCTTTTCAACGCTTCCTGTCCTGGCAAAAGAAATCGGCGCGACAGTTGACCAGCACCCTCAGGATTTGGCAGACACGCCTTGCCCGGGGCCTACAGCAACTGGCGGCCCGTCTTTCACAGAGCTGGCAAAAGTTCAAAGGGAGCCGCCTGGTGCTGCGGATTCGGGCGCTGCCCCAGAGCCGTTTCTTCCGGGCCGTGGCGGGGCTGCGGCAGAAGGCGTTCTTCCAATGGTTGGGGCGGACCCTCCAGCCGGTCGGCCGTCTATTGCAGCGGCTGCTGGAACCGGTCGTGGGCCGCATTATGCCCCGCCGCGGGGGGGAGTCGATCTTTCAGCAGCTCCGGCAGGCCATAGGAAAGGGGTTCCGGCGGCTGCTGGAGCGGGCCAGCCAGGTGGAGCTTTCTGAGATGCAGCTCTATCGGATGATGGCCGTTTTGTTGGGGATTTTGTTGGTGCTGCTCGGCAGCGGCCTGATCCTGTTGTTCTGAGCCAAAGGGGTGCGTCCATGATACCCATTGGGGATGCTCGCAGGCGCTTTCGCTTTCCCTGGATGACCGGGCTGCTCGTTTTCCTGGTCGTGGTGATCTTTGTCTACGAGCGCCGCCTGCCGTCGCTGCCGTGGCGCTATGGCGTGATCCCCCAGGATTTGACCCGGCTGCTGCCCATCCAGATGCTGGGCCGCTCCCTGGCCTATGTTCTGGTCCAGGGGCCGGGCTTTTTTGTGCCCCTGGTCAACCTGGTCTACTTCTGGGTACTGGGCAGCAAGGTGGAGGATGCCTGCGGGGCGATGGGCTTTTTACAGGCCTGCATGTTCTCCGCAGTGGGCGGTATTGCCTTTGTGGCGCTGTTGAAACCACAGGGCAGCGAGCCCGTGTATGGCCTGAGCGCGGTAGTGGCTGGCCTGCTGGGCGCCTATTTCGTACTCTACCGCATGGCCCCACTGCGGGCCTGGTTCCCGATCCTCATCCTGGTGCAGGCGCCCGTCCCGGCCTTTTTGCACTTGCTCTACTGGTTTGCGCTCGTCTTTGTCCGCGTCAATGTAACCGCCATTCGCGAAAAGGCCTTTACCCAGGTCCTCTCCCTGCAGCCCGACTGGCCCCTGGCCGGGGCGCTGTTGGTGGGCTTGCTGGCCGGCTATCTGTTCGCCCGGCCCATTTTCCTCTACTATAATCAACTGGCCGCGGCGGAAAAGGGGTAGCGGATGGGAAGCGGATAAAACGGATAGAATGGATAAAGGTTGGCCGGCACCGATCCCGGTGCCGCTTTTTTGGTGGTCAGATTCCTTGACAGCCCTGTCGCCGCGGGTTTATAATGTTTGCAATCGATGAGTGAAAGAGAGGCAGCATGCGATATGTCATTGTGGGCAACGGCATCGCCGGCATCACGGCCGCGATCGACCTGGCCCGGCGAGAGAGCGGCGAGGTCGAGATTTACACCCAGGAACCCTTCCCCTATTACTACCGCCCCCGCCTGCACGAGTTCCTGGGGGATGAATTGCCCCAGGAAAAACTCTACGTGCGTCCGCAGAGCTGGTACCAGAAGCGCGGCATCCAGGTAGGGCTGAATGCGCGGGTGGAACACCTGGACCCAGAGAACCACACGATTGTCCTGGCCGACGGCCACACCGTCCCTTATGACCGCCTGCTGCTGGCCACGGGCGCGGTCTCGTTCGTCCCGCCCGTTCCCGGTGCGGAGCAGGAGGGGGTGTTCCCCCTGCGCTCCCTGCAGGATGCCCTGAACATCAAGGCCTACGCCGCTTCCTGCCCACGGGCGGTGGTGATCGGCTGCGGGCTGTTGGGTATCGAGGCGGCCAGCGGTCTGAAAAAACTGGGCCTGGAGACCACCGTGCTCGAGATCGCCCCCCGGGTGCTGCCGCGCCAGCTCGACGATGCCGCTTCGGACGTGCTGCGCGGAATCATTGGCCGGCTGGGCCTATCCATCGCCGTCGACGCCCGCACCGAGCGGATCCTCGGCTCCGGCCGGGCCGAGGGGGTGCGCCTGAGCGATGGGCGCGAGTTTCCGGCAGGGCTGATCCTGATCGCCGCCGGGGTTCGCAGCGATGTGCGCCTGGCCCAAGAGGCCGGCCTGGTCCTGGACCGCGGCCTGGTGGTCGACGAGCACATGGCGACCTCCGCCCCCGACGTCTATGCCGCCGGCGACGTGGCCGTCTTTCAAGGGCAGTTCTGGGGCATCATCCCCGTCGCCCTGGCCCAGGCCCGCGTGGCCGCGGCCAACATGGCCGGCGAGCCCAAACTGTACGAGGCGGTCGTTCCCTCCAACACGCTCAACGTCGTCGGTGTGGACCTGACCTCGGCCGGCACGGTGCTGCCGGAGGAAGGCAGTTACGAGGAGGTCCGCTGCGCACTGCCCGATCAGGGTATCTATCGCAAGCTGGTGCTGCAGGACGGCGTGGTCATGGGCACCATCGTCATCGGCGATAAAGACATGGCCCAAGAGGCCGCCTCCCTGGTGACGAACCGGGCCCGCCTGAGCCTCGCCGAGGCCCGCCGCCTGTGCAATATGGGTGCTTGAACCTTGATGATCTAAACCGGTTGAGCCGGAACTAGAAAGAAGAGAACCACAAAGGACACGAGGGATACCAAGTTTCTCCCCTTTGAACCCTTTGTGTCCCTTGTGGTTGAAATATTTAGTTTTCGTGCAAGAATTTCGCTGGTAAGGTACTAGCAAGGAGAACACATGAAAGCAAGCCAGGAGGCCCGCCAAGCCCAGGCCTCTCTCCGCTCTCACGATGGGCCGATTTTTGTCCCGCACGATGCGCAGAATCTGGCTTCTGGGTCCACTTGCTGCCCGCACTTGGGGCACAGCCGCGCGGCGGCAGGCGCCCCTCCCAGCGGAGCCCCGCAGCGATTGCAGAACTGGCCCGTCTGGACCGTTCCGCAGCGCGGGCAGGTCTGCCCCGGCCGGCCGGCGGCGATTGGTTGGGCCGCCTGGCCCTTTGTCTCGGCCGATGATATCCGACGGGGCCGGCGCCAGGCGACGAGCCCGACCAGCAGGACGACCAGCAGAATGCCGCCGCCGATCCACAGCACGCTTGGACTGCGACCTGCCCCCCCCTCCTGGAACGCGGGGACCAGAGCCTCGTCGTTGTGCTGTGGGGGACGCGTGAACGAGGTCGCCTCGATGCTGTCGCCCTGGCGCACCGTGAACTCGTAGACGCTGCTGCTCTGGTCTGCGGAGTCATAGAGCCCCAGGACCACCGGCCCATCCCCGAAAGCCCCCATCCGCATCGAGCGCACCGGGAAAAAGGGCGCCGCCACGACGCCCCAGGTGCCATCCTCCTCCAAAAAGGCCTCAAAATAGACCTGGGCCGTATTGCCATCGAGGTAGCCAGTTTCCTGGTCAAAGCTGAACCACTCCCCGTTGCGGCCCTCGATGCGCAGCGAGAGGGGCGATTTATAGATAACCACCCCGTCGGGCCGCAGGATGTCGCCGGCGTTTCTGAGATCGTAGGGGTTTGTGAACCCATCGCTCCGCTGCTGGTAGTGGCCCCAGGTGAGGCGTTTGAGCTCGCTGCCGGCGGCCAGCCCGTCATAGTTGAGGCAGTGTTTGACAA
>JAFGKG010000062.1 GCA_016928715.1 Chloroflexia bacterium
AGGAGGCCGTGGGCCAGCCCTCGCTGGTAGTGGGCGAGTTTGTCGGCCGGTCGGAGTTCGATCGCCCGGTCCATATCCTCCAGGGCCTTCTGGCAGCGATCCAATCCCAAATAGGCGATCGACCGATAATAATAGCGCTCGCCCCCCCAGGAGGAGGGATCCGGGGGCGACAGCTCGATGGACCGGTCCAGGTCCTCCAGGGCGATCTCGTACTGCGCATCGCGCAGGTAGATCAGGCCCCGATAGTAGTAGGCGCTGGCCTCCTGGGGATGCTGGGCGATGTATTGGGCGAGATCGTCCAGGGCCTCGTCGTATTCCTCCATGTCGAAAAGCATGAGCGCCCGGTAATAGTACGCTTCGGTGTGGCGGGGGTCGAGTTCGATGGCCTGGTCGAAATCCTCCAGGGCCAGTTCGTAATCGCCCAGTTCCATATAGACCGTGCCGCGGTTGTAATAGGCCTCGGGGTCCTCGGGCGCGAGTTCCACCGCCCGCTCCATGTCGAGCAGAGCCTTCTCCGGCTGGTCCAGGTTGAGATAGGCCATGCCGCGGTAGAGGTAGGGATCGGCCTCGTCGGAGACGAGTTCGATGACGCGGTCAAAGTCGAGCCAGGCCTGCGCCCACTGCTCCAGTTCGGCGTAGGCCAGCCCCCGATTAAAGAGGGCGCCGGCGTTGTCCCCTTCCTGCTCCAGGACGCGGTCGAAATCGGCCAGCGCCCGTTCGTGTTCCCCCAGGTGGAACAGGAGCATGCCGCGCTCGTGATGGGCGGCGACGTGGTCTGGGTCCAGGGCGATGGCCTGGTCCAGGTTGGCCAATGCCTTGCGGTCGTTGGCCAATTCGGCGTAGAGCAGGCCCCGGCGGTAGTAATAGTCGGCGTCTCGCTGCGTTTGTATGGCCATGTGTTTTCTCCCCTTCTGGTCGTGGAGGTTCAGGCGTGGGCCCGCTGCCGGCGTTCCTTTCGCAGCGCCTGCCAGCGCACCTGGTCCTCCATTTGGATCTCGTTCAGGCGCTTGTAGAGGCCGCCCCGGGCCATCAGTTCCTCGTGGGTGCCCCTTTCGACAATCCGGCTGTCCTCCAGGACGACGATGGCGTCCGCGCTGCGGATCGTGGACAGGCGGTGGGCGATGATGAGGGTCGTCCGGCCGACCATGAGCCGCTCCAGGGCCTGCTGGATGAGCATCTCGGTCTCGGTGTCGACCGAGGAGGTGGCCTCGTCCAGGATGAGGATGGGGGCGTCCTTGAGCACGGCGCGGGCGATGGCGATGCGCTGGCGCTGCCCGCCGGACAGCTTGACGCCGCGCTCGCCGATCAGCGTGTCATAGCCCTCGGGCAGTTGTAGGATAAATTCGTGCGCGTTGGCCACTTGGGCCGCGGCGATCATCTCCTCCTCCGTGGTGCCCGGCCGGCCAAAGAGGATGTTTTCGCGCACGGTGCCGTGAAAGAGAAAGACGTCCTGCAGCACGATGCTGATCTGCCGGCGCAGGCTCTCCATGGTCAGGTCGCGGATGTCGTGCCCGTCCAGGGTGATCGAGCCGGCCGTCACGTCGTAAAAGCGGGGGATGAGCAGGGACAGGGTGGTCTTGCCCACGCCGGTGGGCCCCACCAGGGCGACGGCGCTGCCCGCGGCGATGTCCAGGTGGATGTTCTCCAGGACCATGTCGCCCTCGGTGTAGCGAAAGCTGACGTTGTGGAAGGCGAGCGCGCCCTCGGCCCGGCCGGCCAGTTCGATGGCGTCTGGGCGGTCGCGCACGTCGGGCTCTTCCTCCAAGAGTTCGGCCACGCGCTCGGCGCCGGCCAGGGCCTGCTGGATGCTCTCCCAGGCCTGGCTTAGGGCGCGCACGGGCTGGTAGAGCAGTTCCAGGTAGAGGAAAAAGGCCACCAGGTCGGCGATGGGCAGGGTCTGGTTCAGGACAAAGCGCCCGCCGAAATAGATGAGCACGATAGTGCCCAGCGAGGAGGAGAATTCGACCAGGGGGTGAAAGGTGGCCATCAGGCGCAGGGCGCGCAGCAGCGAGTCGCGGTAGCGCACAATGTGCTGGCGGATGCGGGTCGCCTCGATCTCTTCGCGGGTAAAGGCCTTGATCTCGCGAATGCCCGAGATATTATCGTTCAGGGCGGCGTTGAACTCGCCCAATTCGACCTGGCGCTTGCGAAAGGCCGGCCGCACGTACTTGGCAAAGCCGCGCATCATCAGCACGATCAGGGGGATGGGCAGCATGCTCAAGAGCGCCAGGGGCCAGCTCATGTGGATCAGGACGGCGCTGACGCCGATGAGCATGAGCACGTTCACGGTCACGTCGGGGATGGCGTGGGCGATCAATTGCTCCAGCAGGTCCGAGTCGTTGACCGTGCGCGACATCAACTGGCCGGTCTGCTTGTCCTCGTAAAAACGCAGGGACATCTGCTGCAGGTGCTCATAGATCTGGGAGCGCACGTCGGCCACGACGTTCCAGCCGGCCACGTGGGCCATGTAGCTGCGGGTAAAGCGCAGCCCGATCTGCAGGATGAATATGCTCAGGGCCAGCAGGGCCAGCCGGGCGACCTGGCTTACGGCCTGCGGGCCGGCGTTGGGGTCGGTGACGATCGTCACCATGTGCCTGACCAGCCAGGGGGCGTAGAGCTGTACTCCCACCAGCAGGAGCATGCTGGCGACGGTCAGGATCAGCGGGCGGGCGTACTTTTTGGCGGATTTAAAGACAAAGGCGAGCGATTTCATCATTATCCTGCCGGTGTTTGAACGTTAATTTGCCTGCATTATACTACAGGAGCCTGCGCCGGTCCAGTGTCTTTGTTACTCTTACTCGAATGCGCGCAGCCACTGCGCCCCAATGCGCTGGTGGATCTCGGCTTTTTTGGCGCTATACTCCTCCTCGCTGAGCACGCCGGCCTCGTGCAGGGCGGCCAACTGCTGCAGCAGTTGGTTATAGTCGGCCGGCCCGCGTTCGGAGCGCAGTTGCTGCTGCTGTTGGATCCGCTCCTGCAGGGCCTGCGCGCCGCCCTGCTGGGGAAAGATCGTGCAAAAGAGATCCAGGCGCCGCCGGGCCAGCCGCAGCAGCAGGTCGGGCAGTTGCCGCAGCGCCTCCTGGTACAACTGCGCCGCGTCCCCTTCCTCCCCCAGCGCCAGGTGGTACAGGGGCAGGTCGACGGCGTGGGCCCAGCGAATCTCGGGGGCGTACTTGGCCAGTAGATGGGACATGGGGCCGTCAAAGTGCAGCTTGTGCCGGCGCCGGCGTTCCTGGACGATGGCCATGGCCTGCAGCAGATCGTTCTGGACGCCCTGCTCCTGGCCCAGCAGGCGGCGGGTTAGGGCCCGGGCATAATAGGCCCAGTCAAAGTTGGCCCCGCCCGCCAGTACGGGATCCAGGTAGGCCAGGGCCGGCTCCAGCTCGCCGGCCAGCAGCATGCCGCTGGCCTTGTCGATGAGCAGGTTGGGCGTGCGCCGGTAGGCCCCGACGAAACGGTCCAGGGGGGCCAGGGCGTCCTCCAGCCGGTCCTGGGCCAGGTGCTCCTGGATCTCGGCGTCCGCGCGGGCGATCGTGTCTCGGGAAAAGGATGCGCTCATGTTCAACTCCGCGTGCGCTCCAGTACATCCATGACATAGTGGAGCAGGTGATCGGGGCGGTTGGTGATGCCAAAGGCGTGTCCCGGGACGCCCCGAGCGGGATCAAAGTGGGCTACGTAAAACATGGTCGGCCGGTGCAGGCCGTGCGCGACCATGTCCTGCAGCAGATCGAGGCCGGCCTGGGTGTCGCCGTCCCGCTCCATGTCCGAGATGACGGCGTCATAGTCGGTCTGGCGCAGCAGGGGCAGGGCCTCGCCCGTGGAGCGGGCCAGGTCGACGTAAATGCCCAGGGAGCGCAGCAGGCGCCGTTCGGAGAGGTTGAACTCGGGATGGTCGTCCACCCAGAGGATCTGGGCGCCCTGCAGGGCTGGGGCGGCGCGTTGGGCCCGGCGCAGCAATTGGGATTGTTCTTTCTCGCTGACCGGTTTTTCGCTTTTCCGAGACTCTTCCAGGGCCTGTTCCAGTTCCTCGCGGGCAAAGGTCATCTCCACGCCCATCAGGCGCAGGCCGCCCAGGCGGGGCAGCAGGTCGTGCCGGATGGGTTTGTAAAAGACAAGGACCAGGATGAGGACCAGGAGGAACCAGATAGCGCTGGGGATGAGGCCGATCAGTTGGCTGACGATTTCTGGGGGCATGGGGGGGATCCTATTCCTCGTCAAGGGCCCGGTAGGCGGGCTCGTCCCGGATGGAGGCGAAATCTGGATCCTGTAGGGACCACGCTTCAAGCCGGCCCGGTCGGCTGCGTTCCGGCTCTGGCAGATTGTCCCAGAGGGACTGTTCCTCCTGCTGGATTCTCTGGATCAATTCGATCAGGCGGGCTTTTCGCATAGGGCTGCCTCCTTCTGGGAGCATCTGGGCGGTCTGTTGAATTATAGCATGCTGCCTGGGGGCGGTCAAGACCTGTTGAATTTTGCCCATTTTTGTGCTATAGTGTAAATATTAGACCTTTGTCTGTGGCGCTGCCTTTGGGAGGTGTGGCTCCACGGATCCCCAACGAAGCCGATCCATAAGCAGTGGCCAGTTCTGTAACACCCTTTCCCCCGCCCGCAGGGCCGCGGCCGGGCGCTGATCCCGTTTCTGTGATAGCACTGGACCAAGCTGTCGAACAGGCCCAGATCGGTCTAGGCTCTTTTGCGGACGCAGTTTGGAGTTTCTTGTACAGGACACAAGGAGGAATTGAGATGAAACGCACCGTTTTTATGCTCGTGCTGCTGCTGGTGGTCAGCCTGCTGGCGCCGGCCAGCGGCGCGCAGGGGCCCCAGCCGGGCCCGACCGACCCATCGGCCCAGGTCTCCACCGGGGCCGCCCCGCCCCCCGAGCCGCAGGCCCTGCCGGAGATGCCGGTTGGCTCCCTGGGGGGGGGCGGCACCGGCGCGCAGGGTTTGAAGGCCCAGGCCGGCGGCGTGCTGGCCTCCTGGGAACTCTTGGAACCCAGTCCCACCGGGGGCGTGGACAGCGCGGTCGTCTGGGCCATCCACGACGGCGGGCTCTGGGTGATCAGTGGGGAGGGCTCGGCCGGCCTGACCCAGCGCTACGACCCGGCCACGGACACCTGGACTACTCACACATCCGATCCCGATCCCGAGCCGATCACCTATCCCGGGGAGGCCTGCTACGGCCTGAATTCCTACGGCCAAGAGATCGCCGTGCTCTTTCCCGACGCTACTGGTACGCCGACCAACGAGCTCCGCGTCTATAACATCAGCACGGACTCGTGGAGCGCGCGCTCCATTCCGGGCGCTTTTCCCGCCGATGGCCTGTGGGGCATGGACATTGTCTCCATGTACGGCATCAACGGCCAGAACGTCTGCTACCTCTCGGGGGGGAGCAGCTTGTTCTTTGTCGGTGGAAACAGCCGGGTGCTGTGGGAATATCACCCCGACGACCATGTAATCGTCTCCCTGGGCGAGTTCACCTATATGCCCACCGGCATCAATCTGCACGCCTCCTGGTACGTCCCCTGGATCGGCCTCGACGGGGCGATCTGTATCGCCGGCGGCGTCCAGAGCGATAATACCGTCTATGGCGACAGCCAGTGCTACGATCTTGGTGGGGCTTGGTTTAGAATGGTCAACGTGGACCTGGGCCCCCTGCCCGAGCCCCGCTGGGGCATGGCCGACGGCTGGAAGTACCACCAGGACCGCTACCAGATCTGGCTGGCCAATGGGGGGGATGGAGTAGGGAGCCTCTTTGCCTTTCTGCAGTCCTCGGTCTACCTGGATCGGACCACCCCCGGTTTCGTCTACGGCCCGATCCCGGCGGTGGCCACCTATCGCCAGGAGGGCGACGGCGTCCAGGGCGATTTCTACGTGGAGCAGGGCTCGACGCAGTTTTTCCCCGCCGTCCCGGCTACCTATAACCAGCACCTGCTGCAGGATGACGAGATCCCCTGCGAGCCGGAGGTCCTCTTTCAGGAGGATTTCGAGCAGCGCTATGGTGCCTGGTGGGGGAACGGCCTGTGGCACCGCGAGGCGATGACCGAGACCTGCGGGGCCTCGATCCCCCCCTTCCCGGATGGCACGCACGCCGCTTACTATGGTCTGCCCGACGTCTGCACCTATGAGGCGACGACCCTGACGGGCAATTTGAACCTGAGCTACCTGGTCGACCTGACCTATCATACCAGCGCCAGCCTGAGCTTTTGGAGCTATGAGGAGACCGAGTGCGGCAACGGAAACTGCGGCTTTGACCGGCGTTACGTAGAGATTTCCACCGATCTCGGCGCGTCGTGGCACATCCTCTGGGGTTCCGGCGGGCCGGAGGGAAGCTGGTACCAGGCCCGGGCCAACCTGACCCCCTACGCCGGCCAGCCTGTGGTCCTGCGTTTTCGCTTTGATGCCGTGGACAGTTTGGCCAATAACTACTTTGGCTGGATGGTGGACGACATCGAGGTGGTCGGCTGCCGTAGCTGCCAGGAGCGCTGGATCAGCGAGACCCCCCTGCCCGACCCCCGCATGGACGCGGCCATTCTGGAGGTACAGGACCTGCTGATGGTCTTGGGCGGCTATGGGTCGGGCGGAAGTTCGTACATCTATATGCCCTCGTACAATCTATGGATCCCCATGGCGACCATGTCGCCCGAAATCGAGTTCCCGGTGGACGGCGCTCTTGGCCTGGGACCGAACGGCTATCGCGCCTTTATCCTCGACGACAAGTCCAGCGGGGTCGATGGGGCCATGATCTATGATTTCGCCGCCGGGGCCTGGATCAACGACACCGCCTTTCCCGTGCCCGGCCGCTGGGCGCCGGATATGGCCTATGACCCCGAGCAGAACCTGATCTATATCAGCGGTGGGGCCACCGCGCCGGGCAGCGGCGACCTGGACGAGCTGTGGATCTATGATCCGCTGGAGAACACGGCCGTGATGGGGCCGGCCATGAGTACGGAACGCGACTTTCACGCCTCCTGGTACGTGCCCTGGCTGGGCGAGCAGGGCTACGTCTGCGTGGCCGGGGGGACCAAAGTCCTCTCGGGGGTATTGGACAGCACCCAGTGCTACGACATTGCTGCCGGGAGCTGGAACGCCGAGAACGCCGACCTGGGCCCGTTGCCGGTTCCCTGGTGGGGGATGGGTGACGCGGCCAAGAGCCACGACGGCTGCCCGCAGTTGTGGTTGACCGGCGGGGTGTTGGATCCTGGGGGGATCACGACCAAGACGCTCTACTTTGACCTCTGCGATATGGACTGGCACTGGGGCGAGGAGCTGCCCTACGCGGTCTATCGCACCGAGTCCGCTTCCTCCCCGGCCTATGGCGAGGTCTATCAGCTCGGTGGCTCCATCGCGGGCTTTGGCTACCAGCCCTTCAACCAGCACCACCTGCAGCCCTGCCCGGCGATGGGGGCACTGGAGGGCTACGTGCTGGACGCCGAGACGGGCTGCCTCAGCGCGACCTGTGAGCCGGCCTACGTGGAGGCCTTTTCCTGGGCCAAGCAGCGTACTTTTTACCTTCCATTGGACCCCGCCGGCTATTACAGCGCTAGCCTGGAGGTAGGCCCCTACCAGGTCAGCGCCGCGGCCGCGGGCTATGGTTCTGTGGGTCCTTACGCCCTGACCGTGACCTCGGGCATGACCACGGTGCAGGACTTTTGCCTGCCCCGCCCGGTGCTGCAGGTGGCGCCGCTGGCCATCAGCGTCAGTAGCTACTTTAGCCTGCCGCTCAGCGTGCCGCTGACGGTGGACAACCTCGGGGGGCTGACGTTGAGCTACGATCTGTACGAGATTACCTGGACCGTCAACCTGGCTTCACTGGCCGGCGCTGACCGGGGGATGCCCGGGGCGCGTGCGGACCTGCTGGCCGGTCTGGCCCGCCAGGGCCTGCTGGACGGCCTGCCCGAGCGGCTGCTGGACGAACTGGGCCTGCTGCGCAGAGTGGATGATGGTCAACACCGCAGCGGGCCGGCGCCAGCGGGGCCGATGCTAGTGGACGGATCCGTCCACATGGAGCCCAACGGGGCCTGCGTCGTGGCCGTGACGGCCGAGATGGCTTATACCGAGACGAGGCAACTGCACCGGACCCTGGAGGAATTTGGCTACAGTTGGGTGGACGTGTACTCGGTGGGCGAGGCCCGCCTTTTTGAGGCGGACGTGATCATTGACCGCTATGGGGGTTGGTATTTGCCTGTACCCGACCTGGACGACTGGCTCAGCGAGGGGCATGGCCTGGTCCAACTGGGCGACTGGCCCGACTGGTTCCCCAACGATTGGGAGGGCCAGCCGAGCGGCACCCCCCTGGACGTCACCGTGGTCGACCCGGACCACCCCCTCACCGCCGGCCTGCCGGCGACCTGGACCGGGCTGGGCTTTTGGGCCTATGATTGGACGTCTGACGCGGTGGGCTGGGTGACGGATACGCTCTCTCCCAATTTGATCGAGGCCAGCTACGGTACGCCCCACGAGCGGGTCTTGAGCTACGCCGAGCCCGATCCCGGCCGGGCCGTGTACATCGGCCTGAACGTCTATGGCGACCTGGCCGGCGAGGCCGACAAGCGCATCCTGCAGAACGCCCTGACCTGGAGCGGCCGCTGCGGCTTGATCGACCTGCCCTGGGTCCGGGAGGATCCCGTCACCGGCACGGTCGCGCCCAGCGACAGCCAGGTCGTCGACCTGACCTTCCACTGCTCCATCACCGATGGCGCCGGGATCCATACAGGGACGCTCCTGATCGAGCACAACGATCCCTGCGCCGAGTCCATCCAGGTCCCGCTGGTTTTTGAGTGCCTGGGCGAATGCACGCCGGTGGGGCTGCCCGATTTTGGCTGGGAGCCGATCTCGCCGACTATGGGCCAGGTGCTGACCTTGACCGCCGTGGCCACGGGTTCCTCCCCGCTGGTCTTTGCCTGGGACCTGGGCGACGGCAGCGCGGCCGGCGGCCCGGAGGTGACGCATGTGTACACCATGGCCGGCACCTACGGGGTCGTGCTCACGGTGACCAATCCCTGCGGGGAGGAGACTGTTAGCCAGGACGTGGTGGTGGTCCAGGGGCTGCGTTACGTCTATTTGCCGCTCATTTTCAAGAACGTGCAGCCCTAGGCGCGTTCGTTGGGGTGGCCCTCTCCCCAACTCCCCGGCCTTTTCTGCGCCACATTCGCGGCTCCGTTCAGGCCAGGGGGGAAGGGGAGAGGGCGGACTCGAAACCCGCCCTTCCTGAATTGCGCATGCTCTCTGGATGTGGTATACTAGGTCCTGTGAACAGGATATTCCCACCATGATCATGTTATCCATAGGAGGGTGCGCCATGTCCGTGCCGATAGGACCGAACCAGTCGATCCGGGCGTTGGCGGCGGCGATTCTGCGCCGGGCCATTCGGGACGTGCGCAAGGGCGAGGAGGAGCAGGCCGCCGCCCTGGTCTTTTTGGGGGGGGAGTGGTGCGCTCTATTGTTGGATGCCCTGGAGCTGACCCACCTGGAGCCCGTTTTGCTGGATTATGCCCGTTGGCGAGAGCCCGCCCCGCCGGCAATCGCTAGGCCGGCCAACTTGACAAAATGAGAATATGTGGTATAATACAGGCAGGTTGGAATTGTTGTGGCCTCAAGAGTGATCAAAAGTCATCCGCGAAGGTGCACTCAAGACCTTGGCGGTTTTTTTGTAGGGCCGCACCATGGATCCAACCATAAGCAACCTGGCGATTGGAGCCAGGAAATCACCGGCGTCAGAGGACGCCAAGTTGGAGGACAAGGCAACATGCGTGAAAAAGGTACAGTCAAGTGGTTCAACAGTGGCAAGGGGTATGGGTTTATCTCCCGCGAGCAGGGCAGTGACGTTTTCGTTCACTTTTCTGCTATTCAGTCCGATGGCTTTCGCAGCCTGGAAGAGGGCGAGGTCGTCGAGTTCGATGTCGAGCAGAGCCCCAAGGGCCCCCATGCCGTCAACGTTACCCCTGTAAGGTAGACAAATCAAGTTGAGGCCTGCGCAAGGCCCAACATAAGAGCCCACAGAGCGGCGCCGGCCACGGCCGGCGCCGCTTTGCTTTTCCCCGGCCGTTTCTATCCGCGTATTCTGCCCCAGCACAATGGCCACCCAACGTTAATCCGAGGAATTGGAAGGACCATGCCCCATGTGTTATAATGGTTGGTGGTTAGAGGGGAGGGGGGCTGACTGGGGTAGAAATTTGACCGGAAATGGCCTGTTTAGGGCATCTTTTTCTTGAAAAGGCGGCAAAAAGCGTGCGCGG
>JAFGKG010000063.1 GCA_016928715.1 Chloroflexia bacterium
AGCAAGACCGTGTTGACGCAGCAGTTCACCGACCTGGCGTTCCAGTGCTTTGGCCACCGTTTCCTCTTCCAGTTAATACCTTACCACTTTGGCTCCGGCTCAACCGGGTTAGGATGCATTGTACTGCAAAAGGGGGAAAAGGGCAAGGCTACTTGACACCCCATCCCCTTTGCTTTAGAATGCTAGAGACGACAAGGGCATCCACGTACCCTTCCCTGGGCTGGTAATATGCGTATGCAGAGTTTTGATCGGGCGATTTTCTTGACCGTGCTGGGCGGCGTCCTGGTAGGGCTGGCAGCCGGCCTGTTGTTGCAGGCCTGGGCCATGCCGACTGCCAGCAACTACCGGCCGGCTGTGTGGAGCACGGTGCTGGTTCCACTGGCCTGTCTGCTGGCCTGGCGGTTTTCACCCAGCCGCGAGGGCTTGGCGACGGCGCTCCTGGCCTGTCTCAGCCTCTATATCCTCTCCGCCTTTGCGGCGGCCCGGCTGGCGGCCCTTTTGAGCGGCTGGACCTATTTTGAGCTGCTGCCCTGGCTGCAGGCGCTGGCCGGGGCCGGCCTGGCCTTGGTCCTGGCCCGGTCCGGACGGGCCCAACCCAGCGTAGAGCGACTGCGGGAGGCCCAGTCCCTGGCCGAACTCGCTGCGCTGTCCCGCGAGGGTACCGCGGCCGAGCGAGAGCAAGCCCTGCAGGCCCTGGAGCAAATCCAGGGTGAATCCGCCCGACCGGCGCTGCTGGCCGCGCTGGATGACAAAACCCCCCGGGTGCGACAGCGGGCGGCCCAACTTTTGGCCGGCCGGGCGCAGCCGGAGGACGTTCCCCGCTTACAGCGGCTCCTGCGCGATCCCCTGCCGACCGTCCGCCGGGCCGCTCTGGAAACGCTGCGTTGGACGGAGGGGCCTGCAGCCCGCCAGGCCGAGGCCGGCTATTGGCAGCAGTGGCTGCGTGACCAGCGGGCTGGGCTATGGGTGCGGGCCCTGCCTTTGTTCTCGGGGTTGTTGTTGGTCCTGCTCGGCCTGGCCTTGCCCTGGACGACAGCAGAATTGGCGTTGCTTCTGCCGGAAAGCGGCCCCAGATCGATGCTCTGGGCGCAGCCAGGTGGGCTGATCGTGGCCCTGCTGCTCTTGGGCAGCGGGCTGCTGCCCCCGGCAGAACTGCTGGTCGGCCTCCTCCGGCAAAACCTGTCCGGCCACCTGGAGCGGCTGCGGATCGAGGTCTTTGTCCTCCTGGTCGCTTTGGCCCTGGCCCTGCTCTGGCCATTGCCGGCACCGGCCTTTTTATCCACTGCCGATTGGTCGGTTTTAGGGATTGGATTTTGGCTGGCCCTGGCCGGCGCTGTCCTGGAAGTGGGCGGCTCCTTTCTCATCCATACCTGATCTTGGCGGGAAAACCGCAGTGAGGCCCCATGAGTGCGATTGAGCAGGTCAAATCCCATCTCGACATTGTCGAGGTGATCGGACAGTACACCCAGGTGAAAAAGGCCGGCCGTAACTTTAAGGCGCTCTGCCCTTTTCACCAGGAAAAGACCCCCTCTTTTATTATCTTTCCGGACTCGCAAAATTATCACTGTTTTGGTTGCGGGGCCAATGGGGACGTCTTTACCTTTATGATGCAGATCGAGAATCTGACCTTTCCCGAGGCCCTGCGCCAGTTGGCCCAGCGGGCCGGGGTGACCCTGGCCCCTCCTACACCGCAGGAAAAAGAGGCCGACCAGCAGCGCCAGCGGCTGCGCGAGCTCAACCTGGCCGCAGCCCACTTTTTCCAGAGACAGCTCCGCCATAGCCCGGCCGGCGCCGCAGCCCGGTCCTATCTGGAAAAGCGCGGCATCCTCGAACAGACCGCCCACGATTTCCTCTTGGGCTATGCCCCGGACAGTTGGGAGGCCCTTTCCCGGCACCTGCACTCCGAGGGCTATTCCGAGCAGGACCTGCGTTTGGCCGGCCTGGTGGTCGAACGCGACGACGGTACGAGCTATGACCGCTTTCGCCACCGCCTGATCTTTCCCATCTGCGACCGCCGGGGCCACGTCATTGGCTTTGGTGGGCGCATGTTGGACCCTGAACAGATGCCCAAGTACCTGAATTCCCCCCAGACGCCGCTCTTTGACAAAAGCAGCACCCTGTATGGGTTGGATCGGGCCGCCCAGGCCATCCGCCGGCAGGGCTATGCCATCCTGGTGGAGGGCTATTTCGACGTACTGACCGCCCACCAGCACGGCTACCGCCAGGTGGTCGCGCCGATGGGCACGGCCCTGACCCAGGAACAGGTGCGCCAGTTGAAACGACTGACCCAAAAGCTGCTGCTGGCGCTGGATGCGGACGCGGCCGGTATGATGGCCACCATGCGCGGACTGGAGGTGATCCGCGAGGCTATGGACGAACGGGACGTTCCCGTCCCCACGGCGCGGGGCCTGGTCCGCTTTGAGCGCGAACTGGATGGAGAGGTGCGCATTGTCGTCCTGCCGGCCGGCCGGGATCCTGACGAGGTCATCCAGGCCGACCCCGAGGATTGGCAGGAACGCCTGGAACGTGCCCGCCCGGTGCTCGAGTATGTCCTGGAACGCCTGGCCGCCGAGGCCGAGCTGGACAGCGCCAAGGGCAAGGCGGCCGCCGTACAAGAGGCCCTGCCCCTGCTGTCCCAAGTCCACGACCCCGTCGAGCAGGCCCACTATGTGCAGCGCCTGGCCCAATTGGTCCAGGTGGAGGAGCGTACCATCCTCGCACAGCTCCAGCAGCAAAAACGTCGTAGCGGGCATCCCGGCCGCGCCAAGCTCCCCCCACCGCTGGAAATCCCCCTGAGCGCCGGTGAGGCCGAGACGGTGGAGGGTTTCCTGCTGGCGCTGCTCCATCGTTTTCCCAGCCTGACCGGCGAGCTGCCCCCGGGAACGTCCTCCTTGCTGGCCCGCGAGGAACATCGCAGTCTGCTTGATACCTTGGAAAAGGGCCAACTCGCCGTCCTGCCCGACGCGCTCAGGGTCTATCTGCAAGAACTGGAGCAGCGTTTCCAATCCGATCTGCAAATGTCCTGGGAAAAGGCCCGCCAGGCCCTGGAAGAGGGCCTGGGTCGGCTCCGGATCCTGAATCATGAGCGCCAGTACCAACAATGCCGCTACATGTTGGTGCAGGCCTATGCCGAGGGCGATTTGCCGCTGGCCCAAGAGATGGGACAACGCCTGTCCATACTGAGCCAACACCGGGGCAATATTCCCACCCCTCCTCCGAGCCGTCTGTATCCAGACCTGCGCCGCCATCTGGGTGAAACGGAGGAACCGGCTGCCGAAAGCCTATGGGAGGAAGAGCGATGAGTGAAGATGAGCTGAACGAAAACGGCGATCGCGAACCCAGCCCGGAAGAAATTGCGGAACTCGAAATTTCAGAAGACTCGCCCTTTGCCAAATCCAAAAAGCTGCAGCGGCTGCTGCACAAGGGCAGGGAGCGGGGCTATGTGACGACCGAGGAAATCCTCAAGGCCATACCTGCCCCCGAATTAGAGACCGGCCTCTTGGACGAAATCTATGCCGAGCTTTTCGAGGCCGGCATCCAGGTCGTGGACGAGGAGACCTCCTCCCGGCGACGGCGCAAAACCCCGGAAGTAGAAGAGCCGGCCGCCGCCGAAGTGGAGCGGGCCAGCGTGGATGACCCCGTCCGCCTATACCTGCAGGAAATCGGCCGGGTCCCCCTGCTTTCGGCGGAGGAAGAGGTCGAACTGGCCCAACAGATTGTGCAGGCGAACCTGGCCAGCGCGGCCCTGCTGGCATTAGAACTCCAACAAGGCCCCTCCCCACCCTTGCCCGAGGAGGCCGAGAATCGTGAGGCGCTGATCAAAGAGGGCCACGAGGCCCTGCGCGCCCTCAACCCGGAGCGCGCCCTGGACCGCGAGGATCTGGAGGAGATTGTGCTCCAGGGAGATCAGGCCCGCCAGCACCTCAGCGAGGCGAACCTGCGCCTGGTCGTCAGTGTGGCCAAGCGCTACATCGGTCGGGGAATGTCGCTGTTGGACCTGATCCAGGAGGGCAACGTGGGCCTGCTGCGAGCCGTGGAGAAATTTGACCACTCCAAAGGCTACAAGTTCAGCACCTATGCCACCTGGTGGATTCGCCAGGCGGTCACCCGAGCCCTGGCCGATCAGGCTCGAACCATCCGCATCCCTGTCCACATGGTGGAGCTGATCAATCGCCTCTCGCGGGCCTCCCGGCGGCTGCAGCAGGACTTGGGCCGCGACCCCACGCCCCAAGAGCTGGCCGAGGAGATCGACCTTCCCCTGGACAAGGTCTTGGCCATCCTCAAGACCTCGATGGAACCGGTCTCGTTGGAAATGCCGGTGGGACAGGAGGAGGATAGCCATCTGGGGGATTTCATCGAGGACCAAAAGATCCGCGAGCCCTCCGATGAGGCCTCACGCAAGCTGCTGCGGGAACAACTGCTGCAGGTGCTCAACTCGTTGAGCGACCGGGAGCGCGAGGTGTTGTCCATGCGCTTTGGGCTGGACAACGGCCACAGCCACACCCTGGAGGAGGTCGGCCAGGCCTTTGGCGTGACGCGCGAGCGCATTCGCCAGATTGAGGTCAAGGCCCTGCGCAAGCTGCGCCACCCCACCCGCAGCAAAAAGCTGCGCGATTATCTGGAAGGTTGAGCAGGACACGGATTTCGCACGGATTGCACGGAGGGGAACTAAATGTCTGCCTGAGAGCAGTGTTTTGGGCAGCGGATAAAGCTTGTCCACGGCTTTTAGGCGTAACCTAAAAAGGTTGCATTCCCACACTAGATGTGGTATGATAAAAAAAAGCAGTAGGATGAAAGGATGGACTCGGAAAAGCAGCTCTCCGCCCAGGAATTGGAAAGATTGCTGGTGCACCGCCGCCGCCAGGAGGCGGTGGAGGGGCTGCGCTCGCTGGGTCCGGGCCCCCACCAACGAGGACGACCATCGACGCTCCCGGATACGCTTTTCTCCGCGGCCTTTTCCAGTGCGGAACAATCCGTCATTCGGACTCGCCTGCCCCTGGTTGAATCGCATCGGCCCGGTGAAGGGAATGGGGAACTCTGGCGGCGGCAGTTAACTCGCCTGCAACCGCTCAACAAGGCCCGAAACCAAGGCCAGCTCCCGGTCTCGCTGCGGCGCTTTAAAAAGCTCTTGAGCGTGGTCGTGGACGGGCTCATCGTGCTGGTGCTCATCCTGTTCATCGTCGCCCTGGGCTTTTGGGTCTATGACACCTATGTGAGTCGTGTCCTGAATGGCGGGAGCGCGCCTACAGTGCAGGCCCAGGGCAGTTGGACCCAACCGGTGCAGGGGCGCCTTTCCTCGCCGGAAGAGGCCATGCCCCAGGCCCCACTGCCCTTTGTTCCCTACAGCACGACCGTTGTCGTAGAGGACCCCTTTATTCCCGCTCCCACGCCGGCCCCAGGCACCGTCATGCCCAGCCGACTGGTCGTCCCGCGCATCCAACTGGATACGCCCGTGGTCGAGGTGACCATCCAGGACGGCATCTGGCAGGTGGCCGAATACGCCGCCGGCTACCATCGGGGGACGGCCCGGCCGGGTGCCATCGGCAATACCGTGATCTCGGGACACAACGGGATGCACGGGGCCGTGTTCCGCCGGCTGCACGAGCTGGACAGCGGCGACGAGGTCCTGCTCTACGCCGGCCGGCGGCTGTACCGCTATGTGGTAGAGGGGCGCCAGAGCGTCTGGCCCTACCAGGTTGAGGTGATGGCCCAGACCCCGACCCCTATATTGACCTTGATTACCTGTACTGCCTATGATACCCAGCGCCTGGTGGTCATTGCCCGACTGGATCGGGAAATCCCCACCGAAGCCACCCCCTGAGCGGGGATCGCGCTGGTTTTGACGGGAGGCTGCATCCCATGGGCGAGCAAAGACAAACGATGCAAAACCGACGGACGGTGCCAAGATGGACCTTTTGGGAGATGCTGGGCCTGCTGCTCAGCGCGCTGATGGTGGCGGTGCCCCTGCTCTCCCTGGCCTATACCTTTGTCTTTCCGCCGCCGGCGCCGGCCGCGCCGATGGCGCCCACTCCGACCAGCAATGTTACCCCTGGCGAAGACACCCCGACACCCGTCGATACGCCCACCACCACCCCGACGCCCAGCGATACGCCCACACCGACCCCCAGCCACACCGGGGGGACACCCACACCCACGCCCACCAACCCGCCCTCCTTTAGCGTGGGCAAGGCCGCCAGCACGGACCGGGCCCTGCTGGGCGAACAGGTGATCTTTAGCATCGGTCTGAGCAACGGCGGCAGCGACCCCGTGACGGTTCGGGTGATCGACACGCTGCCCGGCCGCCTGAGCCAGGTCGGTGAGGTTATCTACACCTGTGGGGGCAGTTATCCCAATTCCCTGATCGTGCTGGGCAACTCCTCCTGCCAGGTCTACCTGAGCACCGTGGTCAACGAGGTCTGCGATTGTTACGTCGTCAACCACGTCGATGTTGAGAGCGCCGGGGGAGATCCCCTGGGCAGCGCCGACAGCCAGCCCGTCTTTCTCTCCAGCGACCCCACCCCCACCCCCACCGCCGGCCCCACCCTCGAACCTCCCCTCACCCAGCCGCCGACGGATACGCCGGCCACGCCCGTCACCACCGCGCCGACCACGCCGCCGTCCACCGCGCCGACCACGTCGCCGACCACGCCGCCGACCACCGCGCCGACCACGCCGCCGACCACGCCGCCGACCA
>JAFGKG010000064.1 GCA_016928715.1 Chloroflexia bacterium
GGCCTGGGGGTCGGCGCCGGGGGCAAAGACCTGCACCCGGCCGTTGAGCGTATCCACCACAAAGACGCGCCCCGAGGCATCCACGGCAATGCCCACCGGCTCCAGGAACTCGCTCGTATTGGGACCCATGGTGCCGAATTGGTAGACGTAGGTAGCGCGGAACTCCCCTGCGGCGGTCTCGCTGACCTGGTAGGCCAGCACCCGCTCGTTGCCGGTGTCGACCACGTACACCCGGCCGGCCTCGTCGACGGTCAGGGCGCGGGGACCATAAAAGCCCAGCCTGGCACCCGCCCGGCCCCGCGGGTCCAACTCGGCGTCGATCAGCAGGCCCTCGCCCCACTGCCCCAGGAACTGTCCCGCGGCGTCAAAGACCTGGATGCGGTGGTTCCAGGTATCGGCCACATAGACGCGTCCCTCCCCGTCCACGGCCACCCCCCAGGGTTCGTTGAACTGTCCCGCGCCCAGCGGCCCGCCGTCCTCGGGGGTGAGGCAGCCCGAACCCGTGGCCAGGTCGCAAAAACCGCCCCAAGAGGAGGGCATCCCGGAGGGGTCAAAGCGGACGATGCGGTGGTTGCCGGCGTCGGCCACATAGAGGTCGCCGGCCGGCCCCACGGCGACGTCGCGCGGGGCGCTCAACTGGCCCGGGCCGCTGCCCGCGCTGCCCAACGAGCCGGCGGCCAGGCGGCTGCTCAGCTCGCCGATGTAGGGATCCTCGTCCCCGGCGGCGCCGGCGGTCGGCAGGATATCGTTGCGGATATAGACAAAAAAGTCCTGGCTGCCCAAGGGATAGGGCAGCTCGCGATTCAGCAGGTAATCCCACAGGTGCAGCCAGCCCTGCTGAAAGCCGCCCTCCGCATAGGTGCCGCCGCGCAGCCAGGGCATATAGTCATAGCCCAGGTCGTTCTGGCCCGTCTGCAGCAGCGACCAGCGCTTGTAGGTATCAAACTCGGGGAACCACCAGCGGTGCTTGAGGCGCAGGCCCGTGTACTCGTTGGCCAGGGAGGGGCGCAGCGCGGGCTCGTTGTCGGCCAGCACCAGCACCACGTCGGCGCTGGGCGGCGCGTTCTGGCCGGCGTGGAAGGGGACCAAGTTGCCCAGGCGGTCGAAATCGCGCAGGTACCAGTTAAAGGGCCACTCCAGGGCGGCATTACGCGAAGTGTCGATGGCGATGCGCAGGCCGTGGCCGCCGGTAGGGTCCTCGGCCGTGCGCTCGGTGCGCGTTTGGTCAATGGAGAGGCGTTCGATCTGGCGGACGACCAGGGGCACGTCCGGCGCGGTCTGGGTATAGACGAGCATTTCCACGGGGACATCGCCGTGGTAATAATTGAGCAGAAAGGTGCTGCGCACCGTGTACAGCAGCAGCAGCGCCAGCCCCACCAGGGCGAAGGACTGTCCCAGGTGGCGGCCCTCGATGCGATAGATGCGCCAGGCCAGCAGGGCGATCAAGCCCAAAAAAACCAGGACGAGCACGGCAATCTGCAGGCGCATGTATTGGGCGGCCAGTTCGTGGGCCACCTGGCCGGCCGCCAGGGCGGTCAGGCCGCGCAGGGAGAGCACCAGCACCAGAAAGATCGGGCCCACCACCCAGTCCCCACTGCGCCAAAGAGCGCTCCAGGAGCGAGAGAGCCACACCGCCAGGCGGTCCAGGGCCAGGGCGGCCAGCAGGGTCAGCGGCAGGGCGATGTGCAGGATCAGCCAGGGCATTTTCTCCCCGGCCCAGGAATAGAACACCAGTGAGGATATGGCCCAATAGGCCAGAAAGGCGTAAAAGAGGCGCTGGGCGGCCGCGGGATGGGCCGGCCGACTGTCGTTCGCGGCGGGAGCGGCGGCGGCACGCGTCCGGCGCAGGGCCACGAACAGGCCGGCCACTCCCGCACTGAGCACCACCGGCTCATAGACCGGCAGCAGCAGCAGGTAGTAGAACCAGGGCTGCCCGCCCCGGCGCACCCCCTGCTGCTGCATCCAGTACTCCAAGCCGCGCACCAGTCCATCCAAAAAGCCCCGCGGATGGGTCAGCAGGGTCGTAAAGAGCAGGCCAAAGAGCACCCCAAAGACACCCAGCGCGGCGAACAGCGGGCGGGGCTCCTGGACCAGATCCTGCACGGATTCCCGCAGCGGCGAGCCGCCCTCGGGGAAAACACGCGACCAGGCCAGCGAGAGCAGCAGGTAGCCCAGCGAGAGCAGCAGCAGCGCCAGCACCAGGGACTGCCCGAGGACACCGCCGCCGTCGGACAGGGTCAGGCGCAGGGCGAGCAGAAAGGAAATAGCCAAGAGCACGCCGGCCCCAATGCGGGACTCGACCTGGAAGCGCCGGCCCTGGAGATCGAGCAGATAGGCCAGCCCGACAAAGCTGCCCAGGATAAAGAGCGTGATAAAGGTCAGCTCCTTGGTGCAGAAGGAGAGGGCCAGGGCCGCCGCGGCCAGCAGCAGGTCGCGCGGCTGCCGTTTTTGCAGGTAGCGGAACAGGGCCAGCACCAGGCCCAGGGTCCACACCGCCACGAAAGAGTCGTGGCGGGCAAAGCGGGCAAAATAGGTAAAGGAGGGCGAAAGGGCGAACAGGCCGGCCGCGATCAGCCAACCCCAACGGCCCAGCCAGCGGCGCAGGGGGTAACACAGGGCCACCAGCAGCAGGCCAAAAAGGGCCTGGGGCGCCCGGGCCACCGCATCACTGACGCCAAAGAGCAAGTAGAACAGCGCCGTGACGTGGTAGAGAAAGGGGCCGTGGTAGGTCGGATCGTACTGGTACAGATCCTGGCCCGTGTAGAAGCGCCAGGACATCCAGGCGTGCAGGCTTTCGTCGTGATGCATAGCCCGCTGGCCCAGGTCCCAGAAACGCAGCAGGACCGCCGCCAGCAGCAGGGCCGCAAATATCGCGAGCTGCGGATCGACGCGGGTCAGATCCAGGCGCCGGTCCAGCCAACTCGATCGCTCGTGCCGTTCGCTCTTGTTTTCCTCGGCCATGTGGATGCTCCCAAAAGTCGGTCAGGTTTCGCCTGCGCGTCCAACTCAAACCCTCGCGTTGGAACGTTCCAACGTTCCAACCTTCTAACGTTCCAAGGTACTAACGGCGGGGGATACTGTCCTGCAGCAGGTGCAGCGAACCCAGCAGGTCCCGCCGGATGTAAAAGGCAAATTCCCGCGCGCCCAGGCCCGCCGGCAGCTCCCGGTAGAGGAAATAGCGCCAGAGGCGTGCCTGGGCGGAAGGCTGGGCCAGCGCCCGCCGCAGCAGTCGCCAGCCGCCCTCGTCCGCGGCCGTCTCGCTCAACAGGTCTGGAGCCGCCCGTTGGACAAAGCCCCGCGCGGAGCGATAGATGTCCTCGGGGAACCACCAGTTAAAGATATAGTAACGGATGGGATAAAAGCGCCGTTCCAGGTAGGGGCCGCTGGTATTGTCCTTGTCCCGGTAGACCATGGCCAGCGCCGCCGCATCGGCAGGGGGACCGCTGATGGTGCCCTGGTAGACCTTGCGCGGATAGTTGCGGAAATACCACTCCATAGGCCAGGCCACCTCGCTGTCGTAGAGAAAGACAATGTCCCTGCCGCCGGTGGTCAGGGTCGACAGGGCCTCGAGTTGGTCCATGGCCCACTGGGCGTCCGAGCCGGTCTGCACATAGACCAACATCTCCAAAGGGGTATCGTTATAGATATAGGCCACTCGCCAGGCGCTGGACAAACTATAGGCGGCCAGCAGGACAAAGAGCAGCAGCGCAGCGCCGCGCCAGGCGACCCGGCCCAGCAGCAGCAGCCGGGCCAGCAGGGCCACGACCAGCAGGGCCAGCGGGACATAGATCGTCCACCAATCGGCATAGCCCTGCTGAAAGGAAAGCCGGGAAGCGCCGATCGCGGTCATGGCGGCGGCCACCAGGCCCAACCCGGCCAGGGCCAGGTTCCCCCGGCAGCGCACCGGCAGCGCGCCAAAGGCCAGGGCTGCCGCCCCCAGCAGCAGCGCCGCCACGATCAGCCAGATCAGGCCCAGCAAGGGCGTGCTGACCGACCCGGTGCCGGGGACCGTCCCCTGCCAAAAGGGCCGGCCGGCCCACAGCAGCAGCAGGCCGCTGACAACGAACAGGGAGAGATCGGCCCAGCGCTGCCTCGTCGGCCGCTGCGGCGACCTCGGGCGGTAGTCCATAACCCGACCCAGCAGCGCCGCCGCCAGCAGCAAGAAAGGCAGGGTGGGATGCACGTTCAGCCAGGGCACCTGCTCCCCGGCCAGGGAATAGACGACCAGGCCGACCGGCGCCCACCAGACCAGCAAGCCGGCGGCCGGCCCAAAGGGCGCCCCCAGCGGCGGCGGGGGAGGACCCCCTTCCTCCTCGGCCGCGGGCACCCGCTTGGTTCTCGGCGCCTGCAGCAGGCCGCGCCAGGCGAAAAAAAACATGCCCAGCGTGCCAAAGACCACCGAGATCAACTCATAGACGGGCATCAGCACCAGGTAGTACTGGGGGCCCACGTGGATGCGCTTGACCCCCTGTTGGGAGAGCCAAAAGCCCAGCGCCTGCACCAGGCCGGTAGCCCAACCGGTCATGCTGGTAAAGAACGAGGTGTGCAGGACAAAGAAAATGCTCCAAAAGAGGCCCAGGGCCACCAACCAGCGCCGGCTGTCCCAGAGCAGCCCGATGACGGCGGCCAGGGCAAAACACAGCCCAATGGCGATCACGGCCAAAAAGATGACCTGGGCGGGGATGTTGGGCGAATGATAATCGACCGGCTCCAGGCCCCGCCAGCTTACCAGCAGGTTCAGGGGGATGGCCGAGAGCAGCGGCAGGGCCATCGTGCCCAGCACGACCACTAGGTCCAGGCTGGGATCGGGCTGGCTTTCGCGGCGGGCCTGCCACCAGGCCCAGGCCAGCATAGCCAGCAGGCCAAGGCCGGCCAGGGCCAACGGGAGCAGGGAGAACCAGCTCAGAGTGAGCGGGGGAGTGGCCTCTAGGCCCTCGCCCAGGGGCAAAAGCGGGGTGGGAGCGGCCGGCGAAAGACGCCGCCAGAGATCCTCGATGGCGGCAGGGAACAGGCCCAACAGGGGCCAGAAGGCGTGCAGGCCGTAGCGCTGCCAGAGGATGCGGCCGACCAAAAAGAGGCCAAAGGTTGCCACGGTGATATAGGCCGTCTCCTTGGTGCAAAAGTACAGCGAAGTGGCCACGGCCGCGCCGTAGAGCCAGCCGTTGCGGCGCTCGGACAGGTAGCGCACGATGCAGACAAAGAGCAGCAGGGTCCAAAAGGCGCCAAAGACGTCATTGCGCACAAAGCGTCCAAAGTAGAGAAAGGAGGGCGAGATCAGCAGCAGGAAGGAGGCCAGCAGGGCCCCCCAGCGGCCCAACTGCCGGCGCAGTAGGGCCGGCAGCATCACGGTGGCGATGCTAAAGAGGGCCGGCATCAACCGGGCGGTTACGTCGTTGTCGCCAAAGAGATAGAAGGAAAGCGCGCCGGCGTGATAGATAAAGGGCCCGTGATAGACCGCATCGTGCACATAGCCCTTGTCCTGGTAGATGTTCCAGCCATAGAGAGCGTGGATGCCCTCGTCGTGGTGCAGGGCCTGCGAGTCCAACAGGGCAAAGCGGCTCATAATCGCCAACAGCAGGAGCAAGGCATACAGGGCAATCTCTATAGTGGGGCCACAGTGCCGCCCTGGCCTGGAGCTGCTCGATGGGGATGTCGACGGCATCGTATCCATAGCCTCGGCTATCTCCTTGAAATCGATCCATGGTGCCCGGCTGGCTGAGTTTGGGGTCATTATACCCCAAGAGCCTCTCTGGAGCAAATAGGGCCGGGCCAGGAAAGCCCGCTTGCCAAATAGGCCGGGTTGTAGTAGAATAACTCACAAAATGGGGTGATATGTCTTTTGGAGGATTTTCGTGGACGCAGATCAGATCCGGCTGGGGGAAACAGGTTTTGAGGAATTGCTGCGATGGTTGCAAGAGACCGGTGAGCCTCAAACCCTGGAAGCCCTGACCTATCAATACCTAGTGATCCTTCGCCAAAAAGTGTTCCAGGAGGAAATGGCCAACGAGTAGCCCTTTTGCCAGCGAACTCGTTCAAGGAGCAATCCGTTTGATGGAAGTAGAGGTCGAATTTCGCGGAAACAAAAAGGAGCGCGAGCTGGCCCAGACGATTTTTCGTCTGATGCTCCAGCAGGGCGCAATGTACGCACTGGACAGGCCGATCCGGCAGAGCTTGCACAACCTCACCGAGTACTTTGTGGAGCAGGGGCTGCACAAGGACCCGGACAAGGTGACCACGCTGATCGAGACGGCGGTGGAAAAGAACGATCACATCTTTGCCCGGGATGAGCGGGAAGAGAGGGTCTTTTACAGCACCTCCAAGCGGGGGGTTCCTCCCCCCGAGGCAGAGGCCAACCGCCCCCGCCTGATGGAACGCCAACTGCACGAGCCACCCGATGGGGCCACTTCCAAGCCCCGTCGGCGAGCCGTCCGGCGCCCGCCCATGGCCCCTTTCTGGGTACGCGCCTCGATTCGCCAGCGGCATGTCCGACCCAAGGTCGCCGAGCCCATCGCCCCCCCAGTCCCCTTCAGTCCCAAGATAGAGCAAGTGGGCGTAGCGGCCGTAACCCCGGAAGAGGAGGCTGCGGCTCCGGTCACCCTGCTGACCCTGAAGGATGGCACGACCATTGATTTTGCCAAGCAGGTGCCCAGCCTCTTTGCGGAATATGGCCCACAAGTCGCGCCACGGCTGCGAGAAGCACTAGCGCGTGATTTTCGCCTCGAATCCTTTGGCGATACATGGTACCTAGAGGAACAACTGGAGCGCTTTAGCAAGGGCCGGCTCACGGAAATCCGTCGTTACATCCTAGAGGAAGAGCTGCCCCTCACCGACGAGACGATCCTGGGGGATCTCTTTTTCAAAAACCCGCGCGATGCCGACTATATCCTTTGGGCCTTTTCGTTGAACGCGCGGCTCCTGCGGGAGAAAAAGGATTTCGAGTACGTCGGCGTGCCAGGATGCAACCGCTGGTCCGTCAAGGGACTTCCCTCCATTGGCACGCGCCTGCTCAAAGCCAGCGACATTGGGCAGGATTATGACTACCTGCTGCAGGAAGAGGATTGGGCCGAGGAGCCACCGGTCCAACTCGAGCATTTCCTGACCTACTATGAATACCGCCATGGGCTGCTGCCCTATAACGCCATCGCGCGCGCCTTTTTCCCGCCGGCCATGCTAGAGGATCAACGCTCGGCGCAGCTGCGCTTCGAGATGCCCCAGCACTACGAGGCCTACTCGGTCGAACTGCGTTATCCTTCGGGCAACCGTGGGGGCTGGCTGTGGGGACTGGAGGACTTTTTCCACAGCAGCCTGGTCCCCGGGGCATTTATCATCATCTCGCCTTCCGAGGAACCGGACACCTTTGTGCTGCAATACATGGTCACGGACGCCCAGGAACGGCGACTTGTGGTATATGACGAGCGCAAAGATCGCTATCTGTTTGACGAGGTCCTGTTTTACTGCGAAGTGGAGGAAGGCCTGCTGCTCAGTGAAGAGCGCTTTGGCAGTCTGCGCAATACCAAGCCCATCCCCCCCTCCCAGCGCAAGCGACCGGCCGACGTTGTCGCCCATGCCTTCAGCCTGATCGGCCAGGAACAAGAGGACGGGACCTACCTCGCTTCCTTGGACAAACTCTTTCCCGTGGCCAATATTGAACGCCCCTTCAGCATGGACTTTTTAAAAGAGACCCTGGCCGAGGTGGATGTATTTGAAGCGGAAGAGGAGGGGAAAGAGGGAGCCGAGTTCTATCGGTACACACCGGACAAGGAAGAATAGCCCCCTTGGACACCCGATCCCCGAGAGGGGCGACGCATGCGTCGCCCCTCTCGGATTCTTGACGGATTACACAGATCGTAGGGGCGGACAAACCCTAAGCGGTTCAAGGCCTAGTTGCGAGGGCCGGCCTCGCATCGGCAATCCGGCCCAATGAATAGTTTGAGAGCGGATTTAGGAAACCATTAGGTCTTGTTTATTTCCGGAGCAGGTATATGCCCGTACGACAGAAAAGTTTTGCCCAGAGCCTGGCCGAAATCCTGGATCCGGAGGAGGTCCTGCCCCATCGCAACCTGCCCAGTCTCTCCAACCTCTCCGGCCAAGAACTGGACCTGCTGCGCCAGACCTGGCCTCTCGCCCCACGGGACCGACGCCTGCACGTGGCGAGGACGCTGTCCCAAATTGCGGAGGATAATCTCGATCTGAACTTTCGCGAGGTCTTTATGCTCCTCTTGCGAGATGAGGAGGCCCAGGTGCGCGAGATGGCCATTGTGGGGCTGGAGGACGACGAAAGCACCCTGCTCTTGGAACAACTGCTGCACATGGCGGCCAAAGATCCGGCCCTGCAGGTGCGCCAGCAGGCCCTCATCGCATTGGGCCGTTTTACCTACGAGATCGAGACGAGCGATAGACTGGAGCACTACCGTCAGCCCCTGCAGCAGTTCCTGTTGGAATTGGCGAGCGATCAGGAGACCCCGGCCCTGCTGCGCCGCCGGGCCGTGGAGGCAGTTGCCTACCTGGGGCAGCTCCCCGGTATAGAGCAGGCCATTATGCAACTCTACCAGGATCCGTCCCCGGGCATGCGCCCCAGCGCGCTCCGCGCCATGGGCCGGCAAATGTCCCCCCGCTGGCACCCCCTTATTGAACGCGAGTTGAGCAATGCCGATCCAGAGCTGCGCTACGAGGCCGCTTATGCCTGCGCCGAGATGGCCGAGGCGGCCTTTGTGCCCCACCTGGTCCCACTGCTGCAGGATGCGGACCACGAAGTGGCCCGGGCGGCCATCTATGCCCTGGGCGAAATCGGTGGGCCCCAAGCCCGCCGTTTGTTGGAAAAATGCCTGGAGCGATCGGAGCAGGACATCCGCGATGCCGCCGAGGGAGCCCTGCGCACCCTGCGCTTTTTCGAGGACCCCCTGGAACAAGCCTGGCATCCCTGAGGAAAACACCCCATGGTCCCCCAGACGGTCGTTTGCTTGTCCCCCCACCCGGACGATGCCGTTCTCTCCTGCGCCGGGCTGCTGTCGTGGTATCGTGAACGCGGCTGGGACTGCCACGTCGTCACGGTCTTTGCCGGGGACTCGCCAGCGGAGCCGGCCCTGAGTCCATTTGCCCGCCAGTTACACCTCGAATGGGGCGAGGGGGAACGAACAATGGCTCATCGCCGGCAGGAGGATGCCGCGGCGCTGCACCTCCTGGGCTGCCGGGCGAGTTGGTGGAACTATTTAGACGCGATCTACCGTCACCCCAACTATAATAGCCAGCAAGCTATCTTTGGCCAACCGGCGGAAGAGGGTGCCCTCGAACAGGAACTGCTCGCCCGCTGTGACGAGCTGCCGGCCCAGATCCTGCTCTTTCCCCTGGCCGTAGGCAACCACGTGGACCACCAGCTTGTGTTTCGAGTAGGCTGCCACCTGTACCAATCCCTGGAGAACGCCGCTCCGCCCCCCCGCCGGATCGCTTTTTATGAGGATTTGCCCTATGCGGCCTGGGAGGGGGGCGCCGGGCAGCGGCTACAAGCCCTGGACCTGCCCTTGCTGCCCCAAACGATCTCCCTCGCTCCCTATTGGCCGCTCAAGCTGCAAGCGGTCTCTTGTTACGCCTCCCAGTTTTCCTCGCTGAACCGTGATGGCGTACCCGTTTGGCAGGCCCTGGAACGTTACGCGAGTGCACCTCTTGGGGACGAGTACATCGAACGGCTGTGGTGGCCACGGGGGAGCCGATGGATCTAGTTGAGCGTGCCCGCGCCCTATACGAGCAGGCCGATGCGGCCCACGACTTTGACCACGTCCTGCGGGTGCTGGCGCTGGTCGAGCGGATTGGGCCGGCCGAAGGGGCCAACATGCGCGTCCTCCGGGCGGCCACCCTGCTGCACGACGTCGCCCGTGGCCAGGAGGACCGCGGCGGGGAGGACCACGCCCTGGCCGGGGCCGCGCGGGCCCGCCAGCTCTTGCCTCGTTGGGGCTATCTTGAGGAGGAGACAGCCGCCGCCGCGGAGGCCATCGCCTGCCATCGCTTCCGCAACGATCACCCCCCGCAGACCATCGAGCAACGGGTACTTTACGACGCTGACAAGATCGATGCCATCGGCGCTATCGGCATTGCCCGGGCCTTTGCCTACGCCGGCCGTACCGGTCAGCGCCTCTGGACCCCCGTCCCCACTGACGCCGTGGCCAAGCGCCTAGTAGAACCGTCCCAGCACAGCCCCAGCATCGAGTTCTTTGTCAAGCTCCGCCACGTGGCCGACAGCCTGTACACCTCGACAGCGCGGGCCCTGGCCCGGGAACGCCATGCCTTTGTGGTCGCCTTTTTCGAGCGGTTGGAAAAAGAGGTCAGGGGGCTGGACTAGTCCCCGTCCACCTTGAACACCAGGCAGGTGTTCTGTAAAAAGGGCATGCCCAGATCGATCCGCTCCTGCTCGCTGAGGGCCTCGAACTTTTCCCGGTTCACCAACCCCCCGCTGAGCTCGGCCAACACGCCGGCGGCCATGCGGGCTGCCGTCACGGCCAACTCGACCAGATGCATGCATCCGGTATTGTGGCCCAGGACATTGGCCAGATTGCGCGTGATCCCCCGTTCGATCACCAGGCCGGCAATGCCCTCGGCCAAGTGCAGGGTCTCGCGGCATTTGCGAAAGGGGACTCGAACCATCTGGGCCCAACCGGAAACAATGGTCCGCGAGGCGGCGTGAATCTCCATCGAGAAACGAATGCTGTGGTCCAGGTCCAACAGGGAGGAATGGATCACAATGTGCTTGTCGTCCAATCGCTCCACCGTCACGTTGATATTCCGCTGGTATAGCTCTTTTAGCTCTGGTATTTCGCCCATACGCGTCTCCTGGTCTACTCTGAGAATAACCCGTAGAACGGCTGCCTTGGTTGTAGGGGGCAGCCCTTGTGGCTGCCCCCTATCCGAACGGGCGGGCACATCCCCAACTTGTTGGGGTGGCCCGCCCCTACATTTACATTGTTGGCAGCGGCCGGCAGAATGGGGGCCTGCTGGGGAATCAGGCGTAACGCAACAGCGCGCCGATTCGCTCCATATCCCAAAGCACCTGGTTAGCTTCAATAAAGTGGACCTGGGCCCCCTGGTTGTAGGCCAATTCCACGGCCTCGCCGATCAACTTGTCGACCCGCTCAATTTTTCCCTGGCAGTAACGGCAGTTCCCGGTGGTACGCACGGTCAGATTGCCGCAATCGCTGCAGCGTCCGCCGGCCGTCTGGTAGCCTTCCTCTAGCAGCAGGTGTTGTACTTTGTAGGCATTGATGGCGCGCAGCGTAGCCGACAGACCGGTCACGCCCAGCCGGCCCTGGCCCGTCTCTTCCTGCAGTTTCTCCAACAGCTCGCGGTGCAGGCGGGCCTCCACCTCCTGCATGACCTCCAGGGTCTGCTCGAGCACATCGTGAACACTGGCACTGGTCGAGATGGGCAAAAAACCGACGACCCGTTCCTGCAGATAGGTATGCAGGCGCTCGTAAAAGGCACTGGTCAACTCGTCCGTCCCACCGATCAACAGGTAATCAAAGCCCTCGTGCTGAAAAAAATCAAAGCTCAGCTCGGCTGAACGCTTGAGGTGATGCATCACATAGTCATCATGGCGGCGCTGCAGGCGGGACTGAGCCCACCCCCCTTGCTCGTGATGCTTGGGCACCTCGCTGAGCACGATGGAATAATCCTGGATCTCGCTCATCTGCACGATGAACAGGCGAGCCCGTTCCTTATCCACCAGGACAGCGCAATAGCGGGGATGGCGACGAAAGACTTGGATCAAGGGCTTGACGTAGGGGGTGCGGTCGATCACGACGCGCTGGCCGGCCGACAGGGGCAGATGGTAGATCTGCCAGATCTTTTCCCCGGCAAAGATGGCCAGCCCGCGCGATTGGCCGCCCCGCTCGTTCTCCACGATTTCTTCAATGCGGGCCAGGTTGAGGGCAATTTTCACATGATCCTTTTCCGGCCAGCGGGCCATCTCCTCCTGCCCGGTCTTGAGCAGGTTTTTCAGCTCGGTCAGGGTGGTCTTTTCGGCCCGCTCGTGGGGGTCCAGAGAAATGTAAAAGCTGACCACCGGAGAATCGCTGGGGGGGTAACTCGTCAGGGCATCGATCTCGCTTTTGGTAATCATGGATATCTCCTTATGCACTTAGCCCGTCCATATCGACCCGGGCTGGGACAATATGCCGGGAACCCCAAGGGCACTGGCTTACCACAGAAGGCAGAACAGCCTACATCAGGCGCTTATTATACCACAGGTACTATGTTTTGTCTCTAGTCAGCGGGCGCCAGAGCCGCTTTCCAGACCTCGTCCACCGTCTCCACAAAGACAAACTGCATATCCTGCCGCAGTTCCTGGGGCACCTCTTCCAGTAAATTGGCCTCATTGCGCTGTGGCAGGATCACGGTCTTGATGCCGGCCCGCCGGGCGGCCAGCACTTTTTCCTTGATGCCCCCGACCGGCAGCACCCGCCCACGCAGGGTAATCTCCCCCGTCATGGCCACATCGTCCTGGACCAGGCGTTCGGCAAAAAGGGAGGCCAGAGCCGTGGCCATAGCGACACCGGCCGAGGGGCCATCTTTTGGCTGCGCCCCCTCGGGAATGTGGATGTGCACGTCCACGTTGTCGTAGAAATCGGGGGAGAGCTGCAGGCGCTCTGCCTGTGAGCGCACATAGCTCAAGGCCGCCTGGGCCGATTCCTGCATCACCTCCCCCAACTGCCCAGTGATGAGCAGTTTCTTACTGCCCTTCATCTTGGTGGCCTCGATAAAGATGATCTCGCCACCGGAGGGGGTCCAGGCCAGGCCGGTGGCCACACCGGGAATCTCGGTGCGCTCGGCCGCCTCGGCGTAAAAGCGGCGCGGCCCCAGGTAGCTGCGGGCCCGCTCCACGTCCACGACGATGGGGCCCGTCGCCCCGGAGGCGATCTCCCGGCCCACCTTGCGGCAGAGACTGCCGATCTCGCGTTCCAGGTTGCGCACCCCCGCCTCGCGGGTGTACTCTTGGATCAGCAGGTGGATGGTCTCGTCCTCAATCCGAAGGTCCTCCTCGGTCAGGACGTGTCCCTTGAGCTGCCGGGGCACCAGGTAACGCCGGGCAATGTGGAACTTTTCCTCCTCGCTATAGCCGGAAAGGCGAATGATCTCCATGCGATCCCGCAGCGGGGGGGAGATGGTGTCCATGGTGTTGGCCGTGGTGATAAAAAAGACCTTGGACAGATCAAAGGCCACATCCAGATAGTGATCCCGAAACTGGCGGTTCTGCTCCGGATCGAGGACCTCCAGCAGGGCCGAGGCCGGGTCGCCGCGGAAATCCGCGCCAATCTTGTCCACCTCGTCCATCATAAAGACGGGGTTGTTCGAAGCAACCCGGCGGATAGCCTGGATGATCGTTCCAGGCATCGCCCCGATATAGGTACGGCGATGCCCGCGAATCTCGGCCTCGTCGCGCACTCCGCCCAAGGAAATACGGATGAACTCGCGGCCCATGGCGCGGGCGATGGAGCGGCCCAAGGAGGTTTTACCCACACCAGGCGGCCCGACGAAACAAAGAATGGCGCCTTTACCCTCCAAAGGACTGGACAGTGTGAGCGAAACGGGCTCTTGCGCTTCCTGCGGCCCCTCGGTTTCTTGATGGCCTTCCAGCCGCTGCCGGCGCAGTTGGCGGATGGCCAGGAACTCGAGGATGCGTTCCTTGACCTTGTCCAGATCATAATGATCCTCGTCCAGAACCTCCTGGGCCAGGGTCACATCCAGCCGATCGTCCGTACTCTGCGACCAGGGCAGGGCGGCCAGCCATTCGAGATAGGTGCGGATGACACCGTACTCGGCCGCGGCGGGGGGCATACTGGAGAGGCGGCCCAGCTCGCGCTCGGCCTGCTCCTTGGCCTCATCCGGCAGGCCGGCCTCTTCCAGGGCCTGCCTCAGCCTTTCTACCTCCATTTGGGCCTCATCGATCTCGCCCAGTTCCTGGCGGATCGCCTTCATCTGCTCCCGCAGGAAATATTCCCGTTGGGCCTTGGTCATTTCGTTTTGAACCTGGGACTGAATCTGGTTGCCCAGTTCCAAGACCTGCAGCTCCCGGTTCAAGATGCCCATCAGTTGGTGCAGCTTTCCCTTGACCTGGTCCTCCTCCAGCAAAGCCTGGCGTTCGGCCAGATCCATGCGGATGCTGGCGGCCAGGACATAGGCCAACTGTCGGGAATCCTCAATGTTCAATACCAGGGTCTGCAATTCCTCGGACACCTGAGGGGACAAAGAAGCGACCTTTTGAAAGAGATTGAGCAGATTGCGTTTGAGGGCCTCGTTCTCAAGGTCCTCCTCCACCACCTCGGGGGCTCGCTCGACCCGCGCCCGCAAATAGGGTTCCGTGGCCACGTATTCCAGGACGCGGATGCGGTCCAGCCCCTGCACGGCGATACGCAGGCTGCCATCCGGCAGCTTGAGCAACTTGTGCACCAGGGCCAGCGTGCCTACCTGGTACAACTGCTCCGTGTCCGGCGGCTTGTCCGGGCCTTGTTCTTCCGCGTCTTTCTCCTCCTGCACTGGGGAGTGCCTACTGACCAGACCGATCTGTCGGTTGCCCAAGACGGCGTCGTCCACCAATTGGACGGCCTGGGGTTCAGAGACGGCCAGAGGAAAAATGGTCATGGGAAAGACCACCACATCCTGCAAGGGCAGGATGGGCAAGTCGGGGGGCAAGGCCGGCTCATCCTTCAGGGGGAATAGGGGGGTGCGTTGATCGAGGGAAAGCACTGGACCCGTCGCTTTTTCTTCACCCAACCAGATCGGCTCGGTATATTCACTCCAGATTTCGGCCATAGTGGGAAACCCTTTCGGCTATTCTTTTTGTTCTTCTTGCACCTGGATCTCGATCCGCCGGGAAGGTTCCGCCTCGCGCTTGCGGCAGGGCAGGTGGATTTTGAGCAGCCCGTCCTCGTAATTTGCCGAGACGCCTTCCTCCTGAATGGACCAGGGCAGGAATACCTGTATGCAGAAGGGGCCATAGTTGATGCCCATCTGATGGTAGGCAATGCGCTCGGGCGGCCGGTCGTCTGGGCGGACCCCCGAGATCAACAGGGTGCGTTCGTCCAGGACCACCTCGATCTCGTGCTCGCGCATGCCGGCCAGTTCCATTTTGACAACGAGGCCATCCTTCGTCTCATAGACGTCCGTAGGAGGGCGCCAGGCATCGCGGGAACAGAACATGCCTGAGGCGTGATAAGGGCCCAACATGTCGTTAAAGAGCCGCTCCATCTCTTTTTGCACGAACTCGATGTTGGGGAACATTTCCCGCCGCTTGATGCGCATCATATCCTCCGTCGTAGCGCTGTTTACTGACGAACTGTTTTCTGGCATCCTCAGGGCTGGGGCCGCCAGGCAGCCTGACGGCAAGCGCTCGGACCATCATAACCCTGGCTGCTATCTGGGGAGACAAAATAGACTTGCCAGCCCTGCTCTCCCAGATCCCGCCCAAAGACCAGCCAGTCCCCTTGGGGGGACCAACTCGGCCGCTCCCTCCGGGCCTTCAACTCGCTCAGTTTTTGTACCTCTTGTCCGCTCACATCGACGCGATAAAGCTCCAAGCGGCCCTCTCGATCGGAGAGAAAGGCAATCCACCCTCCGTCCGGTGACCAGGTCGGGTACAAGTCCGCTCCGGGGGAAACGGTCAGCCGGCGCACCTCCCCGCTGGGCAAATCCAACACGTATAATTCGGCATCACCGTCGCGGTCCGAGACAAAAGCGATCTGCAGCCCATCTGGGGACCAGGTCGGGGCCCAGTCGTCACCGTCCTGCTGGACGAGAGGCTGAGCCTCCCCACCATCCACCGATATCTGGAGAATATCCCGCCCGCCCGTCGAGCCGACGCTGAAGGCGATGGTATTTCCGTTAGGAGACCAGGCCGGGTCTGTTTCCCAGGCGGGGGACTGGGTCAGGGTCAGCAGGCTGGTTCCGTCCAGGCGCACCCGGTACAGGTCCATCTGTTCGGCCCTGCGGGCATTAAAGACCACCCAGTGACCATCCGGGGACCAGGAAAAACCCCCGATTTGATCGATCCCCGAAAGCCGCGCTCCTGCCTGCGGCCTTTCCTGTCCCCAGGTCCACTCAGCCAGGTACTCCGAGGCGGTAGGAACCCCACTGGCGCAGATCAGGCCCAGGTCAGCCTGGAGAATCTGGTCCGGCGGTGGGGGGAGCGGCGGTGCTTTGCTCAACAGGGGCAGGTAATGCGAACCAGCCGGCGAGAGTATGGCCGGCACCGGTGCTGCGAGTGTCGGCTCCGGCGAACGGCGCAGCGACTGCCCAAAGACAATGCCGGCCGCCAGCAGGACAATCAGCAGAAAAGCGCCCAGTACGTACCAGCCCCAAGTCTGCAGGAAAAGCCAAAGCGAGGCCAAAAAGGTCCCTTCGCGCCGGGGCTGGGCCACCTTTTCCCGCCGCGCCTTGGGCTTGGGGGCTGCCACCGGGCTCTCTTTGCGCACCGCTTTGCGCGGCGGGCTGGCCACCCAGGCCTTTCGGGCCGCCTGCTCCAACTCGCGGGCCAGCTCGCCGGCCGTCTGGTAGCGCTCGGATGGGCCTTTGGCCATCGCCTTCTGCACGATCTGGTCCATCTCGGGGGGCATGCCCGGGCGCCACTTGTCTATGGGCGGTGGGGACTCGTGTAAATGCTGATAGAGCAGGGTCGCCTGGTTGTGCCCCTGGAAGGGCAAGCGACCCGCGATCATCTCGTAGACCATCACCCCGAGGGAATAAATATCGCTGCTCTTGTCCACCTCTCCCCGGGCCTGTTCCGGGGCCATGTATTCCAGGGTGCCGATGGTCTCGCCCGAGGCGGTCAGTTTGAGATTCTCGGCGACCTTGGCCAGGCCAAAATCGGTCAGGGTGACCTCCCCTTCGGCGTCGACCATGACGTTGCCGGGCTTGATGTCGCGGTGGATCAGGTTTTGTTGATGGGCGTAATCCAGGGCCGCCGCCAGATGGTTGACGATGCGGACCACATCGTCAAAGGGCAGCAGCCCCTGCTCGACCAGGATCTCTTTGAGGGTAAGGCCCTCCAGGTATTTCATGACAAAATAATAGTAGCCACCCTCGCCCCCAATGTCATAGATGGTAACAATGTTGGGGTGGTCCAGGTTCGCGGCCATGCGGGCCTCGCGAATAAAGCGCTGGACTAATTGGGGCTCACCCACCAGGTACGGAGAAAGCACCTTGATGGCCACGATACGGTCCAGTTCGACATCACGGGCCTTGTAGACTGTACCCATGCCTCCCCGGCCGATCTCTTCCATGATAACGTATTTGCCTAATGCCCGGTCCAAGAGGTTCTGCACGGTGCTCTCCAGCCAATTTGCCTAAAAGCCAATACACCTGGCTTTATCATACCACAACCACTGCATCTGGGCAACTTGACCCACCTATGCCACTGTGATACAATTTTCCCAATGTGAGCTCATCCCGGCTTGAGCGAGGGGCACGGCCCCCTCGGGCCATATCTGCGGGGGGTTTCGATGAAGGACGGGCAACGCTTTGTTCATTATTACGATCTGGACCAGGGGGATTTTGACCAGGACGTTGACTTTTACCTGTCCCTGGCCCAACGCACCGGTTCTCCAGTTCTAGAGTTGGGCGCCGGCACCGGCCGACTGCTGCTGCTCCTAGCCCGGGCCGGTTACCGTGTCACCGGCATAGAGCGACTGCCCGACATGCTGGCCCGGGCAGAGCGCAAAATCCAGGCGGCCGGCGAGATCGGACAGCGGATCCGTCTGGTCCAAGGGGATTTTGGTCAACTCGATCTCGACGAGCGCTTCAAGCTGGCCCTCCTCGCCGTGAACACCATGATGCACGTAGAGACGGCCGCCGAGCAGGCCCAGCTCCTCGAGCGGGTCTTTGCCCACCTGGAGCCGGGGGGGTGCCTGGCCCTGGATCTCTTTCATCCCCACCCGGAAACACTGGCCCCTGCCGAAGGCCAGCTTCTGCTCGAAAAGATCTTGCACAATCCCCAGAGCGGCCGTCCCGTACACAAATTTGTCAGCCGGCAGGTGGACCACGCCCGGCAGCTTATCCAGACCACGTTTATCTATGACGAGCTGGACGTCGAGGGGCAGGTCTGCCGCACGGCCATGACCTTTCCCCTACGCTACCTCTATCGCTCCGAGGCGGAGCAGATGCTGCGCGCCGCCGGCTTTTTCATCCAGGGAGTCTATGGCGGCTATGATCTAGAGCCCTACGAGGATGAGTCCGAGCGCATGCTTTTTCTCGCTGTCCGGCGAGAGCCGTAGCCAACCAAGCCCGTAAAAAAGAGGGCGCCCCTCTGAAACGATTATACCGCACTGAGCGTCTATATAAAGAGAGGACGACCATGACGGAATCCGAACAGCAAGCCTGGATTCAGGCGGCCCAAGAGGGCGACGAGTATGGCTTTACCCAAATCTTTTACCACTATCAGACACGTCTCTTTCACATGGCCCGACGGATGGTGGGGGATCCCGCCGAAGCCGAAGACGTCGTCCAGCAGTCGTTTATCAAGGCCTTTAACAACATTGCCAAGGTGCGGGAACCCGCCCAGTTCAAGAGCTGGTTGTATCGGATCGTCTATACGACCAGTGTGGATTCCCTGCGCCGGCGCAAACGGCGCGACGAAATTCCCTTGGACGAGCAAATCTACGTCCGACGGGCGCCCACCACCGCCGATCCGCTGCACGAGGCCCTCCGGCAGGAGAAATACGACTTGATCGAAGAGGCCCTGCAGCAGATGTCGCCGATTAACCGTGCCTATATCATTTTACGCGAGTTCCTTAACCTGAGTTATAAAGAGATGGCTCAAGCGTTGGACAAGACCCTCCCGGCCGTGCGTATCGGCCTGTTCCGGGCGCGCGAGCAACTACGGGAGTACCTCCCACAGACCGTGGAGGAGGATGCAGCATGAAGCATAAAGAATGGCGAGTTCTCGTTTCCGCCTATCACGACGGGGAATTGAACGAGGAGGAGCAGGCCATGGTGGAGCGCCACCTGGCCGAGTGCGCCGAATGTGCCGCCGCCCTGGAGGATTACCGCCGCCTGCGCGAGTCCGTGCAGGCACTGCCGAAAGGCGAGCCCTCCCGGCAGCTGTGGCTGCGGGTCCAGGAGCAGCTGCCCACCCGGCGCCAGCAGCCCCGCCCGCGCTGGCAGCGTTTCCTGCCGCTGGCCTCCGTATTGGCCATGCTGCTCGTCGCCCTGACCGTGGTCCTGTCCCAACAACTCCAATGGGTCGGCCCGACGGCCCAAGACCTGTCCGCCCAGGGGTCGCCCGTGCCGGAGGCGCAGGAGAACGGCTTTGGGCAGGAGCCCCAGCGGGCCGCCGCCCCAACAGCGGCTCATTCGGTTAGCGCTGAAGACGCCATCGCCTCCACCCACGCTCCGGTTGCACCGGAGGTCGTCCCTGCCGGTATCCCCCCCTGTCCCGGCCAGGCCCTCGCGCTGGAGTTGAGCGATCTTGCCATCCAACAGGAAAAGGAACGGTCGTCACCACGCCTGACGGGGGTCGTCTACGACGCGGAAGGCCGGCCCCTGCCCCAGAGCACCCTGATTTTCAGCGGCACCGCCGACTGGCAGGGAGTAGCAGTGACCGACAAGCTCGGGGGGTTTGCCCTGGATTTACCCAGCGAGGGCCGCTACCAGTTGATTTTGGCCCTCGACGTGGAGGACAAGGCCGGTTTGCTGTACGAAGGCCGGGTGGGTGAGGAAGCCACCTGGACCGAGATGGATCTCCCGGAGAGCGGCCGCTGCCTGGCCCCGCTCACCCTGGACCTGCCGGCCCTCTCCCTGGGGCCGCGGGACGTGGCCTTTCTGACCCTGCGCCTCAAGTAGGGATCGCCTCTGTAGGACAATAGCGTCGTCACCTTCCAGGAAGCGGACCGCATCCTGGAAGGTTTTTCTGCTGCTTGTTGATCAATGCTTCTCGTAGGGTTCCCCATCGGCGGCCGGGGGCACCGCCCGACCGATGATGCCGGCCAGAACGACGATGGTGGCCAGGTAGGGCGCCATCAGCAGAAAGTATGAGGAGATGGGCACCTTGAGAATGCCCAGCTTGGCCGCCGAGGCGTCGGCAAAGCCAAAAATGAGCGAGGAGGCAAAGGCTCCAAAGGGGTTCCAGCGCCCAAAGATCATGGCCGCCAGGCCGATAAAACCACGGCCGGCAGTCATCAATTCGTCAAAGCGCCCCACCGAGCCGATGGTAAAGTACGAGCCGCCCAGGCCGGCGATCAATCCCCCAATGATCACGTTGATATAGCGCGTGACAAAGACATTGACACCCAGGGTGTCCGCGGCCAGGGGATGTTCGCCCACGGCCCGCGTGCGCAGTCCCCAGCGGGTGTAAAAGAGCACGATGTGGGTGACAACGACGAGCAGCAGCATCAGGTAGACGATCAGGTTGTTTTGGAACAAGACCGGCCCCAGAACGGGGATCCGGGAGAGCACGGGCAGAGACACCGGGGCAAAGTGTTCCGAGGCGTTCAGGCTCTGTCGTTCCACCAGCAGACGGGCGGCTAAAAAGCTGGTGGCGCCTACGGCGAAAATATTGATCGCCGTGCCGGCAATGATCTGGTCTACCTTGAAGCGGATGGCCAGAACGGCCAGCAGGGCGGCCAACAGGCCGCCGGTCAACATGCCCACCAGCAGGGCCAGTACCAGGCTCTGGCTGACGCTGCCCACGACCACGGAGGTAAAAGCGGCCGAGAGCATCATGCCCTCGATGGCAATATTGATCACCGCCGAGCGCTCGCACCAGACCCCACTGAGCGCGCCCAGGGCAATGGGGGTCGCCGCCCCCAGCATGCTGATAAGGATGCCGGTAAAGTTGAACTCTTTGCCCCGGCCGGCCCAGATGAGAAAAGCCAAAATAAAAAGGAGCAGGATCGCCCCCAGGACGCCGTTAGTCGCTTTGCTGCGCAAGAGCTGCCAGGCCGAGGCCCCCAGCGTCAAGGACAGGATCACCAAAAGGAACGTGGCCGTGCTCAGGCCGTAGTGTAGGCCCAAAGAAACCAAAAGTACGAGGACCAGCAGGCCCAACGCCCCGGCCACAATCCAACGGGACCGCCGCAGCTGGCGCACCGCCTGCCAGAGCCCCAGGCCGGCCGCAATCACCGCCAGCATGGCCACGCTGGCCCCGCTGGGAAAGACTACGTTGCCCACCGACCAGGCTTCCACCCTGCCTCCGGGGTTCAGCACAAAGACGGAGAGCAGGCCCAACTCCGTGCTGGGTAGGAACAGCAGGCCGATGCTCAACCCCAGGAAGCAGAAAAAGGCGCCCATGCTCTGCACCGGCCGTTCGAACTGGGTCGCCGCCAACAGCAGCAGCAGTGCGGCCTGGACCAATCCGGAGAGCAGCAGTGATTCCCCCCGCCCCCACTGCAGCAGGGACCAGAGGAGGGTCAACCCGGCCGCGCCGTAATAGATCCAGCCCCCCCACATGCGGAAGCGAACCCGCTCCGCCGGCCAACTGCGCGCGGCCTGCGAAAAATAGGCCAGGCCAACGACCGCCGGGACGATCCCCAGCAACAGCAATCCCAAGGGGTTGGCCGAGGATGGGTCCAACAGAGACAGAATGCCCCCATACAGCAGCACCGACAGCAGGCCGGCCAGGGTCCAAAGCCCCCCCAGACCCATGTACACCAGGGCCAGGCAGAACTCCGGCCCCTCCAGCCAGGACCGAGCCCGTCCCAGCAGCGGCAGTCCCAGGGTCAAGGGAGCCCCCAGGGCGATGATCAAAATCACCAGGCCGCTCAAGTCCTCCCCACCGATCCAAAAGGCCAGCAGGGCCGCCAACCACGGTATGGACAGCAGTCCCCCCAAGACCAATGAGCTCCAGCCAGCAGTGGTAGAAAACGATGGCTTGTTGTTCATAGACAGCAACCCTTATTTGATGCAATCCGCTCTGTTCTCATCCGCCCCAGCCTCGGGTGAACACGGCCTCCTCGGCCTCGGTCTCGACGCGGATGCGATAGATCCAGCGGATTACCTCCGGCGCGGCCACAAAGATAATGACCATGGCCTGAACGATAAAGACAATGTCAACAGGGATGTGCGCCCGGGACTGCATGCGGATCGCGCCGGAGCGCAAAAAACCCCATAACAGCGAGGCCAGGACCACCCCCCCAGGATGGCTTTTCCCCAGGAGGGCCAGGGCAATGCTGTCAAAGCCATAGCCCGATGAAAAGGACTGGGCCATATTATAGTTGACCCCCAGTACCTCGTTGGCCCCGGCCAGGCCGGCCAGGCCTCCACTGAGCGCCATGGCCAGGACAAAGCTGCGGGTGACGCTGATACCGGCATAGCGAGCCGCATGGGGATTGGCGCCCACGGTGCGGATCTCAAAGCCCAGGGTGGTCTTCCAGAGGAACCAAAAGACCAGTGCGGCCACGATCAGGGCGACGAAAAAGCCGGCGTGAAAGCGCAGCGGTGGAAACAGGCGGGGCAGCTTGGCCGCTTCCTCGATGGGCGGGCTGACCGGATTGTAGCCGGATCGTTTCATCGGGCCGGTCAGCAAATAGTCGCTCAGTTTAAAGGCAATATAGTTCATCATGATCGTGGTAATGACCTCGTGAGCACCGCGCCAGGCCTTGAGCAGGCCCGGGATGGCCCCCCACAGTCCCCCGACCAGGGCGCCGCCGAGCAGGGCCAGCGGTAGATGTACATAGACCGGCAAACCCTGGATGGCATAGCCCAAAAAGGCCGCGGCCACCGCGCCCATAAAGATCTGGCCCTCGGCGCCGATGTTGAACAGGCCGCAGCGAAAACCCAGGGCCACCGCCAGGCCGGCAAAGATGTAGGGGATGGCCGTGATCAAACTCTCGCTGATGGGGCCGAGGGCCGTCTGCAGGGCCTGGGCGTCCCCGCTCTGCAGCAGCACCTGCGCCCCAGTCCAGATTTGGAACGGGTCGCCAAAGCTGCCGCCGAACAGGGCACCATAGGCCCCCCGGATGCTCACCCAGACCTGGAACAGCCCCTCCCCAATCCCCCTGGAAAAGGCATCATAGACGGCCTGGTCCGAGGCCACGATAAAGACCCCACTGACCAGCAGGGCCGTCAACAGGGCCAGGGCGGGGATGCCCAGGCTCTGAGCCAGCCCAGAACGGCGGGGACTGCGCTTTTGGGGAGCGGTCGCCTCTTCGTTATTGGCTTTACTTGCGCTCACGATCCAGACCTCCCTGCACTGCCGGCCACGGGGCCCTGCGCCGGCATCGCCTCTGGCGCGGAGCCGGGGTGGATGCCGGCCATCAACAGCCCCAATTGCTCCTTGGTGGCCTGATCGGCCTCCAGTACGTCGATGAACTGGCCTTTGTAGATGACGGCAATGCGGTCGGACAGGGCCAGGATCTCGTCCAATTCGGAGGAGACCAAAAAGACGGCACAGCGGTCGTCCCGCTTGCGGATAATCTGCCGGTGGATGTACTCGATCGAACCGACGTCCAGCCCGCGGGTCGGCTGCGCCGCGATGAGCAGTTGGATGGGCCGGGAGAGCTCGCGAGCCACGATGACCTTTTGCTGGTTGCCGCCGGAGAGCTTGGAGGCCGGCAGCATGATACTCGGCGTGCGCACGTCAAATTGCTCGACCAGTTGCTCGGCGTTTTCCAGGACCTTTTGGCGCCGCAGCGAGATCCCCTGGGAAAAAGGCGGCCGGTAGTAGCTGCACAGCGTCAGGTTGTCGGCCAGGTCAAAACTCAGGACCAACCCGTCCCGCTGGCGGTCCTCGGGAATGTGGGCTACGCCCAACTCGGTGATTTGGCGCGGGCCGTAACGGGTCGTCTCTTCGTCCAGAATAAAGACCTGGCCCCCTTCCACCGATCGCAGGCCGGTCAGGGCCTCCACCAACTCGGTCTGCCCGTTGCCCTGCACCCCGGCCACCCCCAGGACTTGGCCAGCACGGACCTGAAAGGAGATGCCGTTAACGGCCAGCGCGCCCCGGTCGTCCTGTACCTGCAAGTCCTCCACCCGCAGCACGACCGGCCCGGCGTGCGAAGGACCCCTTTCCACCTGCAGGCTCACCTCGCGGCCGACCATCATGGAGGCCAGGGCGTCCTCGTCCGTCTCGGCCGGCGTCGTGGAACCGACGAGCCGGCCGCCGCGCAGCACCGTGATGCGGTCGGCGACGGCCAGCACCTCTTTGAGCTTGTGGGTGATAAAGATGATGGACTTGCCCTGTTCAAGCAGCGAATCCATGATCTGAAAGAGTTCCCGGGCCTCCTGCGGGGTCAGCACTGCGGTGGGCTCGTCCAGGATCAGGATTTCGGCGGAGCGGTAGAGGACCTTGATGATCTCTACCCGCTGCTGCACTCCCACCGGCAAGTCCTTGACGTAGGCCTGGGGGTCGACCTGCAGCTTGTACTGGTCCGAGATCTCGCGGATTCGCCGGGCCACCTGGCGCCGGTTGAGAAAGGAGCGCAATACCTCGACCAGGGCATAGTTCAAAAAGGTCCCGCACAGGTTGAATATGAGGCCGGCCAGGATGTAACGCCCCAGCGAGGGATCCCCGCCGAACAGCGTCTCCCCCAGGCCGGGAAAGACCATGGCCGCCAGCGCAAGCAGGGCGCTGCGTACGAGGTTGTCGACCAGCACAAAGAGCCAAACGTTCCGTTCCTGCAGCCTCGTCAACAGCACGAGCAGCCCATAGCAGGCGGCCGCGCCGGCCAAGGCGATGCCCGTCCCCAGCAGCCACGACAGCAGGAAATCGCCCACGTTGGCCAGCCGGCCCAGAATGATCAGGTTGAGCAGGTGCAGCAGGGATAGGATGCCGCCGCTGACGCCGACAAAGCGGAGAAAGCTTTTCCAAGAGTAGGGCCACAACACCGATTCGACCCCCAGCATGACATTCTCCGTCACTGTCATCACCGGGACCAGCATAAAGTGCTGGTGTACCATGCCAATGCCGTGATCGATCGCGTCGCTGGGGCCCGTGATCTCGATCTCCTCCCCGTTGAGGAAAACCTGTCCCTCGTCCGGGGTGTAGAGACCATAGAGTATGTTCATCAGCGTCGTCTTGCCGGCCCCATTCTCCCCCAGCAAAACGTGCACCTCCCCCTTTTCCAGGCTCAGATCGATACGGTCGTTCGCCAGGACGCCCGGAAAGGATTTGGTAATGTTCCGCAGTTTCAGGATAGGCCCCATGCAACCTCCTCGACAAGCGTGGCCTAACAAGACCCTAAGGGTTTGCCCGTTTCACTTCCGAATCACCCATCCGGCCGGATAGCTCGTCCAAGGCATGCGATCGCAGCAGGCGCGTAAAACCCTTAGAAAGAATAACTTGCCGGTTTTGCTGCTTGTTTACCGTCACTGGCTAAAGCCTCGACTCCGAAAGGACCCGTAAAAGGTCTCCAATTCCCGGACCGGAGTTGAGGCTTGAGCCGGTCAAAACCGGCAAGTTATTCCTTGCCGCCTCCTTAGGGTCTGGCCGGTTTCCATCCTCTGTGCCCGCACCGCCCCGGCTGCGCCGAGGATGGCCATGGAGGACTTGCTCAAAGGGGGGGCGGCACAGGTCTGCCTGCACCGCCCCCCAATGTTCGGAACGTCTGAAACGCCCGCGCCCAGGACTACTGGAAGCAGTCGGCCCAGCCGGTGTTGATCGATCCGTCGATGATGCCCTGGCGGACCTCGTCCAGCTCGGACTGGAGATCATCCGGCACCTGGCTGGCAAAGTCGTGAAAGTCGGCCAGACCGACGCCATTGTTCTCCAGGGTGCCTACATAGACGCCGCCCTCAAAGGTGTCCTCGATCACGTCCGCGATGGTATCATAGACTGCCACGTCCATGTTCTTGAGGATGCTGGTCAGATAGACCTCTTTGTACTCGGGGGCCGAGACGTACCAGTCCGTGTCCACACCGATCAGCATGGTGCCCCGCTCCTTGCAGGCAGCGGCAGAGCCCAGCCCCACCGGGCCGGCCACGGGGACGATAATGTCGGCGCCCTCGTCCATCATCGATTCGGCCAGGCGGCGGCCGTCATCGGTGCTCTCAAAGTTGCCGGTAAAGGAGCCGACGCCACAGCCCTCGGCGGCCGGGTCGGTGGCCCAACCCAAGACCTCGACGTTGGTGCCGTGCTTTTCGTTGTAATACTTGACGCCCTGCTCAAAGCCAACCATAAAGATGGTCACCGGCGGGATGGGGATGCCGCCAAAGACGCCCACCTTGCCGGTCTTGGTCATGCCCGCGGCCAGGTAGCCGGCCAGAAAGGCGGCCTCGTCCGTGGCGAAGGTCAGGCCCAACACGTTGTCGTAGGGCGGATCGTAGGAAGAGTCCACGATGGCAAACTTTTGATCGGGATGGGCCTCGGCAGCCGCGGACGTGGCATCGCCCAGCAAGTAGCCGACGGTGATGATCAGGTCATAGTCCTGTTCGATGAACTCGTTGATGTTGCGCTCATAGTCCGTCTGCTGCTGCGATTCCAGGTACTGGCCTTCCACCCCCATATCGTCCATGGCCCGCTGGACGCCCTTCCAGGCGGTCGCGTTGAAGGAGCGGTCGTCAATTCCGCCAACGTCGGTCACCTGGCCTACCTTGAGGCCCTCGCCCTGCGGCTTGGTCTCACCACAGGCTCCCAATAACATCGAGATAACCAGAATCATACTCAACACGGTGAGTATACCCTTGCGCATCTTTTACCTCCTTTGAATTTTGTCGTTTCCACCATTGGGAACAACCGTCTGGGCAGAATAACGAGTTAGCCGACAAGTCCAAGCCTCCAGGCCGAGATCGCTGCACCTGCCTGACGACCGCCACCATGGGCAGGCGCCCGAAAGCATCGAGGCCCTCTTGCGCTTGCACTACATTGCCCAAACCTCAATTATTATACCACAAATAGCCAAGAGTGCAATGAAGACGCCCTATTTGCCGCCCTGGGGGACTTGCCTCAGGGAGGGGCGACGCGCGCGTCGCCCCTCCCTGAACATCTCAGCCATTGGTGCGGCCCACCTCGGCTGCGCCGAGCATGGGCCTGCTCGACCGGCTAGACTTCCCAAGGGATGGGGGCGGCATTGCACCGCCCCC
>JAFGKG010000065.1 GCA_016928715.1 Chloroflexia bacterium
GGATGCCGGCGGCGGATGCCGGCGGCGGATGTGTTTCTTATGGCCCGGCAGGGGCCTCCCCGATGCGGCGGTGGGCCGGCACGTTCCAGAGGAAGGACTGGCGCATCTCCTCGTCGCTGATGCGGGCGGCCCGATCCTGGAGCATGCGCTGCGCCGTGGACAGGGTCGTAGTGGTGCGAGGATCCCCCGTCTCGTGCAGGACCTGGTAACAGTTCCAGTAGACGCGCAGGGGCTCCATGGTCCCCTCCAGCGAGTGCGCCTGCAAATAGTCCAGGATCTGCTCAACCTGGGCCAGGGCCTCGGCCGAGTTTCCCCGGGCCAGTTGGACCCGGGCCAGGCCGGCCAGGCTCTCTATGGCGAGGTGGGACTGGCCCACGTCCTGGCGAATCTCGTAGGACGTTTGGAAAGCGGCGGCGGCTGGCTGCAGTTGCCCCAGGCCGGCCAGGGCATTGCCCAGGTTGAACAGCACGTAGCCGTGGATCATGCGATAATCCGGGTCCTGGCTGATCTCCCGGGCCTGCTGGCTGTATGCCAGGGCCAGCTCGTGGTCCCCGGCGTGATGGGCGGCAAAGCTCAACAGGTCCAGCGACATGCACTCGCTCCGCCGATCCCCCATGTCACGGCACAAATCCAGGGACTCTAGGAGATAACGCCGGCCGGCCTCGTACTGCCCGAGGTAGCTGCTGACCATGCCCAGGCCGCCCAGGAGATAGGACTCGCCCTGGCGGTCACCGATCTCGCGGCAGAGCTGCAGGCCCTGCTCGTAATAGTCCCAGGTCCCGGCATAGTCCCCCTGGTTCAGCAGGGCCAAGCCCATGTTGTGCAGGATCACGCCCTCGCCATAGCGATCGCCCATTTCCTGGTGCAGTTGTAGTGCCCGCTGCTGGTGGGCGATGGCCCGTTCATAGTTTCCCCGGTCCATCATCATATTGGCCAGGTTGTTATAGGTGCTGGCGACGGCCCGGCGGTCCCCCAGGGCCTGGAACGTGGACAGGGCCTGGTTCAAATAGTTCTCGGCGTCCTCGTAGCGGCCGGACTCGAGCGAGACCACGCCCAGGTTGGAAAAGATGCCCGCCTCCAGCCGGCGCAGCCTCTCCTGGTCCCCGGCGCCCTCCTCCGCCGCCGTTTGGGCCAGGCGCAGCGCCCGGCCCAACTGCTCGCGGGCCTGGTCGTAGGCCCCCTGCTTCCAACAGACCTTGCCGTGCAGGAGATGCCCCTGGGCCTGCCACAGGAGTCCCTGCTGCCGGGACGGGGAGGCCGGCGACGCCGAGGCCGCCGTCTGCTCGGCCCGTTCCCGCAGCGCTTTTGCTTTGGCCAGCAGCAGGTCATAATCCCCGGTTGCCAGTGCGTATTCGGCCCAACGCCGCGTGACTTTGGCCCAGGGCTCCAGGCCCATGTCGTTTTCCAGCACCTGGACTTGCAGTGCCCGCAGATCCTGTAGTTGGGCCTCACGATCTCCCTGCAGGTCATAGACCTTTTCCCGCGCCAGCAATAGTTCATAGCGAGCGACAAACTCCTCCGCCGGGGTCAATTCCAGCGCCCGCCTGAAAAAGCGCACCGCCTCGGCGTTGGCGAACTGTCGCGCTGCCTGCTCCCCGGCCAGCCGGGCATAGCGTCGCTCCTTCTCCACGTTCCCGGCCTGGTGATAGTGGTAGACCAGCAGGGGTAAGTGGGGCGACAGGGCGGCCTCTTTTTTCTCCCCGCTTCGTTCCGGCGCCCCCTCGTACCACTCGGCCACGGTGTGGTGCAGTTGGCGCCGTTGGGCAAAGAGCAGCGTGCCATAGGCGACCTCTTGGGTAATGATGTGCTTGAACATATAGATCGGCTCGGGAACCGGCGACTCGAGCGGGACCAGGTCCAGCGCCGAGAGCGCCTGCAGGTGGCCGTCCAGGGCCGTCTCGGTGATGGCCGTATGCCGCTGTATGGTATAGTGGATGGCCGAGTAGCCAAAGCTGCGGCCGATCACGGCGCCGACCTTGAGCGTCAACTGGCGCTGCGGGGGCAGTCGGTCGATACGGGCCAGCACTAGGCCCTGGACCGTGTCCGGGAGCGTTTGGGCGGCCCGTTCCATGTCCCCGGCCAGACGGCAGCGCCTTCGGCCGGCCTCCCTGGGATCGTCCTCGATCTGCAGCAGGCCCTGGTCCCGCAGGGTATAGGCCAACTCTTCGGCAAAGAAGGGGTTTCCCCCGGCCCGCTCGCGCACCAGGTCCGCCACCGCGGCGGGCAGATCCCGGGGCTGCAGGCCCAGCCGGCCTGCAGCCAGGGCCACCGTCTGCTCCTGCGGCAGCGTCTGCAGGGTCAGCACTTGGGGCTCGGCCAATTGCCCCAGCGTTTCCAACTGCTGCCCGCCCAGCGAGGCCGGGTCCAGCGGGCGGGTGGCCAGGACCAGCAGCACGGGGTGCTCGGTGATGGTGAGCGCGCGCGCGGTATAGACTGCCAGGTCCCAGGAGAGGCTGTCCAGCCATTGGGCATCCTCCAACACCAGGATCAGGGGGCGTTCGCGAGCCCAGGCCCGCAGCAGGCTGAGCAATAGCAGCAGCAGGTTCTGCTGGCGCAGGGCCGGGTCCAGGGAGGCGCTGAGTGCCGTGTCAGGCAGGCCCAGGCTGAGGACGTCGTTGAGCAGCGGTAGGCGCGGCAGTTGTTCGGGGGCCAGTTCCCCGACGAGTTGCTGCACGCGGCGCTGGCGTTCCTCCGTCGAGGTGAGTTCCTCCAGGTCGAAATAAGAGGTCAAGACGTCGCGCCAGGCCCGGTAGGGCGTGCGCTGCTCGGCGCTGCGTCCGGCCCCCAGCAGGCCGGTCAGTCCTCGTTCCTGCATCAGCCGGGCCAATTCGAGCACCAGGCGCGATTTGCCGATGCCGGCCTCGCCCTCGATGATCCATACCTGTCCCTGGCCGGCCTCGACCGCGGCGAGGGCCTGCTCCAGGTGGGCCAATTCCCGCTCGCGTCCCACCAGCGGTGTCTGCGCGCGACCGGCCAAGGGCTGCACCGACGTTCCTGCCGGGTTGGGCCGGTAGACCCGCAGCAGTCCCGATTTGCCCTTGAGCCGGATCGGGGGCAGGTTCTCGAAAACGATCCGTTCCCGGGACTGTCGATAGGTCTCAAAGTCACAGAGAATGCCCCCGGACTCGGCGCTATCCTCGGCGCCCTCCGCCCGCCGGCCCGCCCCCATCAGCCGTGCGGCCAGGTTGACGGTGTCGCCCATGACCGTGTACTCGCGGCGGGTCTCGCCCCCCACCGGTCCGGCAAAGACGTGCCCGGTGGCCAACCCTATGGTGATGCGCGGGAGCAGGGCCGGCGTTTCCTCGTCGGTCGGCAGCGACGCCATTTCCAGCAGGTCCAGGGCGCACTGCACCGCCCGTACGGGGTTATCCTCGTGGGCCATGGGTGGAGCGCCAAAGAGCACCATCAGCACGGTGCCCTTGTCGTCCACGGCCAGTCGGGCCAGGCTGCCCTCGTAGCGGTAAACGGTCTCTTGGACCCGGCGCAGCAGGGTGTGCAGTTGCGGCACTACGTCGTCGCGGTCATTGTTCAGGCCGGCCAGGTTGGCGAACAATACGGTCATTGGCCGCAGGACGGCCAACCACTCGTGCAGGCCGCCTTCCAGCCAACTGCGTATCGCCCCTGGGATCTGGCAGCGCACCGCCGCGACCACCGCCGGATCGTCGACGGCGTCCCAGTCCGGCCAGCGCAGCGGGCGAGGTTCCAGGGCCCGCGCTGCCATCAGCGCGGCGGCCTCGGGGCTGAGCAGGATGTCGCCGCCGTGGGCCTGCCGGTCCATAAGCGACACCTGCCGCAGTGGGTCGCCCGCCACCAGGTACTCCCAGCGCTCGAAAACGCCGCCGACGCGCATGCCCAGGAGGTCGCCGGCCCCGATACTCACCTTCATCTCCAGGGACAGCACGCCGGCGCTCGTCTGGAGGGTAAATCCGACCATGGCCGCCTGCATGGCCTCGGCCGCCTGCCGGGCCCGCCGCACGGCCTGGCCCAGCCGCCGGTCGGGGGTGGAGGCGCTTTCCTTCTCGGCTGGAAAGAGCACGATCACGGCGTCCCCGCCAAACTCGACGACCTCGCCGCCCTCGGCCTCGATCAGGGCGATCATGCGGCTAAAGTAGCGGTTGAGCAGGCGGGTCAGTTCCTCCGGTCCCTCCGCGCCCTGTTGGGCCAGGGCCTCGGTCAGGGCGGTAAACCCCGAGACGTCGGCAAAGAGCACGGCGGCGGCAAAGCGTTCCGCCGTGGGACCGCTGGGGGTCTCGGGGCGGCGCAGAATCTGCTGCAGCAGGCGATAGGGCAGATAGGGGGCCAGTATGGGCAGCAGTTGGGCCATGGACAACCTCCTATGGTGCGAAGCGGTTCGACCAGCTCTATTGTACTCTATGGGGCGGGCTTTGTCCAGATTACAGCGCGGGGTTTGACAGGACTCGGGGGAACAAGTATAATAAATGCCGCTGGGCCGCTAGCTCAAGTGGCAGAGCAGCTGACTCTTAATCAGCGGGTTCGAGGTTCGAGTCCTCGGCGGCTCACACAAACAAGTTGTCATAAGTTTGACTTTTGGACCAAGTTGGAGTATAATGGTAAAGCTGGAGGGCCGACCAAGGACCTCACGAGAATGCACTCTTGGGTTGGCAAACCCCTATTTGGCAAGCGGCTTTTCTGGCGGCCTCTCCCTGCTGGGAGGGGTTAGTTGTTTTTCAAATGCGGGCAGTCCCCCAGTTGCCTGGTGGAAGGCCCAGCGCGACGAATGGATCATTCGTGGCAGGGGAATACGATGGAATTTGCCGTTGGGGATAAGGTGGTCCACCCAAGAATCGGCGCCGGCCGGATCACGGGGACCAAAGAACAGGAACTTGTGGCAGGATTCGCCAGCTACTATGTGATAGAAATTCCAGGCAAAGAGTCCACCCTCTATATTCCCAGGAACAAGATCGAGGAACTGGGGGTGCGCCCGGTCATGTCCCCCAAAAAGCTGGAAGAGGTCCTGGCCGTGCTCTCCAGTCCCGCCGAACAACTGTACGACGATGCCCGGGAGCGACAGAAGGACGTCCAGGAACGGCTGTCCTCGGGGGATCCGGTGCAGATCGCCGAGGTGCTGCGCGATCTCTGCTGGCACCGGCACAAAAGCTCTCTGACCAAGAAGGATGAGGAACTTGTGGCTCAGGGCAACGAGTTCCTGGCCGCAGAGATGGCCCTGGCCGTTGGCACGACGGTGCCAGAGGTCCAGGGGCGCATCAATGAGGCCCTGGAGCGGCTGGTGGCCCAGGACGACGACGAGAGTTAGTTTGTCCCTTCGGAAGCTGTCTGGCCCTCCCCCAGGTGGGCCCGTACCTCGGCCAGGGCCTGCTCCGTATTCTTGAAATGCACGGCCCGCAGGCCAACGCGCTGCGCCCCCGCGGCATTGTCCGGATTGTCGTCCACAAAGATGGCCTGGGCCGGCTGTACGCCCAGGCGCTGCACCGTCCGTTCATAGATGCGCCGCCCTGGCTTGAGCAAACCCTCCTCCGCCGAAATCACTATGAGGTCCACCAGTTCCCCCAGCCCGTATTTTTGTACAAAGACCTGGCGTGCCTGCGGCCAGGCATTGCTCAGGATGGCCGTCTTGTAGCGGGGGCGTAGTTCCCGCAGGAACTGTGCCAGTACTGGGTCCAGGCGGTCACCGCTCCAAAAATCACGCTGCAGTTCCGCCAGTTCCTGCGGATCCAATCGACAGGTCCGGGCGACGTACTCCCAGACCTCTTGTTCTGTGGCCTGGCCGCGCTGGGCCTGGGTCGAGATTTCGGATCCCAACACCAGGCGCTCTAGCCCCCAATCGGGCAGGTCCAGCCGGGATTCCCATCTGCGCCGGCAGCTCAGATCCTCAGTGCGTACCAGGACCCCGCCAAAGTCAAAGATGACCGCCTGCATTAAAAGATCCCGCGCTCGCGGCGGTAGAAAGCCCAGCTCAGGCCCAAGGAAAGGGCCAGCAGGGAGAGGCCGACGACCTGCAGTTCGGGCCAGGGAAAGGGAGTGGCGGGTTCGGTCTTGGTTTGGAGCTCGGGCTGGGGATGCAACACCGTCGCCCGAATCCAGGGCGTCTCTTCCAGTCGGGGATAGGCCGGCAGCCCTGCCGGGACGGTAGGTACAGCCCGCCGGGTAACCGCCGGTGCGACCATCGCCGAGGGCTGCGCCTGCGTGCTGGCCAGCGTGGGCTTGAGGGCGATCGTGCAGGGAGCGGGTTGCCCGCTGGGAAGGGTGGGCTGCAGCATCTCGGCAGCAAAGAGTAGCAATACCAGCAGCGCCAGCAGCGTGCTGGCGCTGCGCAGCAGGGGATACCAGCCAAAGCGCGCTTTGCGATCCTGAGGCTTGAGGGTGAAATCCCTGGGCAGAGAAGGGATGGGTGCTTGTTGTAACAAGGTTTGGATGGCCTCTAACTGCCGCAGCCGCTCGGAACAAGTCGGGCAGGTCGCTAGGTGTCGCTCGATACGCTGCCGCCGGCGCCCGGACAGGCCCCCTTCCCGAAAGCGGTCCAACTCGTGGACGGCAATCTGGTTGCAGTGATCGGTTGTCACTCGATCCTTGGGCATGATAAGCTGTCCTTTGGGGGAGGGCTAGCCTTCTACAGACTCTCCTAGGATGCCCCCCAGAATAGAACGCAGCGAGAGGGGTAAAAGTTCCCGATGCTCAAAGAAATATTCCCGTAGGTGGGCACGCCCCCGGCTGAGCCTGGACTTGAGGGTGCCCAGAGAAATGCCCGCAGTCTCGGCCGCCTCCCGATAGGAAAAGCCCTCGATATCGCAGAGGATGACGGCCAGGCGTTGGGTTTTGGGCAGGGTGTTCAGGGCCTGTTGGATGTCGGAGAGCAGCTCCATCCGCTCTACGTACTGTTCTGGGGTCTCTGGTGGGGGAGCGGAGCGGTGCGCATTGACCTCTTCGGGCCGGGCGAACAGGATCTCTAGCGGCGAACTGGGCCGGCTGCGCTGGCGGCGCAGCAGATCGTAGCAGCGATTGGTGGCGATGCGCAGCAGCCAGGCGCGCAGGGAGCCGCTGCGAAAGCGCTGGATGTTCTGAAAGGCCGCTAGAAAAGTGTCCTGGGCGGCGTCGGCGGCTGTCTCGCGGTTTCCCAACAGACGGTAGGCCAGGGCATAGACCTGGCCCTGGTAGAGCAGGACCAGTTGGTTAAACGCTTCCAGTTCGCCCTGCTGCGCTGCTTGAATCAGGGCATCCTCATCTAAGGGTTCCATAGTGTTTGCTCAGTCAATCGATTCGGATAGGTGTTCGACCGGGTTTATACTGTCGGGTCCCATTATAAAGTTTGGGCGCCGGATTGTCAATTTTCCCAAAGGGGCTTGACAGGGCGGCCCTTCTGTCCTAATATGGAGGTAGGAACCTTTAACACAGGAGGAGGTGAACTATGGCGGTCAAGGCCTATATTCTGATCGAATCGAGTATTGGCAAGGTGGAGGATGTCCTGGCAGAGATTCGCAAGCTGCCCCAAGTCCTGGAAGTCAATGCGGTGGCCGGCCCCTATGACATTATCGCTGTCCTGGAGGCCGAGCAGCCGGAGGTGATCGGACGGTTGGTGATGGAAAGGCTGCATCACATCCCAGGGATCAACTATACCATGACTTGCCTGGCCATCACCGGGTAGGGCCGATGGCACATCTCCACCGGAGCACTTTGTTCGATACCCATACCCACCTGGCGGTCGATCGCTTTGACGAGGACCGCCCGGAGGTCCTGGAACGCGCCCGCCAGCGGGGGGTCCGCGAAATGCTGGTCGTCGGTTACGACCTGGCCAGCAGCGCGGCCGCCCTGTCCCTGGTCCAACGGGAGATGGGCCTCTACGCCGCGGTGGGTATACAGCCGCACTATGCCCAACAGGTCCAGCCCCAGGATTTGGAGCAGTTGCTCCAACTGGCCCAGCAGCCTGGCGTGGTCGCCCTGGGCGAGATCGGCCTGGACTATTATCGCGACCGGGCCCCCCGCTCCAGCCAGCGCCAGCTTTTTCGGGAACAGTTGGCCCTGGCCAAAGAGTTGGGCCTGCCGGTGGTCATCCACAGTCGAGAGGCCTCCCGAGACCTCTTGGAGGATCTCTTGGAGGCCGGCCAAGGGGTGCGCGGGGTGATGCACTGCTTTTCCGGCAGCCTGGAGCAGGCCCAGGATTTTATGGCGCTGGGCTTTTATATCTCGCTGGCCGGCCCGGTGACCTATCCCCGGGCCGAGGATGCCTGGCAGGTGGCCCGGGAGGTGCCGTTGGAACGCCTGCTGATCGAGACGGATTGTCCCTGGCTGCCGCCCCAGGCCCACCGCGGCCAGCGCAACGAGCCGGCCTATCTCGTCGAAACGGCAGCCCGCATTGCCGAGCTGCGCGGGATCGATCTGGAACAATTGGCCGAGGCTACGACCGGCAATGCCCGCTCCCTTTTCCTGCAGGGGGGATCATGACCGTATCCCGCTCCTCCCCAGAGGGACCCAGCGAGGATGCGCCCGGCAGCGCCGGGCAGCGCCTGCAGCAAAGCACGCACTATTTGCCCGCCTACCTGGCCGCCCGCTTGGAGGACCCCTCCACACAGGAGACCATCCGGCTGCACCTGTCGGCGCTGCTGCATACCGTCCGCACCTACCTGCCCCGCCGCCTGCGCCAGTCCCTGCGGGGGCGGCTGGTCCCGGGACAGGTCTGGGGGGAGTGGATTGAGGGGACCCTGCTCTTTGCCGACCTCTCTGGTTTCACCCGGCTCTCCACTACGCTCAGCCGGCTGGGTCTGGCCGGTGCCGAGCAGTTGGTGGCCATCGTCAACCAGATCTTTACAGCGGTGTTGGCGATTATCGAGCAGGAGGGCGGGGACCTGTTGGTGTTCGGCGGAGATGCCCTGCTGGTCCTCTTTGCCGAGGGTGAGCACACCCGCGCGGCCGTCCGCGCAGCGCTGCAGATGCAGCGCTTGATGGCCGGTTTTGCCCACGTCGAGACGGGCAGCGGTACCTTTCCCCTGGCCCTGCACACGGGTATCAACAGCGGCCAATTTCTGGCCGCCAGCGTGGGCCGGCCCCACGCTATGCACTATGTGCTGTTGGGCCACGTCGTAGAGGAGGCGGCCCAGGCCGAGGCCCTGGCCGGCCCCGGCCAGACCGTCCTGGGGGCGAGCACTGCCCGGGGCCTGGATCTGCCCGGCCGCTGGCTGGAGGAGCGCTGGTTCCGCCTGAACGGGGGGGGCGAACTGCCGCCGGCCGACCCTCGTCCCACCTATGGTGAGAGCGGACAGGTCGATGTCCTGGACGCCCTGGACACCCTGGTGCCCTATCTGCCGGCCGGCCTGCTGGCCCGCCTGGTGCCCTATCCCAGCGAGCCCACCGTGGAGGCCGATCTCAAGCCGGTGGCCATCCTCTTTGCCAACCTGCTGGGATTCGAGTCCCTCCTGCAGCAGTTGGGCCCGGATAACCTGGACCGGGCGGTGGCCCTGCTGCAGCGCTGCATTGTGCTGATCCAGGAGATCGTCGAACGCTACGGCGGGACGGTCAACAAGATCGACCTGGCCGCCCAGGGCGTCAAAATGCTCATCCTCTTTGGCGCCCCCTACAAACACGAGGACGATCCCAAACGGGCCCTCTCCGTGGCCCTGGATATGCGGCGGGCGCTGGAAAAGCTGGGCCCGGAATTGGCCCAGGCCGGCCTGCCCGAGCTGCGGCAGCGCCTGGGTCTGCATACCGGCCAGGTCTTTGCCGGAAACGTCGGTTCGGATTGGCGCAAAGAGTACACGGTCATGGGGGTGCCGGTGAACTTGGCCGCCCGCCTGATGGCCGCCGCCGGGCCGGGCCGGATCTGGGCCACCGAGGCCCTCTATACCCAGGTCGGACCTGGCTGCCGGGCCGAGGGGCCCCGTTCCGTGCAGGTCAAGGGCCACGAGGCGCCGCTGGCGGTCTATGATATCCAGGACCTGCAGGTCGCCCGCCGCTCTACCAGGCGCTCCCCCCTGCTGGGGCGCCAGGCCGAGATGCAGCGCCTGCGGCAGGCCCTGCAGGAGGCCTTTCAGGGCCACGGCCGGGTCGTCGGCCTGGTCGGCGAGGCCGGCATCGGCAAGTCCCGCCTGGTCGAGGAGTTTGTGGACCTGGCCGGGCAGGAGGGCGCCGCGGTGCTGGCGGGCGATACCCCCTCCTACGGCGAGCGCATTCCCTACTCCCCCTGGGACGAGGTGCTGCGGACCGTCCTGGGTTGGGGGGACGACATGGACGCCGAGCAGCGCATCGAACGCCTGGAGCAGCGCCTGACAGCACTCTCGCCCAACCTGACCCCCTGGGCGCCCGTGATGGCCGAGGCCCTGGGCCTGGGCATGGAAGAGTCCCTCCTGACGGCCGGCCTGGATCCCCGCCTGCGCCGCCAGCGCTTCTTTGACCTGGCCCTGCAGTTGCTCCAGTCCGAGGCCAGCGACGGCCCTCTCTGCCTCGTGCTCGAAGGCCTGCAGTGGGCCAGTCCCCTGGCCGGCGAATTGCTCACCTACCTGGGGCGTAACCTCGCCCGCAGCCGCGTGCTGATCCTGGTGACCTACCGGCCCGCCCAGATGGCCCAACCGTGGACCGATCTGTCCAACCACCAGCAGATTTCCCTCCCCCCCCTTTCGGCGCCGGCCAGCCAGGAGTTGCTGAACACCCTGACCGGCTGCGAAAAGCCGGACCGCCGTTTGAGCAAGCTGGTCTGGGAACGAGCCCAGGGGAATCCCCTGTACATTGAGGAGATCGTCCAGACCCTCAAGGAGCAGAAGGTGCTGGGCCAGGATAACGGATCCCTCTGCCTGCAGGGGGACCTGGAGCAGGCCTGGCAGTCCATTCCCGCCACCATTCAGGAGGTCGTGCTCAGCCGTGTCGATCGTTTGGAGGAGGGCCTGCGCAGCATGCTGCGGGTGGCCTCGGTGATTGACCAGGAATTCCCCTTTTCCGCCCTGCTGGCGGTCTTGGCCCGGCCCGACCCCGAGCCCGTGCTGCGGGAGCGCATCGAACAGCTCTGTCAGGCCGGCATGCTCGAGTCCAGTGGTTCCGCCCAATACGCGTTTCGGCACACCCTCACCCGGGAGGTGGCCTATCAGAGCATTCTGCACACCCGCCGCCGGGAGCTGCACGAGCGCGTCGCCCGCTACTACGAGCAGCACTTTGAGCGGCAGTTGGAGCAGTACTATGGGTTCCTCGCCCACCATTATCGCCACAGCGACCATACACCCAAGGCGCTGGAGTACGCCCTCAAGGCCGGCCGCCAGGCCGCCCATTCCTACGCCAACGAGACCGCCGACCTGTACTTCCAGCAGGCCCGCGAGATGCTCGACCGCCAGGACGAGCTGCTGCCCACGTGGGAGAGGGTGCAGGTGCTGCGGGAGCACGGGGATGTGCTCTGGCAGGCCGGCCATTTCGATCGGGCGCTGGAGAGCTACCAGGGCGGCCTGCAGGAGGGTCGCCACGCGTTGAGCAACAGCGAAATGTCGGAATTTTACCGCCGCTGCAGCCAGGTGTACGAGCGGCGCGGCAATTACGAGCAGAGCCTGGAGGTCCTGCAGCAGGCCCACCACGTCCTGCTGCGCCAGCCCCAGGAGCAGTCCGGCTTGGAGATGGCCCGGGTGCTGTCCAGCATGAGCGTCGTCTATTGGCGGATGGGCGCTTATGAGGAGGCCGGGCGTTTCGGCCAAGAGTCCCTGGTCATTGCCCAAAAGGCGCCGCCGGACCGCGAACGGTCCAACCTGCTCGGCCGGATCTATTTGCAACTGGGCACCATCGCGGCGACCACGGCGCACTATGAGGAGGCCCAGCGCAACTTTGAGCGGGGCCTGCACTTTCACCAGGAGGCCAATGAGCTGCAGCGCATCGCCGTCGCCCATAACAACCTGGGCTACCTCTGGCTGCTCCAGGGCAAGTACCAGCAGGCCATCGAAAGCTATCTGCACTGCCTGGAGGTGGCCCAGCACGTCGGCGATCCCTACGTCGCCGCCTACGCCGCGAACAACCTGGGCTCGGCCTGGTACCAACTGGGCGATTATGACCTGGCCATGCAGTACTGCCAGGAGAGCCTGTCCGTGCGCGAGCGCATCGGCGACCAGACCGGTATCGCCAGTTCCTGGGATACCATCGGCCTGATCCAGACCGCCCGCGGGGCCTACGACCTGGCCTTGGAGACGCACCGGCGCAGCCTGGAACTCAAGCGTTCCCTGGGGGACAGCTTTGGCGAGGCCAACTCACTGATCAACCTATCCCAGGCCCATTACGGCCGGGGCGATTTCGAACTGGCCCTCTCCCGGGGCCAGGAGGCCCTGGAACTGCTGGACGTCTTGGGCACGCAGGCGCTCCTGGCCGAGGCGCACATCTGCACGGCCGAGGCCCTCTTGGCCCTGGAGAGCCTGGAGCAGGCCGCGCGGCACGCCGAGTCGGCCTGGCGCATCGCCGGCGAGATCGGCGAGCGCAAGGACGCGGCCATCGCCGCGCGCATCCTGGCGCAGACCAGGGCCGCGGCCGGCGCGGCCGGCGCGAAGCAGGTCGCCGCCCTCTTCCAAGAGAGCATCGACGCACTCTCCGCACTGGCATGCCGGCTGGAGTGGGCCCGCGCCAGCGAGGCCTACGGCCGCTTTTTGCAGTCCCTGGACCGCGGGGACGAGGCCCAAACCTACCTGGAGCAGGCCCAACAACTGTACAAAGAGCTCAATTTACGGTAAAATGGTCCATGGTGAATCATTTTTCGCCGCTTTACGTATTGCCAGGTAGAACACGGATTGTCTAAAATAGCCGAGGAGGTGCTGTATGTCGCACGAGGCCGTGGCCATCATTATCGGGCGTGCCCTTACGGACAGCGAGTTTCGCCAAAAGTTGATCGACGATGCCGCCGCTGCCTGCCAGGGTTACGATCTGACCGCGGAAGAGCTGGCCGCCCTGGAGGCGATCGAGCCGGAGAACCTAGAGACCTTTGCCGGCAGCCTGCCGGAGCGCCTGATCAAGGGCGTGGGCGGCGGCTTTATTGGGGATTAGCCTTCCGTTACCAAGAGAAAGGACCAGGAGGAAGAGGTTATGTCCAGAGAGGCAGTCGAACAAATCATTGGCCGGGCGGTCACCGACGCGGAGTTTCGCCAAAAGTTGATCGGCGACGCCGCCGTGGCCTGCCAAGGCTACGATCTGACCGCGGGTGAGCTCAAGGCTCTGGAAGAGATCAGCGCCGAGAGCATGGAAGCTTTTGCCAGCAGCCTGCCGGAGCGCCTGATCAAGGGCGTCGGCAGCGGCTTTATTGGGGATTAGCGGGCATTTGCCGGTGACTTCCGTCATAGAAAGTTGTTACGTCAGCGTCATTGCCTGGGAGACGGCCCTGGCCAGCGGGGATCTACCGTCCACCATTGGTTTTGAGCTGAACGATGTCATCTCGGCCCAGTACGCCCTGTTGGTGCGCATCCGTTACTAGGTCGATCTGTTGAACCAGCTCTGGTTCGCCCCGACCGAGATCGACGGCTACGAGTCCATCCGTCAGGGCTTTAATCGGGCTATCGTAACCGCCATGCACCAGGCCCTAGGCCGCTATCCCCAGGTGCTGGGGACCATCGAGCGGGCGTTGGATACAGAACGTTGGCGTGTTCTACAGGGTTGCCGTTGCAGGTTGGACATTACAACGGGCAAACGTTCCAACGCGCCAACGTTTAAAAAGCCAGTTGCCCCGATGCGGGTGGGGTGATATAATACGGACGACAACGATGGCTTTTGGAGGTGTTCTTTGCCCCCGCTTCGTCCGCAGCGGCTGCGTCGTTCGGCGCTCTTTTTCCTCCTGGCCCTGGCCTGCCTGGCTGGCCTGCTGGTGGATTGGATGGTGCTCCGGCCCTGTTCACCGGCCTCATTTTCGCGTCCCGGCTGCGCGCGGGCGCTGCCCAATACGGCGCTCAACCCCTTTGGGGTCAATATCTTTTTGGACCGCGAGCCGCTGGACTGGCGGCGGCAGCGGACCATGGAGATGATCGAGCAGGCCGGCTTTGGTTGGGTCAAGCAGCAGTTCTCTTGGGCCGAGATAGAACCCCAGCCGGATTATTTCTGGGACGACAAGTACAAAAAGAGCAGTTGGGAAAAGTTTGACCGCATCGTCGACCTGGCCGAAGAATACGGGCTGGAAATCGTCGCCCGCCTCGACCGACCGCCGGCCTGGGCCCGCCCCGAGGGCAGCAACCCCCAGGCCCCGCCCTACGATCCCCACGAATACGCTGACTTTGTCCATGATTTCGTCCAGCACTACCAGGGCCGCATTCACTATATCCAGATTTGGAACGAGCCCAACCTGCACACCGAGTGGCGGGAGGGTGCCCCGGTCGATCCCCGCGCCTACGTCAAGCTGCTGGCCCTGGCCTATCAACGGGCCAAGGAGGCCGACCCCAACGTCCAGGTGCTCTGCGCGCCCCTGTCCGTGCACAGCGGGGACGACCCCCAGCGCTTGGTCTTGAGCGAGCTGACCTACCTGGAAGAGATCTACCAGGCCGGCGGGGCCGTCTATTTCGATATCATGTCGGCCAATGCCTATGGCTTTGAGGCCCCCCCCGAAGCCGAGCCCGATCCTAGTCGCTACAACTTTCGCCGCGTCGAATTGCTGCGCCTGATTATGGAGAAGTATGGCGACGCGGACAAGGCGATCTGGTTTAACGAATATGGCTGGAACGCCGCGTCGGCCGACATGGCCGCGGAGCAGTTGACCTGGGGACGGGTCAGCGAACAACAGCAGGCCGAGTGGACCGTCGAGGGTATTCTCTACGCCCAGGAGCATTGGCCCTGGGCCGGGGTCATTGCGGTCTGGTACTTTCAGCCCATCGACATCTCGCCCCAAAAGGCCGAGTACTATTTTCGGTTGGTCAATGAAGATTTCACCCCGCTGCCGGTGTACGCGGCCGTGCAGAAGGCTGCTGCGGACTGGGCCACGGCCGTGCCGGGCCTCTACGAGGAGTTGTGCGCGCCGGTCGGCCGGCAGGGGGATTGGCAACTGATTTACGACGATGCCGCCAGTTGTGGGTCCTACGTGGCCAGCAACGAGGCCGGTAGCCAGTTGGTGCTGACCTTCCAGGGCAGTGAACTCAAGCTGCGGCTGCGCCGGGGGCCGGATGGCGGCCGTTTCCTGGTCAGCCTGGACGGTGTTTCGGGGCGGGGCACCGATTTGCCCCAGGATGAGTTCGGGCGGGCCTACCTGGACCTGTACGGCCCGGACGTCGAGTGGGTCGAGATCGAGCTGATTCAGGGCTTGGGGCGGGAACTGCCCCCCCAGGCGCACCGGATCGAGTTAACCGTGGCCGACGAAAAGGCCGCGGCTTCCTCCGGTCACCTCTGCACCCTGGATGCCTTTGAGGTGGGCTATCATCGTTCCTACCTGCTCTTTGGCCTGAGCGCCGGCCTGCTGCTGGTCGGTCTCTTGGGCTCTTTGGTGGCCCTGGGCCAGTCCCTGCGCCAGCCCTCCATCCCGGAGGCCCCGACTACCCCGGTCAATCCCTGGACACTGCGGGCGGATGAGGGCCTGGAGGCCTCAGATTCGGCCGAGGACGCGTAGCCGTTCAATGACCGCCTCCACCGTCTCGTCCGGGGTGGAGGTCCCCGCCGTCACCCCGACCTGCTGTACGCCGGTGAACCACTCCGCCTCTAGCTCCTCGGCCTGCTCGATGTGGTAGGTGGGCACGCCGACGGCGCTGCACGATTCGGCCAGATGGCGCGTGTTGGCGCTGTGTTTGCCCCCCACGACCACGACGACGTCCACCCGCTGGGCCAACTCGCGAGCAGCCGGTTCCCGTTGGGATACCGCCGCGCAGACGGTGTTCAGGACGCGCAGTTCCCGCAGTTGGGCCAGGGCCTCGTCGACCAGTTCGGAGACAAAGGCGCGGTAGACCTGCTCCCGTTGGGTCGTCTGGAAGAGCAGGGCCAGCCGCCGCTGTTCGATCCAGGGCAGGGGCAGTTCCTGCTGCTGGGCACAGGAGCGGGCCTCGGCCAGGGTGCGGCCGGCCACGGCTCCCGTGCCGGCGTAGCCCAGTATCCCCCGTACTTCGACGTGACCCGGATCGCCGCAGACGACGATGCCATAGCCGGCCTGGGCCATCTCGCGGGCCAGCTTTTGTACCTGTTCGACCAGCGGGCAGGTGGCGTCCAGCAGGGCAATGTCCCGCGCCTGGGCCTGCTCGAATACGGCGGGGGGGGCTCCGTGGGCGGTGACCACGGCCAGTTGGCCGGCCTGCACCTCCTCTAGGTCCCTCACCACCTGCACGCCCAGGCTCTGCAGCCGCTCCACCACCTGCGGATTGTGTACCAGGTCGCCCAGCGTGCGCACTTGCTGTCCGCTCTGGGCGGCCTGCTGCACCATGTCCAGGGCCCGCCGCACGCCCCGGCAGAACCCCATCTCTTTGGCCAGGATAATCTCCATGATATCCTCCAGAAACGCTTATGGTGTGTGCTATTGTACCACAGATTCCACAAAAGCCCTTTGCGGAAAAGCAGGCCCCGTGGTACAATAGCCTCAGTAGAGAGACAAGGAGATCGCCATGCTAGACATACAGTTGATCCGTGAACGGCCCGATTTCGTCAAGGAACAGATCCGCCGGCTGCGCGCGGAGGCGCCGATCGATGAAATTCTGGCCCTGGACGAGAGCCGGCGGCAGATCCTGGGCCAACTGGAATCGCTGCGCGCCCAGGTCAATGCCAGCTCCAAGCAGATCGGCCGGACCAGGGACC
>JAFGKG010000066.1 GCA_016928715.1 Chloroflexia bacterium
GGAGAGTATCACTACACTTCATGGGAGAGTATCACTACACTTCATGGGAGAGTATCACTACACTTCATGGGAGAGTATCACTACACTCTAGGTGGGCTTGCGCTACGAGGCACCCAGGGGCCGGCCCCCGGGTACTGTCAATTCGCGCAGCAGTTCCTCGACGACCATGCGCGCGGTCACCCCACGAATACGGGCCGAGGGACTGATGATTAGGCGGTGGGCGAGTACCGCATTGGCCAATGCCTTGACGTCATCGGGAATGACATAGTCCCGGCCCCGGATGGCCGCCCGGGACTGACAGGTCCGATAGAGACCCAGGGAGCCCCGCGGGCTGGCCCCCAGGTAAACCTCTTCGTGCTCCCGAGTCGAGTTGACCAGGGAGACGATGTATTCCTTGATCTCTTGGGCCAGGTGGACCTCCCGGATCGCTTTTTGCATGGCCACCAGCTCTTCCAGGGTAATCGCCTGCCCCAACTCCTCGATCGGGTGGCGGAACTGCTGCCGGTCGAGAATGTCCAGTTCGTCCACGTGGCTGGGATAGCCCAGGGAGATGCGCATCAGGAAACGGTCCAACTGGGCTTCGGGCAGGGGGAAGGTGCCCTCGTATTCGATCGGGTTCTGCGTAGCCAGGACGATAAAGGGACGCGGCAGTATGTGGGTGACCCCATCCACCGTGATCTGGTGCTCCTCCATAGATTCGAGCAGGGCGGATTGGGTTTTGGGGGTAGCGCGGTTGATCTCGTCAACCAGGACAATGTTGGCCATAATCGGTCCTGGCCGAAACTCGAATTCCTGCGTCTTTTGGTTATAGATGGATACGCCGGTTACATCGGTGGGTAGTAGGTCCGGCGTGAACTGGATTCTCTTGAAAGTGCAGCCAATCGACTGGGCCAGGGAACGGGCCAGCATGGTCTTGCCCACACCGGGGACGTCCTCAACCAGGGCGTGCCCCTGCGAGAGCAGGGCCACCAGGGTGAGTTCAATCACCGGGTGTTTTCCGACAATGACCCGCCCGACGTTGTCGATTGCCTTTTCCGCGTGCTGCTGGACCTGGGACAATTCCATAAAGGCCCCCTTGAATATATCCAACATCGTCTTGCCATAACAACAACTCTGCTATTATAGCATACAACTGGTGCATGAACAAACTCGTTTGCCTGGGAGGGCGGATTGTGCTATGATAGCCTCAGCACACTTGGAGGAAGCTATGCCCTGGCCGATTGCCAACCCGGTATTGCTCAAGGAAATGCGCTCGCGCATGCGGGGGCTGCGGGCCTTTGTGATCCTAACGGTAAGCCTGTTGATCATGGCGACGATCTGCGCCCTGATCTATGCCCTGATTGTCTTTGGCGATCCCTATCCGGATCCGGACTTGGGAGAGGCCATTGGACGGGTCCTCTTTGGGGCACTGGCCATCGGGGAAACGGTGCTGATTTGCGTGATGACGCCCTCGATCAGCGCCGGCGCGATCAGTGAGGAGGAGGAGCGCAAGACCCTGGAGATCCTCATGGTGACCCCCCTGCGGCCCCACTCGATCCTATGGGGCAAACTGCTTTCCAGTATGGCCTACATCGGCCTGCTGGTCCTGGCGGTTATTCCCCTGGGCAGCCTGGTCCTGCTCTTTGGGGGGGTCTCTCCGGGCGATATGCTCTTGGCGCTGGTCCTGATGATCGTATTTATGCTGGCCTTTGCCTGTCTGGGCCTCTTTTGCTCGGTGGCCTTTCGCCGCACGGGTCGGGCCCGCGGTGCCTCTCTGGCCATGGTCGCCCTGATCCTGGGGGGCACCGCCTTTCTGGCCGTCACGGTGGGCATCATCATCTCTATGAGCAGCTATAGCGAACCCTTCTGGCTCCTGGTGCCCAACCCCATCGTGGCCATGATGGACATTGTGATCCCCGATATGGACCTTGACCTGCCGTTGCTGCCGGCCTGGGCCTACGCCATAATTGGCTATCTGATCTGGTCCGCTATCTTGTATGGGGGCAGCCTGCTTTTGTTGGGGCGGCGTCACTCGGGACAGCTCGAGACCCGGCGCCGGCTCGGCCCGGTCCTGGTCATTGGGGGAGTTATTCTACTGAGCTTTTTCGGCTTTTGCCTGCTGCCGGCCCTGCTGACCTGGCTGGTCCCGTTATAGCTCGGGTGGTACGCTGAAACGCAATCGGCCGCCCGGACGTATATAGAATAGACCGTTTCTTGCAGGCAATCGCTGTTGGAGCAGCTCATGGCATCCGTTTCCCTACAGACCTGGCTAAGTTCCCTAGCCGGCCGCCTGCAGCGGCGGCGCAGCCTCTACGCGGCCCTGGTGGGCCTTTGGCCGGTCCTGCTGCTGTCGCTGTTGCTGCTTGTGGCGGGCCGGCTCTGGCCGCTGCCCCACTGGCGCTGGTGGGCGCTGCTGCCCCCGCTGTTGTGGGCGCTCGTCCAGGGGCTGCGCTTTCCCTTTTTGCGCCCCTCACCGGAGAGGGCGGCCCGCCTGCTGGATCATGAACTGGGCCTGCGCGAACGGTTGGCCACCGCCTGGGAACTCGAGCGGCACGGCCAACAGGATGCTTTGCCCCGGGCCCAACGCGAGGATGCCCTGCGCCACGTCCGGCAAATCCGGCCGGCCCGGGACCTGCCCTGGTGGATCCCCCGGCGAGCCCTGGCCGCAGCCGGCCTGCTTCTGCTGGGCTGCCTGACCCTGTTCTGTCTGCCCAATCCCCAGGATATCGTGCTGCAGCAGCGCGCGGCCCTGCGCCAGGCGGCTGAAGAGCAGGCGGCCGAACTGGAAGCGCTGGCCGAGGAAATCGCTGCCATGGAGGGCCTCTCCCCCGAGGAAAAGGAGGCCCTGCTGCAGGCCCTGGATGAAGCCGCCGAGCGGCTGCGCCAGAACCCCGGCCAGGCCGAGGAGGCGCTGGCCGACATCGAGGCCGCCCGGGAGGCCCTGGAGCAAGCCCTGGAGAAACGCCGGGCGCGCCAAGCCGCCGTGGACGAGACAGAGGCCTTTCTGCGCGATTTGGCCGACCAATTGGCCCAGGGCGACGAGGCCGCTAGGCAGGCCATGCTGGAGAACCTGGAAAAGCTGCCGGAATATTTGCAGGGACTGAGTGACCAAGAGATGGCCGAGCTGGCCCTGCGCGCCGCCGAACTGGCCCGGCGGGCCGCCAGCGATCCCGAACTGGCCCAGGCCCTGGAGCAGTTTGCCCAGGCGCTCGAATCGGCCGACCCCGGAGCCCTGGCCCAGGCCAGCGAGGCCCTGGAACAGGCCTTGGAGAATGCCGAGGCCCAGATCGCGGCCCAGGCCCAGACCGAGGCCGACTTGGAGGCCGCGTTAGAGGCGCTGGGCCAGGGAGAAGAGGCCCTGGCCGAGGCCGGCGCGGGCGAGGGCGAAGGAGCGGGCGAGGAGGCGGGTGAAGGAGAGGGCGGTGGTTGGCATCCGGACCCCGGCCAACCCGCGGAAGGCCAGGACTCCTCCGGCGAGGAGGTCTATGTCCCGTTGGGGCCAGATGGCCAGCCGGCCTATGTCCCTGGCGAGGTCGAGGGCGGTGGGAGTGAGGACGTTGCGGTCCTGCCCAGCCTTGACCCGGAGGAGGGCGCGGAGGGTGCCGCCGTGCCCTATGACGCCGTGTACTATGATTACCGGGAGGCCGCGGCTCGGTCCCTGGAGCGATCCTACGTCCCGGCCGGCCGGCGCGAGTACGTGCAGGCCTATTTTGCAGGCCTGGAACCATAGCCAGCGCTACTGCTGCTGCGGGCTCTTTCTATGATCCTCCTCGCCCAAATCCTGCTGCCGTACCGGCCATCCCGTTAGCTCGTGCAGGGCATGGGCCAGGCGGAGGGCGTGGTGATGAGACCGCAGCGGTCCGGGGAATTGACGCTCGGCCGTGATGCGCCCCAGGGGCAGGCGTCGCTCATCCTGCAGCAGCAGGGCGATGTCCCAGTGATGCTGATAGGGATGGTTCTCGCGGGAGAGTATCTCCAGGTGGTAGACAATCTCGACGCTCCTGATCGCGTCGAAGGAAATTTGCTCTCGGTCCCCTTTGAGCCGTTTCCAGAGCATCGAGACGCCCGGGTTGGCGCTGGCGTCGCCCAGGATCAGGAGCGCCCCTTGCTGGAATTTCAGGCGCAGCCCTGGCGCCAGGAGGACCCCTTGAGGGGTGAACTCGGCCTCCTCCTCACTCAGCCTGTACTCGTACAGATCGGAACGCCCCTGCAGCACCCCCCCCTGGTGCAGCGTCTCGCTGACCTCCAGCAACTGCAGGTCGCAGCCGCAGTTGCGGCAGCGGGAGAGGCTCATAAAGCGGGCAAAGCTCGAATTGACAGTGCCGCATTGGGGGCAGCGGATATCATCGATCATGGGGCCTCCTCTCAGCCGGCTCCGCCCCGTTGCAGCAGGCGTTCCGCCAGTCGCCACAGCAGCAGTGCCAGGCCCCAGGCAGCATAGCCCGACAGGATGACCATCGGGAAGGGCCAGCGGCGGCGCAGGGCCAGCCAGGCGGCCAGGACGAAACAGCCGGTGGCCACGATACCGCTGAGCATGCCCTGGACGAGTTCGGTCGTTTTGAGCAGGTCCTTGCTGCTGGTGCGATAGATAATGATCATGGCCAGCGGAATGGTCAATGGCATGGTCGCCAGGATGCCAGCGAGGCCGCGCCAGCGCTCGCCGACCCAAGCGACCAGGATGATGACGGCGATAGAGATCAGGACTTCGTATATTCCTTTCACCGAGGACCCCACTAGAGGTCGAAATAGAGATCCATCTCGAAGGGATGGGGCCGGATCGAGATGGCCAGCGCCTCTTTATGCCGGGATTCGATCCAGAGATCGATCAAGGCCGGGGAAAAGATATCCCCCTGGAGCAAAAAGTCGTGGTCCTGCTCCAGCGCCCGCAGGGCCTCTGGCAGTGAGGCCGGCAGGGCTTTGATTTGCTGCCGGCGTTCTGGAGGCCAATCAAAGACATTTTCGTCACAGGGGCCAAAATCCATCTCGGTGGGATCGAGTTGGCGCTGGATGCCGTCGAGGCCGGCCAGCAGTTGGGCCGACAGGGCCAGGTAGGGATTGCAGGTCGCGTCTGGAGGGCGGAACTCGATCCGTTTGGATTGCGGGGTCGTGGCGTACTTGGGGACGCGGATGGCCGCGCTGCGGTTGGCCAGGGAGAAGAAGAGGCTCACCGGGGCCTCAAAGCCGGGGACCAGCCGGCGGTAAGAGTTGGTGCTGGGGTTGGTCAGGGCCAGCAGGGCCGGGCCGTGGGCCAGCAGGCCGGCGACATAGGAGAGCGCCAGTTGGCTCAGGCCGCCATAGCCCGAGGCATCGTAAAAGATGGCCTGGTCGTCCTTGCGCAGGGTCTGGTGAAAGTGCAGGCCACTGCCGGCCTCGTTGTACAGGGGCTTGGGCATAAAGGTGGCCGTCTTGCCGTGGCGATAGGCGGTCATGCGGATGACGTATTTCGCCAGCAGGATCTGGTCGGCCGCCTGGACTAGGGGGATCAGGCCCAGCTCGATCTCGTACTGTCCAGGGCCGCCGACCTCGTGGTGGTGGTACTTGACGGGGACGTTGAGGGTTTCCAAGATTTCGACCATCTCGGCCCGCAGGTTATAGGTGCTATCGGCGGGAGGTATGGCGTGGTAGCCGCCGTGCGGCGGGATTTGAAAGCCATAGTTCTGGAACTCGCCCCCCTCGCTGTTCCAGTAGGCCTCGCCGGCATCCAGTTGGTAGCTGGCGCGATTGACGCTGGTGCCATAGCTGACCCGGTCAAAGAGATAGAACTCGAGCTCGGGCAGCCAGCGGCTCTCGCTGGCGATGCCGCTTTTGCGCATATAGTCGGCGGCTCGGATGGCCAGCCCGCGGGGGTCGAGGGGGTGCCGTTGGTGGGTATCGGCCTCGACAATGTCGCAGATAAAACTGAGTGCGGGCAAGTCCCAAAAGGGATCGCGGAAGCCGGTCTTGAGGTCGGGGATCAGGCACATATCGCCGGATTCGACGGTGGCCAGACCCACGCTGGAGCCATCAAAGCCAAGGCCTCGCTCCAACAGGTCGGGGCCGAAGCGTTTGGAGGGCAGGGTAACGTGATGCCAACGCCCGGCCATGTCACAGAACTTGAGATCGACCATGGCAATTTCTTGCTGCTGGATGTGATGCTGTACCTGCTCAATTTGCTCAAACACAATCGCCTCCTGGTAGGTTTGGGGCCCTGGCGGCCCGGGTTATTCCGCTTGGCTACATTATAGCACAACTTTTGCCGCTGTGGCTTGGGGTTTGCCTAGGTTCGGCAACTATGATAGTATGGAAGCAGCTACAGTTCCTTGGCCTTTGTAAGGGAGGTGTGCTGTGTCCCAACGCTTTGGACGGGTGTTGCTCTATGTGATTTTGGTGTGGGTTTGTGGCGGAGGCTGGCTCTACTTGGGCCGGCCGGTTGGGCTGCCCTCATCGAGGGCCTCTCATACCGAGGTGTCGTTCACAATCCCCTACAATATTTCCAATTCGGGCAATCCGCCGGTCGGTGAGAATGGCTCTCAGCGCGTTCGGGCGGACATTGCCGACGATGGCAACCTGCAGGCGACCTGGATGGAGGGGACGATCGATGTGGCCAACGGTCCGGCCTATACTTGGGAAGAGGGCGGCTTTTGGCAAAGCTGGGAATGGGCCGGCCCCCACGACAATTCGGGCTATACCAACCCGGTGTTGGCCTTGGACAGCTCTGGATCGTTGCACCTAGTCTGGGCCGGAGGGGGCACTTCTCCCTACGACATTCTTTATGCAGTCAAACATCCCGGAGGTGATTGGTCTCAACCGGAGAACCTCTCCCAAGATCCCCAGCACAGTTTTTACCCCAGTATTGCGGTGGATAGCCAGGACAAGGTTTGGGTTGTTTGGGAAAGTGAGGTCGCCGATCAGAATTTCGAGATTCTGATTCGCTGCAAGCCGGTTGGGGGCAGTTGGGATGGTCCGACGAATCTCTCGAATCTACCCGGCAACGATTTGGAGCCGGACATTGCCGTCGATGCTGAGGATGTTCCACATGTGGTCTGGCGCAACAATGAGGCCGCAGCGAACTGGGAGATTTATCACAGCAAGTATCTCGGCAACGCTTGGAGCGTCCCCCTCAACCTCTCGGCCAATCTTTCGGCCTCGCACTTTGCCCGTGTCACGGCCACTGCCTGGGGTGACGTTTACGTGGTTTGGGAGGACGAGCTGGACGGTATAGATCGGCTGCAGATTCTCCTCCGGCGTTGGAGTGGGGGGCAGTGGTACGCTGCGACCCGCGTTTCCGCCTCCCCGGTCAAGGCCCTGTGGCCGGCGGTGGACGCCCAGGATGGCCAAGTTGGCGTGGTCTGGACCGACTATCGCGACGACAGCACCGAGACATACTTTTCCTATTCCAGCGACGGTGGCGTGACCTGGCAGGGGGACGAGAATGTGTCGAGCAATGTCAGCGCCTCCTTCTTCCCCGAGGTGGCCGTCAAGGCCGGATATGCCCACGTTTTTTGGCAGGACGATGCGCCTGGGGAGCAATTTGATATTTACTACAGCCAGGGAGTGCTTCCCTTGCCGCCCCACACGGCCACGCCCGCGGAGCCGCCGACTTTAACGCCGACGCCCTCTTCTAGTCCCAGTCCTACCTGTACTGAGACCCCCTCGACCACGCCAACGCCCTCACCTCTACCCTTTTTCTCCGTTTCGGGCCGGGTTCGGGACGTATATGGCAATCCCTTGGCCGACGTGGTGATCTCGGCCGGACCTGACCATGAAGCGAGCACGGGTGACGATGGATTTTATCATCTAGTCGATCTGCCGGCCGGCGGATATCCGTTGGTGCCGTTCCGGGAATCCTATACGTTTTACCCCATTTCCCGCTCTGTCTCGCTGCCTCCGGACAGCGTTCGCCAGGACTTTGTCGCTGCGGGGCCGGCACTCGGCCGGCCCATTGTGCAGATAGTCCGTCCCTGCCTGAGCGGGCCCTATTTTGCAGCGGATGGCGTGTTGTCCGATCGTTTCGACGCGCTGGTTGACTGGCAGGATTCTTTTCCCGGCTATGTGGAATTTGCCCTAAACGACGTGATCAGTCGGGTGGTTGCTCTTGAGCAGGGCGGGTCCCAAACGTATGATCTGGGCCACGATTTGCAGTACAGCCCCACGGGTCGATACAACGAGCTTGGCATTAGCGCGATCGATGCGCAAGGTCTGCATTCGGCCGTGTACCTACTCAACTTGATTGGATTTGAATTGCCCCCGTGGGTACCGGCCTATACGCTTGTCAGAGGACAGGATTGCCCCCGCAGGCCAGGTCGTATCGAGTCCATGCTGGCCTTTCCGCAACCTCCATGGGAAGGAGAGACGATCCCGCCCGACGAATTTCCCTACTTTGGCCAACAGCCTTTGGGTATTACGAATACTGTGGGCCAGCTCCGCTTGGCCCTAGACCTGAAAGGCTTGGGCCAGGCCTCCTTGTCCGGAGAGACGCAGATTACGGCCTGGGGCCAGCAACTTGCCGGTGTACTTGAGGGCCAGGGCCGGCTGAGTGTTATGGGAGGCCGAGGGTTTGAAGTGGAGCGTGGTCTGCTAGAGCTGCGTGCAACCGGCTGGTTGCGGGATGAAGCGCAGGTGTGGTCGGTACTGCCAAGCCTGGAACCATTGGAACTGCTGTACCCCGTCGGAAAATTGCTACAGTGGTTCCGTCCACGAGCCCAACTGACGGCGTGGGCCAAGGTCAGCCTGCACAGCCAGGCCCAATTTCAACGGGCTTGGTCGGGTTGGGAGTGGAATCGCCATCAGGGTGGGGCCGACTTGCACACACACCAACTGCTCGCTCTTGGCGTGGCCGGGCGGATGGATAGCCGGGTTTATGGTGGAGGCACGGCGTCCTTGCAGTTACAGGTCCCCCCCGAACCCTCGTTTCTGGCAGGCGCTCAACTGAAGCATCTATCCGGTATCCATGTGCGGCTTTGGGGGTTTGAGAACACCATTACCGACACCTTTGCCTGGTCTTGGCTCCAAGAAGGGCCGGTCCAGCAAGAACACCGCGGTGGATGCAGTGGATGGCAGGCCCTGGGTAGCGCAAGCGCCTTTTCCCCTACCTTGCCCATACTTACGGGAACCGAGATCGTCTCTCAGGTCTATTCTTATGCCGAGCCAAGCCTCGCTTTCAGCGGCAGCCAGGGCCTGCTCCTGTGGACCGATCATGTGGCCGACAAGCTGCCTTTGCAGGGGGAGGAACTCTTTTACGCCGCATACGACGGTAATGCTTGGAGTCCCCCAGCCCTGCTCACCGACGATTCTTACGAGGATTGGGCGCCGCAGGTGGTTTTGGACGATCGGGACCAGGCCGTGGTCGTTTGGGAACGACAGAGAGACGTTCAGCCGCCTAGTGCTACGCTTGACCTGACCTATACTCGGGGGCTAGAGATTGTTTATGCCGTGGGAAACGGTTTGACCTGGACCGCTCCATTAAGTGTAACCGACAACAGTTTTCTTGACCACCTGCCTCGGCTGGCCCAGTCCCCCGATCGCCACTCCTTGATGCTGCTCTGGCGGCAGAACCGGCAGGGCGATCTCGTCGGCAGCGCCGCAGTATCCGACACCCTCTACAGCGCTCTGTGGAACGGCGACGGTTGGACTTTGACGGTGGCCCTCCTGGTCAGCGACAGCCTGGAAATGCACCTGGCCTGCTACAGTGACACGCTGGCCATGTTCGCCTATACCCGCGATTTGGACGGCGACCTGAGTACGGCCACTGACCAGGAGCTTTATATCCGTCATTGGGATGGCTGCATCTGGCATCACCCCATTCGGTTGACATACGACGATCAGGCCGATAGTGCCCCCCGCGTGCTCTACAGCGCGGATGGCACGAGCCACCTGGTCTGGCTGGGGGGGACGACCCTTTACTACTGGGAGAACGCTCCCAGTGGAGAGCGGCGGCCGATCCTGGAGTCAAGCTCGTCGGCGCTACTGGACTATGGCGTGGTATTGGGGCCACCGGGGCAATTGTTCTTGTTCTGGCAGGAGCCTTCGGCAGTGGGAGGGGACCTGGAGTACACGGTCTATGATTGGGCCACGGCTCAGGCTATGCCGCCAGCCCGGTTGACCCAGGATCGACCATTGGAGCGAATGCCGGACCCGGTTTTCGAGGATGGGCTTGTCTGGCTGGCATTGCTCAAGGACGAGTTGCTCAGCGAAACCATCACCGTCTCGCCCACGCTGATCGTCAGCGACGTGACCGTTTTTGGTGGCAGCCGGCTCTGTGTGTTGAGCCACAGCCTCGGGGTGGATTTGCATGTCAGGCCGGAGGATATCGTTTTGCTCCCCGCGAACCCAGAACCTGGCCACACAGCTACCGTCAGTGTCAGCGTGCGCAATCGGGGCGACCTGCCCCTATCTTGTGCGCATGTGCTCGCTTACCAAGGGGATCCCGAACTGGAAGGCAATCTGCTCGTGAGCCAAAGCCTTTCCCTGGGCGCCGGCCTGAGCACGACAATTTCGTTTGATTGGTCGGTGCCCCCCACGGCCTCGCAGCAGCAGTTAGCGGTGCTACTCGATCCGGACAACTTGGTGGCCGAATGGCGCGAGGACAACAACCAGGCCTGGATTCGACCGCTGCGGCCAGATTTGGTCATGGCCGCTGTCTGGGTCTCCTACGGCTCTGGTCAAGCGGTCACCCTGAGCACCGTAATCAGCAACAGTGGCGTGATCGCGGCGGATGTCTTGACGGTCTCTTTCTACCTGGACGATCCCATCACGGGTGTCCTGGTCGCCCAGAGCCAGATCTGCGGTCTGAAAGTTGGCCAAGCGGTAGAGACATCCTACAACTGGGACACAGCCGCCTACTCGGAAGGTTGGTACCTGCTCTATGCGGTGGTCAATGGGCCGTCCGTTTTGCCGGAGGCGGATGGGGACAACAACATGGGTTGGACTGTGCTGGGCTTGTTGCCCGACCTGGGCGTTCATTCAGAGAGTGTTCGGGGCAAGTTGTTGGAGGAATCGCTATCGCTGGTGATTCCCGTGTACAACAGCGGGCCGCGTGACGCTTTGGGGGCTAAATTAGCGCTGTACGAGTGCTGGCCCGATCCAGGAGATCTACCGCTTGTGCAGCAGACTGTGATGGTGCCGGCCGGGGATCATGTGGAAAGCGTGTTGGAGTGGGGTGGTCCTTGGCGGCCAGGCCTCTATATAGGGATCAATGTGGATGGTGCTCTGGCAGAGCAGGATTTGAGCGATAACCTGGCCCTGTTTGGGCGGATGCCGCAGCGAGACTACCTGGCTTTGGTCCGGCGCGATCCCACCCCCACACCGACTGCTACCCCCACCGCCACACCGACACCCACCACTTCTCCAACTCCGACTCACACACCGGAGCCTACATCCACGCCCACGGACACGCCCACGCCCACGGACACGCCCACGCCCACGGACACGCCCACACCGACACCCACTGCGACCGCCACACCCACGCCCAGTGCAACTCCGACTGCCACGCCCACTGCTACACCTACTGCTACCCCAACCGCCACACCGTGGCCCTGGCTGCCGTATGTCAATTACTACCGGGATATGGCGGAACTGCCGACGGTGAGCGAACATAGTGACTGGAGTCTCGGTTGCTGGTACCATGCCCGCTATATGGTCAAGAACGATATGGTCGACCATTACGAGGACCCTGCCAATCCCTGGTACACAGTTGAAGGGGATGCGGCGGCACGGGCGAGCAATCTGATGGGTGGCGGGCTGAACACCTTGGACGAATATGCCATCGAACTGTGGATGCGTGCGCCCTTTCATGGGGTGGGCATCATCGATCCGGCTTTGCAGCAGGTTGGCTTTGGCAGTTATCGTGAGGCCGATGGTGGCCTGCAGATGGGCGCGGCACTGGACGTGATTCGAGGACGGGCCGGTATCTCGCCTTCGGTAAGCTTTCCGGTGATGTGGCCCGGGGACAATACAATCGTGCCGTTGTATCTGGGCACCGCTGAATATCCCGACCCGCTCAGCAGTTGTCCCGGGTATAGCCATCCCAGCGGTCTGCCGCTTATAGTGCAAATCGGTCCGGGGAATCTCACCCCCGATGTTACCGCTCACTCTTTCCGACAGGGAGGCACAGTCCTGGAACACTGCGTCTTTGATGAGACCAACTATAGCAATCCCGACAGCGAGGCCCAGAGACTGGGGCGGAATATTCTCAATGCTCGGGACGCCATCGTGCTTATTCCCCGGGATCCTCTGGTGCCAGGAAGTACTTATGAGGTCTCGATTCAGGTAAATGGGCAGACCCATAGCTGGTCTTTTACAGTGTCCACCGACATCGCCGCGGGACCGAGCCACTGGGACTACCAGATCCGTTGAGGTGTAGAGGTAGGGCGGCCGATGCCAGGCGCGCACGCGGGAATCTGTAGAGTGCCGTTCACGGCTGGCGGAAGGACCGGCCTCCCGCAGGTCCGAGGACTGCGGGAGGCCGGTTCACTTTTGGTTGTTCAGGCGCGAGTGATGCGAGGCCTAAGCCTCGCCGCAGCGTTGCAGCAGGCGCTGCCACTCGGCGTCCACTTGCTCCTGGATCTCGTCAATGATATGCTCAAAGGCTGGGGTAAAGAGATGGCGAAAGCGGCCCTGCATCTTTAGCCAGACGGTGACGGGCAGTTTTTCCTTGGGCTTGTAGTTGAGTTTCCACTCGCCGTCCTCGACCTCAAAGAGGGGCCAGATGCAGGTCTGGGTGGCGATCTTGGCCACCTCGATGGTCTGGGCGGAATCGTGGCGCCAGCCACGCGGGCAGGGCGAGAGGACGTTGATAAAGGCCGGCCCGTCGACGGCGACGGATTTTTGGGCCTTGGTCATCAGATCGCGCCAGCGCCAGGGGTTGGCCTGGGCCACGTAGGGGATATTGTGGGCGGCGATGATCTCGGTAAGGGGCTTGCGCGGCTGCTGCTTGCCGGGGATCTTGGTGCCGGCCGGCGATGTGGTGGTGTGGGCGCCCAGCATCGTCGCGCTGGAGCGCTGGATGCCGGTGTTCATATAGGCCTCGTTGTTGAGGCAGACGTAGGCGACCTGGTGGCCGCGCTCGATCACGCCCGAGATCCACTGCAGGCCGATATCATAGGTGGCCCCGTCCCCCCCAAAGGCCATGAACTTGATGCCACGATCGTCGATCTTGCCCTTGCGCAGCAGTGCCCGGTACATCGCCTCCATGCCGGAGGCGGTGGTGGAGGCGTTCTCAAAGGCGTTGTGGACCCAGGGGATTTTCCAGGTCGTGGTGGGGAACATGGAACTGGCCACTTCCAGGCAGCCGGTGGCGCAGGCCGCGACCACGGGCACCTCAATGGCGTTCAAAATTTGGCGCATGATAATTGATTCGGCACAGCCGGCGCAGAGACGATGCCCGGGGGCAAACTTTTCCTCGCGACTGGCGACTTCCTTCAGCTTGATGGCCATAACTTTCCTCCATTGTCGCCGGGTTAGCCAGGGGCGCAGCCCGCTGTCTTGCCGGCGTTCTCAGCGGCGGCTGCGTCACTCCCGCAGGCCGAGGTAACGCACCATGGAGCCACGCTCCCCAGTGCGGACGATTTCCTGCAAATCCCGGACCGCCTGCTCGATGTCACTGGGCACGGTATCACGCCCGCCCAGGCCAAAGATATAGTTCACAACCTGGGTCTCGAACTGGCCGTGGGCGAACAGGGCGGCGCACAGTTCCAAAAAGATGGGGCCTGCGCCCTCCATCGCCCCGAAGGAGATGGAGCGGTCCATGACCGCCACGGCTTTACAGTTAGCCAGGGTCTGCGCCAACTGCTGGTCGGGGAAGGGTCGAAAGACACGTGGTTTGACCAGGCCGATTTTGACCCCCTCCTCACGAGCCTGGCGGACAATGGTGCGGGCGGTGCCGGCCGCGGATGAGAGTGCGACTATGGCGATTTCAGCATCCTCCATGCCATAGCTATCCAGGATGCCATAGCTGCGGCCGGTCAGCTCGCCATACTCCCGGCCCACCTGCTCAATGATCGGCAGGGCTTTGGAGAGGGCCGCGGTCTGCTGGCGCTTGTGCTCAAAGTAATAGTCGTACATATCCCAGGCGCCCATGGTGATGGGCTGGTCTATATCCAGCAGGGAGAACTTGGGGGTATAGGTGCCGATGAATTCCTGGACGGCCTCGTCGGGGAGAAGGTCCACCCTCTCTACGCCGTGACCGGTGATAAAGCCGTCCAGCATGCTCATCACGGGGGTCAGCAGCTCGGGGTGTTCGGTGATGCGGACGGCCTGGATGACATTATCATAGGCCTCCTGGCAGGATTCGGCATAGAGCTGCATCCAGCCGGCCTCGCGGGCCATCATCGAGTCCGAGTGGTCACAGTGGATGTTCAGGGGAGACGAGAGGGCCCGGTTGACCACGGTCATGACCATTGGCAGGCGCATAGAGGAGGCGATATAGACAATCTCCAACATCAGGGCCAGGCCGTTGGCCGCCGTGGCCGTCATGACGCGGCCGCCGGCAGAGGCGGCCCCGACGCAGGCGCTCATGGCGGCGTGTTCGCTCTCCACCGCGACAAACTCGGTGCCGACCTCGCCGTCGGCGACGAACTGGGAAAAGGTCTGTACCACCGCCGTTTGCGGGGTGATCGGATAGGCCGCCACCACGTCGGGGTCAATCTGGCGCATCGCCTCGGCCACGGCGTGGGCGCCGTCCATCGCTCTAATCTGCATTTTTACCATGGGGTTCCTCCTTCACGTGGGTGCAGTCCAGCTACTCCGCCTCTGTTTCCGGGATCATTTGGATGACGTGGCCCATCTCGCCGGTGACTGCGTGGGGTTGTTTAATATTGACCGGGCAGACCTCGGCACAGATGCCGCAGCCTTTGCAGTGGTCGTAATCAAAGGCGGTCCAACGACCGTCCTGGACAATGATGGCCGAATCGGGACAATAGACCCAGCAGGTCAGGCAGTGTACGCACTGCTCGTCGTCGTGCACCGGCCGCGTAGAGCGCCAGGTGCCGGTGTGGTAGTCGGCCGAGCTGCCGGGCCGGGTGACGACGCCGCCCATGGCGGCCTCTTTCCAGCTAAGAAGTTTGTCTGGCATGGTTTTCCTCCAAAGGCGGGGCGAAACTAGCCCTCAACCGCTTGCTCGTAGGCCTGCTTCAGGCCATTCAGGTTAGCCTCTACAATATGGCGCTGTAACTTTTCGCCCAGCTTTTCCTCGACGCACTGTATGAGCGAGTCCAGTTGGATCAGGTCGGTCGCGCGGGCCACCATGCCCAGCATGATCGTACTGGGGATATCGCGTCCTATCGTTTCCATCCCGATGCGGCCGGCGTCGACGGTCCAGACCTTGACCGGGCTGTCGGTCAGATGGAGCCGATGGCGAATTTGGGCCGGGCTTTCCGACGTGTTGACCAGCACCTGGCCCTCGTCGCGCAAACCCTCGACCAGGTCGACGATGCCGATCAGGTTGGGATTGACCACGATCACGACGTCCGGTTCCAGTATCTGGCTGTGGATCTCGATGGGATGTTCACTGATGCGGGTGTAGGATTTGACCGGAGCCCCCATGCGTTCGGGGCCATAGTCCGGGAAGGCCTGGAAATACTTGCCCTCTTTCATCGCGGTCTCGGCCAACAGCTCGCCCGCCGTGACGACCCCCTGGCCGGCCCGGCCGTGCCAGCGAATCTCGATCGGTTTTTCCATCAGCTTGCCTCCTTGCATTGGTGCCGCTTTTGCAGCCTTATTTGGATTGAACGTTCAAAGACCCGCCGCCTAGCCAGGGGGCCGCCCTTTCAGACAACGGGACCTAGGACGAAGGAGTTGCCATGGGTGTCGGTTCTGCCTGGATCGGAATGAGTAGTTCCTGGCCTACGGTCAGCGCGTTGGGATCCGACAGGTTGTTCACAGCAATGATCTCGTCCATATCCACACCATAACGCAGGGCGATATCATAGAGCGTATCGCCCTGCTGGACAATGTAGCGGATGACCTCCGGTGTGGGAGTGCGGGAGGGAGAGGCGTGGGGAGTCCCTGGGGTTGGCATCAGAAACTTGACCCCGGCGGTTGGGGTAGGTTCCCCTTCGATGGGGGTCGGCTCGACGGCGCACGCCGCCGGCAAGGCCAGCGCCAGGAGCGAGAGCAGTAACAAGCGCTTGATTCCCCGCCGCTGACCGGACATCCAACTTCCTCCGCGATTCCCGACGTCATTGTCGGTACTGTCCTGATATATCCCCCCCGAATCCGGGGGGGGGGCGGCTAAGGAAACGCCCTTTTTCGCCATCGAGTAGGGGCGTGTTTCCCTTGAAATTCGCCAGAGTCATTCTAACAGAAGGCCCCAGGTTTGTCAAAACGCAACTTGCATCACTAGGGCAGGCTGTGCTATAATCTCTTTGGTGAAATTGGACCTCAATGTGGAGGACGGCTTTAACGACGAAGGAGGTATTCTATGTCAGAAAAAATGCGGGCTATTCTCAAGGCCCAGGCCGGACCGGGGCTGGAGATGCACATGGTCGACATTCCCGAGCCCGGCCCGCGGGAGGTTCTGATCAAGGTCAAGGCGACCTCGATCTGTGGGACGGATCGCCACGTGTATCATTGGGACGACTGGTCGGCCAGTCGGATCAAGCCCCCTCTGGTCCTCGGTCACGAGGTCTGTGGGCACGTCGTTCAGATCGGTCGCGATGTCACCCTGCTCAAGGAGGGCGACTTTGTCTCGGCCGAGAGCCACATTCCCTGCACGGTCTGTCCAGTCTGCCGCAGTGGGCAGCAGCACATCTGCGCCAACCTCAAGATTCTGGGGATCGATACCCGGGGCACCTTTGCCGAGTACGCCGTGATCCCCGAGGTGGTGGCCTGGAAGAACGATCCCGACTTGGACCCGGCTATCGCCGCCATTCTGGAGCCGCTGGGGAACGCCGTCTATACCGCCCTGGCCGAGCCGATCACGGGCCAGAGTGTGGCCGTCTTTGGCGATGGACCGGCCGGCATCAATGTCGTCGGCGTAGCCCGCGCCTCTGGCGCCGGCAGGATCTTTCAGGTCGGCAAATATCCCTTCCGCCTGGACCTGGGCCGGCAGATGGGCAGTGATGTCTGCCTGAACATCACCGAGCCGGGCACCGACGTGGTGGGCACCATCCTGGATGCTACGGAGGGCATCGGGGTGGACGTGGTCCTGGAAATGACCGGAAGCCAGCAGGCGGTTTCCGAGGGCCTGCAAGTCCTGCGTAAAGGCGGGCGCTTTTCCGCCTTTGGCCTTCCCGCTGGGCCGATCCAGATGGACCTGGCCAACGGCATTGTCTTTAAGGGGGCGCGGATCCTGGGGATCAATGGCCGCCTGATGTGGGAGACTTGGTTCCAGATGGCCGGCCTGCTGCGATCGGGCAAGCTGGACCCCTCACCCGTGATTACCCATCGTATCCCCCTGGACGACTTTGAGCAGGGCTTTGCCGCCATGGATGCCGCCGACCGCCGGGCGGGCAAGGTGGTGATGTATCCGGATCCGGCGGACATCTAGTTGCCAGTGAGCTGCAAGTTTTCGGTCCGACGGGGCCGACCAAGGAGAAAAGGACAATGACCGACAAGTTTGATTTTATTCACGAAGAGATGGAGCGGCTGGAGCGGGAAAAGCTTCTCATTCGCCTGCGCACCATCAATTCCTCCGTGGGCGCCCACATGGTTGTGGATGGCAAGCCCGTGCTCAACTTTTGCACCAACGACTACCTGGGCCTGGCCAATCACCCCCGCCCGCGGGAGGCGGCCAAGGCGGCGCTGGACAAGTGGGGCGCCGGGCCGGCTGCCGTACGTTCCATCGCCGGCACCCTGGATCTGCATGTCGAGCTGGAGCGGGAGATGGCCCGCTTCAAGGGTGTCGAGGACGCCCTCTACGTACAGTCGGGATTCTGTGCAAACCAGGCCGTCATTCCGGCGTTGGTGGGCAAAGAGGACGTGATCTTTTCCGACCGCCTGAACCACGCCTCCATCATTGACGGCTGCCGGCTGGCCCGCTCCAAGATTATCGTGTTTGAACACCGCGATCCGGAGCACGCCGAGCACCAGATCCGCGAGCATTTGCCTCTGTACCGCCGCGGGATGTTGATCACCGATGGAGTCTTTTCTATGGACGGTGACGTCGCCCCCCTGGACAAGTTGTACGAGGTCGCTTCCAAGTACGGGGTGATGACCATGGTGGACGATGCCCATGGCGAGGGCGTTTTGGGCAAAGGCCGGGGCATTGTGCACCATTTCGGCCTGCAGGGCAAGTTTGACGTCGAGATCGGCACCTTTTCCAAGGCCTTTGGCGTGGTCGGCGGGATCATTGCCGGCAGCAAGTTGGTCATGGACTTTGTACGGCAAAAGGCCCGCCCCTTCCTCTTTTCCAGCGCGGTCACGGCTGCCGATACGGCCGCCTGTCTCGAGTCGGTGCGCATCCTGAGCGAATCCGAGGAGCTGGTGGACAAACTCTGGTCCAACGCCGAGTACTTTAAGCAGAGCATGCAGCAGCTCGGCTTCGACACCGGCAAGACCGAGACGCCCATCGTCCCGGTCATGCTCGGGGAGGCCCCTTTGGCCAAGCAGTTCTCGGCCCGTCTTTTCGAGGAAGGCATCTTTGCCATGGCCCTGGGCTTTCCGACCGTCCCGCAGGGCGAGGCCCGCATCCGTGTGATGAACTCGGCCTCCCATTCACGAGAGGATCTGGACCAGGCCCTGGCGGCCTTTGAAAAGGTGGGGCGCGAGTTGGGCGTGATCTAGGCCGGGCCAGACTCACCGGTAGGCCCTATGCTCCAGCCGGCGCAGCCGGGATGGTCAAGCACGAAGGATGTAAATGCTCTTGTAGGGGCGACGACGATCCAACGATTCGAAGAATCGCCGGATCGTTGTGTCGCCCCTACGAATCAATACGTCCCACCTCAAGGAGCACCTGATGGAGCAGAAGCCACCGACCTCCGAACTTGAACTGCCGCCACAGGATCGCCGCATCCTGCTGGGCCTTATCTGGCTGCTGGGTGCGTTGGTGCGGTTCTTTCCCCTGTTCCAGTTTCCCCAGGCCACGCTGCGGCCTTTTGGCATGGGTGGGCTTTACCTGCTCTTCGCCCAAGAGATCCTGCGGCGGGGCTGGGCTCTCCCGCAGCACATCCCCTATTATACTCTGGAGGGGCTCCCCTACGCCTATCCCCCGCTGGCTTTTTACCTGGAGGCGCTGCTCCTGCATTGCTTCTCGCCGCCCCGTTTTGTCCTGGTGAACGTCCTGCCGGCGCTTTTCTCCGTGCTGACGGTGGGGGCCTTTTTTTTGCTGGCCCGGCAGTTTTTCGACGGGCGCAAGGCCCTGTTGAGCACGGCGATCTATGCCCTGCTGCCGGCGGCCTTTTTGGAGCACCTGCCTGGCGAGGGCCTGGTAGAGGGCCTGGGGACGTTGTGCTTTATCCTGGGGATCATTGCTTTTCTGCGGTTGAGCCGACATCCGAGTGGGTCCAACATCCTGCTGCTGGGTGGAGCGATTGCTTTGAACCTGCTGGCCTCGCCCGGCGGCGCCTACGGCCTGGCCATGTCCCTGGGCTTGCTGTGGCTGCTGCGGGCCGGGGGGCGGCGCCTCGCTTTTTGGCGCCTGCTCCTGGCCGGCGGGGTTGGGCTGCTGTTCAGCGCTCCCTATTGGTTGACCGTCAGCCTGGAGCACGGGCCGGCCATTTTCCTGCGCACGTTTTTCCGGCAGCACGCCGACCTGGGGGCCCTGCTGCTGGCCAAAATGGGCTTGCTCGTCGAACAACAGCTGCCGCTGTCGCCGTGGGGCATTTTAGCCCTGATCGGGCTGGCGGCCTTGTTGGCCCGGCGGGCCTATGTGCTGCCCTTGTGGACCCTGTTCCTCTATGTCATCCCCCGCGAGTTCAGCTACCTGGTCGCGGTGCCCCTGGCCCTGCTGGCCGGGGCCGGCCTGCTGGACGTGGTCCTGGCCGGTGCTGAGGCGGAGCCTCTGGCCAGGCGTGGGCCCGGCCGGCCGCTGTTGGTCGGGCTGCTGCTCCTGGTCCTTTTTGGCTGGGGCATCGTGCGCGCCTTTGCCTGGGGCATGCACCTCTCGGTGCAGGAGGACATGGTCAGCGTCGACGAGTTGGCGGCGATGGCCTGGATCCAGGAGCACACCCCGCCTGAGGCCAGCTTTCTCGTCATGGGGGACGAGATCGAATGGTTCCCCCTGCTGACCGAACGGAACACATTGAACGTGATCTGGGGCAGCGAGTGGGCCGAGGATGACAGCGTGTTTGCTCTGGACCGGGAACTGCAGGAATGCCCCACCCCCGACTGCTACCTGACCGTAGCCGGCGGCTATGGTTTGCAGCCCACCTATCTTTACCTTTCCAATGCCCCGGACTACCAGGCCGAGGCGGCATTGGCCGCCCAAAGCGAGCAACTCGAGTTTGTCTGGGCGAACGAGGGGGCCAGCCTGTACCGTTGGCCTTGAGCGCTGGGCCGACGAGCCTGTCCCGCGGTCAACGGCCGGCGGTGGGCCAGAGGGGTAGGTGCAGCCCGCTTTTGAGCAGGACCAAGAGGCTGCTCAGATAGATGAGCACGGTGGGCAGGACCTTGGGCAGGATCAGCAGGTAGCGCGCGTAGGCCGGCCAGTCCACGCTTGGGTCCCACAGGCTGGGATCCTTGGCCTGGTCCAACAGGGCAAAGGGCGTTGGTAGGGCCAGCAACAGCAGGCCGGCCGCCAGTAGGAGGGGCAGTGCTCGGGGCCGACCCTCCTGCTCTTTCCCCAGTTCGAACCAGAGCAGGAATCCTACAACGATTGCTCCGCTTAGGTGATGCTCCCAGACCTGGCTGGTGCTGACCAGGTGGGCAAAGACCATCGTCCCGGCGCCCAGGATTACGCGCCTGTCCCGGGACAGGAGGACGATCAGGGTACTTGGCCCCAGTATAGCCAGCCGCCACAACGAGGTCCAGGCCGGCCATTGTTCGAGGATCCAGTCGGCTCCAGTGTCCTGGGCGACCAGATAAAACAGATAGACCAGTCCAAAATTGCCCGAGTCCATCCCCCCGGACAGGTTGGCGACATTCTTGGCGTAAAAGATGTTCAGATCAGGGGGGTGGGCCATAAAGTAAGGGATGGCCAGGGCCAGCAGCAGGGTGGCCAGGGCCAGGTGCGCTAGGTAGCGGCGGTGCCGCAGGAGGGCAGCGAAGGTCACCAGGGGGAAGAACTTGAGCAGCAGGGAGGCCGTGTAGCTCAGCGCGCCAAAGCCCCGGGCCCACAGCCCGCGCAGCCAGCCTCTGGGGTATTCCTGGACCAACAGGGCCAGGCTCAAAAGGGTCAAGGTGAGAAAGGTGAACTGCCCCAGGTGCAATTCCAGCAGATAAGGGCTGCTCAACAGCAGGAGGCAGGTGCTAAAGCAGCGCCGGCCCGGATCGGGGAGGCGTCGGTTAAAGGCCAGGAGGAACACTGCCAGGCTTAGCTCTAATAGGACGACCCAGATCCAATAGGCCAGGCGCGGGGAAAAGCAGGACAGAAAACGCCCCAGCGTCTGTCCGATGAGGGGCAGGTAGCGGAAGGGATAAAAGTAGGGCGTGCGTTGGGGGGACTCGGCGGACTCGTAGGGGCTCAGGCCGGCCCGCAGGGCTTGGCCGGCGTGATACACGGCGAAAAGGTCAGCCCCAGGTCCCCGGCGGTGGACGGTGTCGTTATGGAGGGGCCAAATGAGGGAGCGTTGCGCGCCGGGTTGGCGGTTGATGTCCAGTGGCTGCCGAGCGATGCTGTAGACAAGTACGAGGTGGAGACAGAGGGCCAGGGCCGGCAGCAGCCAAGTTGAACGGAGGAGCCAGGCGAGCTTTTTCACGGGCTTTTTCCAAGAAAATGCCCCCCCCGTAAAGGGAGGGGCATTTTGGGTTCAGACCTGGTTGTACGTAGCACTCACCTAGGTGATGCTGTTGTACACGGAGCCAAAGATTTCGGCGATCCGCGGACCGAGCAGCGCAAGAACAGCAATAACGACAATTGCGATCAAGAAAAGGATGAGCGCGTACTCGACCAGACCCTGGCCCTTCTCACGAGCAAAGAAGCGTCGCAGCATGTGATTCACCTCCTTCTTCGATTGGCCTCAGCTCTTGCAAGCTGGCACTCTTATTATACCACAAATCCAATACAAGTCAATAGTACTTTGGTACTATATCCATCTAGTACTTGCCCTACCCTTGTTCACCAAGTTCCTGCATGGGGATGGTGGCGATGACGCGGGTGCCGCGACCAGGGGTGCTTTCAATGATCAACTGGCCCTTGAGCAGTGTTTCCACCCGTTGGCGCATGTTGGCGATTCCCATCATGCGGCGTTGGCCCTGGCGTCGATCTTGTTCCATTTCTTCGATGTTAAAGCCGACTCCATCGTCTTCTACAATGGCGACGATCTGATGGCCCTCCAGTTCCAGGGCCACCCGGGCGTGGGGGGCGTGGGCATGCTTGGAAACATTGGTCAGCGCTTCCTGGATCAGGCGAAAGATCGAGATTTCCAGATGTGCGGGAAGCCGTCCCTCTACGCCCTGGACGACCAGGTTGGTCTCGACACTTGTGCGCTCACTGAAATCCTGAATGTAGCGGCGGAGGGTGGGCACCAGCCCCAAATCATCCAGAATCATGGGGCGCACGTCAAAGATAAAGCGGCGCATTACCTGTAGGGTGTGATGAATTGTGGTCTTGAGGCTGGTCAACTCGGTCTTGGCTTCAACGGGGTCCTTGTCCACAAAGCGTTCACAGACCTCGGCCTGCAATACCAGGTTGGACATGGTCTGAGTCGGACCATCATGAATCTGTTGCGAGATTCGCAGGCGCTCCTCCTCTTGGGCTTGAATGATCTTGGAGATCAACTCCTGCTCAGAAGTGTCATCCTGGGACTGTAGCTGGCGTGCAGTTCGCCCCCCAGTGCCCTGTTCCTGCAAGGTCTCAAAGAGCAAAATCAGATTTTGTATTTCCTTCTGCCGGGCCTGCAGGGTCTTTTGTTTGCTCTGCTGCTGTTCCAATTGGGTGCGCATCATATAGTGGCGCAGTTGGACTTCGTGTAAGGAGGTATAAAATTGCTTGATATCCGTGCGGGGATAGTTGTCCAGGTTCAATTCCATCTCGCGCATCCGGCTCGAGATGGACAATTCGCGCTGGGAGAGGCGATCCACCTCCACCGAGTTTTGGGGGATGACCACATTGAGCTCCTGCAGCTCCCGGCGCAGTTTCTCCAGCTCTCCTTGTAGGGCCTGTATTTGTTCCTCAATACGTGTGGTCAGGTCTATTCTTGCTTCCATCTTGTTCTCCTATACCTGTATAACCGCAGGAACTTGCGAAAACCCTTGTAGGGGGCAAGGCATTTCCGTCTGGGAAACCGTCGATAAATCTCAGAATAGAGAACCACAAAGGACCCGAAGGACACCAAGTTTTTTCCCTTTGAACCCTTTGTGTCCTTTGTGCTTGAAATCCCTGTTATTTCGGCAAGAATTTCGGTGGTAAAGTACTAATTTTATGGGCGCTCTTTTCATTCAGGGCGCCTTTTGGAACACCGCCGCGGTGGCGTTGAGATAGAGCGGATCCCAGGAAGGGCTTTCCAAGAGCAGGGTGGCCAAAGCGGTATCGCGCTCGCAGATAGTGATTTGCACATCATAGCTTTCCAGTACCTGTGCCCATGAGGAATCGGTCCTCCAGACGCGCATGTACTGGGCAAAGATATCGTCCCCATACAGGTCGGCCCGGCCGTCGATAAAGACCCGTTGCTGCGGGTAGAGCCGCCAGATCAAATAGCCCCCCATATTGTAGCTGTTGAACAGGCGAGCCTCTTGGGGCAGGTGCAGGATTACGCTGGCGGCTTGTTGTAGGTCTGGATTTTCGCCCAGAAAGCCGTCCTGTTGGCCCCAGTGGGCATATTCTAAACCGATGGGTAAGAGCAGCAGCAGCAAAAAGAACAGGCTTCCTCCGTACCACAGCCAGGTCCGCTGCTGTTTGGGACGGGGCCAGGCCCCCCGTCGACTGGGATTTGACCGGGAGGGGGCCAGTCCCTGGCCCAGCAGGCCGGCGATTGACCAGGCCAGCAGGGGGATCGCACTGCCGGCCGCGCGGACGGAACGTAGGGACAGCCCGGTAAAAAGGAGCAGGGCCATGGTCTCGGCCGGCCCCAGCCCGCTGCGGCGCCAAGCCAGGCCTCCAATCAGCAGGAGCAGCAGCAGGGCCAGCAGGAGGTTGCTGGGCTGGTGAAAGTCGGGGGAGAGCCACTCCCCGACATAGTGCGTATGCAGGGTAATGTTGCCGAGCCAATAGCGGAAAGGGTAGATCAACAGATGCAATCCGTAGGGGTTGAGCAGCAGCGTTGGGACGGAGAGCAGGGAAAAAAGGCCCAATCGCCGCCAGCGGCTCTTTTCTAAGGGTCTGAGGTCTGGCCAGATGTGGGGGACAAAGAGGGCAATGGCCTCGCCGAACCAAAGGGCGCCCAACAGCAGCAGGCCATAGATCCAACCCGAGTGCAAATTGGCCCACAGCAGCATCAGCGGTGGTATGGCCCAGAGCGTGTCGCGGCCCTGATACTTGTAGCGGTGCCACAGGTAGAGCAGTAATATGACCAGGGCCAGGCTCAAGCTGTTGGGGCGCACCAGCCAAAACTTGGCCGAGGCGAAAAAGGCCAAGAGGATCAGGCTTAGAGACCCGCCCAGGCGGGGCCAGCGTTCCCAAACCAATTTGAGCAGCAGGGCAAAGCAGGCCGTGTGCAGCAGGGAACGCAGCAGGGGCAGGCTGAACGGTCCGACGTAGCGATAGAGCAGGTACATAGCCACGTCGCTCAACCAACTGTGCGCGATCCAGGGCTGACCTTGGGCGGTGTAGGAATAATCGTCCTGTTGGGGAATGCTGCCTTGCTCTACAATCCATTGGCCTGTGCGCAAATGCCACCAAAAGTCGGGGTCGCCCCCCCGATTCTGGAGGGAAAGGGCCAAAAGCAGAACGCAGAAATAGGCGATCACCACCATATGGGGGCGGATTTCCTCCCACCAGCGTAGTGATGGTGGGGCTGCTGCTGTGGACATGTGGGTTCCCCATGCTCTGCGTTCACACTGCTTTGGCCAACCATCGCTCTAGGGGCATTATAGCACAGGCACATGGCCCGTGCAAACCGGCCCAAGACTTGACAAAAGCCCTTCAACATGTTATACTGAAATCGGTTTAATTAAACCGGTTCAATGACGCGATAGGCCCAGACCATGTCCAGCAAAAAGACCATCACTATTCGAGACGTCGCCCGCGCAGCCGGTGTTTCGCCGGGGACGGTCTCCCGCGCCATCAATGACAGTCCCCTGGTCAATCCCGATACGTGCGAGCACATTTTGCAAATTGTCCAAGAGATGGGCTATCGCCCCAACCTGATGGCCCGTCGGCTTTCCACAGGCAAAACCCTGGCCATCGCCGTCATCGTGCCTTTCTTCACCCGGCCCTCGGTCTCGGAGCGGCTGAACGGCGCCGTGAGCTTGCTGACGGAGAGCCGCTACGATCTGGTCATCCACAACATCGAGACGACCGAGCATTACGAGAACTGCTTTGTCAAGATCCCCGACCGCAACCAGGCCGACGGTGTCTTGATCATCTCTCTCTCACCGGCCGAGCCGGAGGCCGCCCAACTGGCCGATGCCGATGTGCCCATCGTGCTCATCGATGCGGACCACCCCGCCCTGAACATGCTGCACCGGGTCACCGTGGATGACGTCGAGGGAGGGCGCCAGGCCACCGAGCACCTGGTCGAGCTGGGCCACCGCCGCATCGGCTTTGTCGGCGACATTATCGAGAACCCCTTCAATTTTGGCTCCAGCCGGGACCGCTTTTTGGGCTATCGCCAGGTACTGGAGGAGGCCGGCATCCCCTTTCGCCCCGAGTACTATGTCGAGAACCAGCACGGCCGGCAGGAGGCCCGCGAGTCGGCCCACAAGCTGCTGCGCCTGCCCCAACCGCCCACGGCCATCTTTGCCGCCAGCGATACCCAGGCAGTGGGCGTGTTGGAAGCGGCGATGGAGGCCGGCCTGGGCGTCCCGGGGGATCTCTCCATCATTGGCTACGACGATATCGAGCTGGCCGATATTCTGCAACTGACGACCATCCGCCAGTTGCTCTTCGAGTCCGGTCGACGTGGGGTGGAATTGCTCCTCGATGCACTGGAGGATGCTTCGAAAGAACCTGTGCACGAGGTGCTCCCCACCGAATTGGTTGTGCGAAGTACGACGGCTCCCCCCCTACCTAACCAAGGGGGCTAGTTGAAAAGGAGGTGGCCCCATAATTTTTGCGGAAAAAGCACCAAGCAAGTTTAGGATGACCGATCGTGGTTGTCCGGGGGAACGGTTCAGATTCGTTCCCACGCTGCATGACAGAGAAAGCAGCTCTAAAGGAGAAAAAAAGATGTTGAACAAAAAGATGTTCTGGTTTCTGTCCGTTCTGCTCGTCGCCTCGATGATGCTGGCCGCCTGTGGGGCCACCGAGACCTCCGAGCCGACGCCGGCCGGCCCCGCCCAGGATACGGGCACCATCTTTGTGATGGGCCCCTTCCGTGGGGAGGAAGAGGCCGCCTTCCAACAGGTGATCGCCGTCTTTGAGGCCGAAAACCCCGACATTGACGTGATCTATGCCGGCACGGCCGAGTTCGAAACCCTGATCAACGTGCGCGTCGAGGCCGGCGACCCCCCCGATATCGCCGCGATCCCCCAACCCGGCCTGATGATGAAATTCGCCGAAAAGGGTCAAATTGTTCCCCTATGGGACGAGATCATTGCACTCTACGATCACAATTATTCGCCGGCCTGGAAGGAGCTGGGTTCGTACAAGGGCGTCCCTTACGGCCTCTTTCACCGCGTCAACGCCAAGGGCTGGATCTGGTACAACAAGCCGGCCTTTGAGTCCGCCGGCTATACCGTTCCTGCCACCTGGGACGATCTGATGGCCCTGTCCGGGAAAATCGCCGCCGCCGGTACGCCCCCCTGGTGCATCGGCATCGAATCCGGCGCGGCCACCGGTTGGGTCGGCACCGACTGGATGGAAAACCTCATGCTGCGCACCCAGCCCGTGGAAAAGTACGACCAGTGGATCTCCCACGAACTCAAGTTCGATTCCCCCGAGGTCAAGGGTGCCTGGGAGGTTATGGACAGCATCTGGATGGACGACACAATGGTCTATGGCGGCCCTGCCACCATCGCCACCACCGATTTCAAAATCCCCCCCACCTGGCTCTTTGACGACCCCCCCAAGTGCTGGCTGCATCTGCAGGGCAGCTTTGTCACCAACTTTTTCCCCGAGGATGTCCAGGCCGACCTGGACAACCAGGTGGGCGTCTTTATGATGCCTCCGATCGATCCCAGCCTGCCGACGACCCTCGAGGTGGGCGGCGACCAGTACGTAATGTTCCAGGATCGCCCCGAAGTGCGCAAGTTTATGGAATTCCTGACCACCGGTGCCTCGGCCGACCCCTGGATCGCGCAGGGCGGCGCCCTGTTCCCGCACCAGGATCAGGATCTCTCCCTCTATCCGACCGACATCGAGCGCACTATGGCCAAGGCCATCCTGACCGCCGAGGCGGCCCGCTTTGACGCCTCCGACAGCATGGCCTCCGCGGGCAACCTGGCTTTCTGGAAGGGCATCACCGAATACGTCGGCGGCAAGTCCATCGACGCTGTGCTCCAGGGAATCGACGCCGCCTTCCCCTAGGCCCCGACCCTGCTCCCATGGCGGCTGAACCGCCAGGGAGAACGACGAACTGTGAATGGGCAGCAGGGCCGGGCACAATCCGCCCGGTCCTGCTCCCACTCACCTGGCATCAGCCCAGCTGCCCTGCGGGTGGGGCCGGCGACACGGTCCTCGCTGTAAACAAGAAGGCAGTCCTCGGCTCTGCCGGGTTGGACCCTAACCGCTAGAATGCCTGGACATTGCGCCAGGATTCTGGTGACTGACCAGTCGGTTTTGGTTCTGGCTACGCCAGGTTAGGAGTACGAGCAATGAAACGTCTGGGTATCACCGCGATCGGCGTCTTGCAGTGCCTCCTCGGAGGATTGAACGTTGTTTTCGGCATCCTGTCCATCCTGAACGTGTTCTTTGGCGAGGTCGGCCTCTTTTGGGCCATCCTCCTCATCGTGTCGGGCGCCCTGATCCTGATCGCGGGAATCGGCATGCTCTCGCGACAGGACTGGGCCTGGATCAGCACCTTGATCATCCAGGGCCTCAACGCACTGGCCCTGGCCGTCTTTGTCATCACCGGGGGCAGCCTCTGGTTGGGGCTCAGCCTCCTTTTCAGCATCGTCATTATCTACTACCTGCTCAAACCCGAGGTGCAGGAGGCCTTTCCCCAGGAGGAAGAGGGCGTCCTGAGTTGGGTGACCACCAACCTCGGGCGGCTGCTGCTGGCCCTCTTTATCCCCCTGCTGGCCTTTGCCGTCCTCCTCCGTGCCTTTATCTTTCTCCGGGACAGCGCTGCGCCCAAGTGGATCATTGCCATTGTGGCCATCTTCTGGGGGGTCGGCGGGGTGGCCCTGCTCTTTGTCCTGGCGAACTGGCTGATCGAACAACTGCCCGCCCGTTGGAAGAGCCGCCTGACCCCGTTCGTCTTTATCGGTCCCGGCATGGCCATTCTGGCCTGGTACCTCTTTGTGCCCACCCTGCGCACTTTGTGGCTCAGCCTGTTCGGCCCCGAATCCAAAGTGTTCATCTGGTTAGAGAACTATGTCTATGCCTTTACCAACGAAGGCATGCGCATCTCTTTCCGCAACAACCTGCTCTGGTTGGTCCTGGGGACAGTCGGCTGCGTCTGCCTGGGCCTGCTCATTGCCGTGCTCGCCGACCGCACCGCGCCCTGGTTCGAGACCCTGATCAAGTCGCTCATCTTTATGCCCATGGCCATCTCGCTCGTCGGGGCCGGCGTGATCTGGCTCTTTGTCTACGCCTTCCGCCCGGCCGGGGCCTCCCAGATCGGCCTGCTCAATGCCATCGTCACCGGCTTGGGCGGCGACCCGCAGGCCTGGACCTTTATCCAGCCCTGGAACAACTTTTTCCTCATCTTGATCATGATCTGGATGCAGACGGGCTTTGCCATGGTCATCCTCTCGGCAGCCATCAAGGGCGTTCCCTACGACCTGTTGGAGGCCGGTCGCATCGACGGGGCCAACGAGATCCAGATCTTTTTCCGCATCATTATCCCCTACATCCGCGGCACCATTGTCACCGTGGCGACCTCCATCGCCCTGGTCACCCTGAAGGTCTTTGATATCGTCCGGGCCATGACCGGGGGCCGCTTTGGTACGGACGTCATTGCCAACCAACAGTACGAGATGTTTCGGGTGCAGGACTATGGCAAAAGCTCGGCCATCGCCATCGTGCTGCTTCTCGCCGTGATCCCGATCATCTGGTTCAACCTGCGCCAGTTCGCCCAGCAGACGGAGGCCTTTCGATGATTGGAAAAAAACAGTCCCTCCTTTCGAAAATTCTCATCTATGGCGTGCTCACCATGATCGCCTTGCTCTGGCTGCTGCCGACGTTTGGACTGCTGATCAGCTCCTTCCGTCACAAGGATGCCGTGAACAGTACCGGCTGGTGGGCGGCATTGGGCGACGAACACAGCCTGAGCCTGAATAACTATCGCATTACCCTCGGTGTGGACCTGGACAATCCGGTCCTGGAGGGCGTGCTCGAACCAGGACAGAGAAATATCAATTTGGGGAACGCCATCCTGAACAGTTTGACGGTGGCCATTCCGGCCACCATCATTCCCATCCTCATCGCCGCCTTTGCCGCCTATGGCTTTGCCTGGATTCGCTTTCCCGGTCGAAAATCGCTCTTTGTCGTCGTGATCGCTCTGCTGGCCGTCCCGCTGCAGATCGCCCTGATCCCCATCCTGAAGGACTATATCAAGCTGGAGTTGAGTGGCACCTACCTGGGCATCTGGCTGGCGCATACCGGCTTTGGCCTGCCCCTGGCCATCTACTTGCTGTACAACTATGTGAGCATGCTGCCTCGGGATATCCTGGAATCGGCCTTTATAGACGGGGCTTCCCATTTTACCATCTTTACCCGCTTGATCCTGCCCCTGTCGACGCCGGCCCTGGCATCCTTTGCCATCCTCCAGTTTCTCTGGGTCTGGAACGACCTGTTGGTCGCCTTGGTCTTTCTCTCGGCCAATCCGTCCAACTCGGTATTGACCCAGGCACTGCTGGGCATGGTCGGCACCTTTGGCACCGATTGGCACCTGCTCACCGCCGGCGCCTTTATCTCGATGCTGCTGCCCATGCTCGTCTTTTTCTCGCTGCAGCGCTACTTTGTCCGGGGCCTGCTGGCCGGTTCGGTCAAGGGCTAGTCCCTCAAGGGTGCGCCGCCGGGCGTCCTGCGCGGTTCGTTTTGCTCCGGACGCCCGCACAAGTGAGTGCGAATAGAGGAACCTTCGCCCATCTCTACCGCGGCGGGGGACAATGTTGGACCGACCACTGCGCATGGTCTGGTGGCGCTGCCCTGTGGACGTTGGAAAATCAGCGGGAGTTGGACCTATGCCCGACGTGATCGCCCTTGGCGAGCTGTTGATCGATTTTGTCCCCACCGTTACGGGGGTCAACTTGATCGAGGCGCCCGCCTTTAAAAAGGCCCCCGGCGGCGCGCCGGCCAACGTCGCCGCCGGCCTGGCCAAGCTGGGCGTGCCCAGCGGCTTTATGGGCCAGGTCGGCGATGACGCCTTTGGTCATTTCTTGGCCCAGACCCTGGCCGAGGTCGGGGTGGACGTGTCGGCGCTGCGCTTTTCCTCCGAGGCCCGCACCGCCCTGGCCTTTGTCTCCCTGCGCGCCGACGGCGAGCGCGATTTCCTCTTTTATCGCCATCCCAGCGCCGACATGCTCTACCACCCCGACGACGTGGACCAGGCCTACATCCGCGGCGCCCGGGCCTTTCACTACGGCTCGATCAGCCTGATCGGCGAACCCGCCCGCAGCGCGACCCTCAAAGCCGCCGAGACGGCCCGGGAGGCCGGCCTGCTCCTCTCCTACGACCCCAACCTGCGCCTGGCCCTCTGGCCCGACGCCGCCGCGGCCCGCCGCGGGATACTCACGGGCTGGCCCCTGGCCCAGGTCATCAAGGTCAGCGAGGAGGAGCTACGCTTCCTGGCCCAGACGGACGACCTGCGGCAGGCGGCGCGCAAGCTCTGGCACCAGGAGCTGCGCCTGCTGGTCATCACCCAGGGGCGGGCCGGCTGCCGCTATATCACACCCTCCGCTGAGGGCCAGGTGCCGGCCTTTTCGGTCCAGGCGGTGGATACCACCGGCGCCGGCGACGGTTTTGTGGCCGGCCTGCTCAAGGGCCTGCTGCAGTACCCCCAGGCTGATTGGGATGCGTCCTCCCTCCAGCGCATCTGTCGCTACGCCAACGCCGTGGGCGCCATCACCACCACCGGGCGCGGGGCCATCCCCTCCCTGCCCACGGCCGCCCAGGTAGAAGGCTTTCTGCAGCAGCACCAGGAGCAAGCCGCCGATGACTGAACAATCGAATTTGTCACAACAGACGGCCTATTCGCTGCAGCGCCTCCTCCCCCGCCTGCAGGATCGCTACCGTGCCTACGCCGAGTCGGCGCCCCAGGACTGGGCCCTGTTTCTGCAGCGCCTGCAGGAACACTTTGCCCCTCTCTTTGAACGCCTGCTGGCCCTCTATGGCCAGCGCTATGATTTTTTCTACTACCTGGAAGAACTCTTGTACACCATGGCCGCCTATTGGAGCCAGCGGCCGGCCGAACTCAAGGCCCTGGATGCCGCCCGCGAGGCCGACCCCCATTGGTTCCAATCCGAACGCATGCTGGGCGCGGTCTGCTACGTGGACCTCTTTGCCGGCGACCTGAACGGCATCCGCGACAAGATCCCCTATTTTAAAGAGCTGGGCCTGACCTATCTGCACCTGATGCCCCTGTTCCTCTGCCCCGAGGAGGAGAACGACGGGGGCTATGCGGTCAGCAGCTACCGCCAGGTCAATCCGGCCCTGGGCACTGTCGAGCAGCTCACCGAACTGGTCCAGGAACTGCGCCGGGAGGGCATCAGCCTGGTGCTCGATTTCGTCTTTAACCATACCTCCGACGAGCACGAGTGGGCCCGCCGAGCCCAGGCCGGCCAGCCCCTCCATCAGGACTATTACTTTTTGTTCCCCGACCGCAGTATGCCCGACGCCTACGAGGCCCACCTGCGCGAGATCTTTCCCGAGGAGCACCCTGGCGCCTTTAGCTACCGGCCCGATCTGCAGCAGTGGGTCTGGACGACCTTTCACAGCTACCAGTGGGATCTCAACTATGCCAACCCGGCCGTCTTGAACGATATGGCCGCCGAGATGCTCTACCTGGCCAACCTCGGCGTGGAGGTGCTGCGCCTGGATGCCCTGGCCTTTATCTGGAAGCGGCTGGGCACGGACTGCGAGAACCTGCCCCAGGCCCACCTGCTGGTGCAGGCCTTTAACCGCGTCGCCCGCATTGCCGCGCCGGCCATGCTCTTTAAATCCGAGGCCATCGTCCACCCCGACGAGGTCGCCCGCTATATTGACCCCTACGAGTGCCAGCTTTCCTACAATCCCACCCTGATGGCCCTGCTCTGGGAGGGGCTGGCCACCCGCCAGGTCCGCCTGCTGCGCCACTCGATGCAGCGGCGCTTTTCGATCCATCCCGACTGCGCCTGGGTCAACTATGTGCGCTGTCACGACGACATCGGCTGGACTTTTTCCGACGAGGACGCCGCCCAGGTGGACATTCACGGTTTTGACCACCGCCAGTTTCTCAATGCTTTCTACACCGGCCGCTTTGCGGGCAGTTTTGCCCGGGGCCTGCCCTTCCAGTTCAATCCCCAGACCCGCGATATGCGCATTTCGGGGACCTGTGCCTCCCTGGCCGGCCTGGAAAAGGCCCTGCGGGAGGGGCCGGCCGAGGCGGTGGAACTGGCCATCCGACGCATCCTGCTCGTCCACAGCGTGATCCTCAGCATCGGGGGGATCCCCCTGCTCTACCTGGGGGACGAGGTGGGCGCTCTCAACGACTATGGCTATCGCAGCGACCCGGCCAGGGCCGACGACAGCCGCTGGGTGCACCGCCCGGCCGCCGACTGGTCGCGGCTGGCCCGGCGCGTGGACGGCGAAACCGTCGAGGGGCGCATCTATGGCCGGCTGCGCCGCTTGATCGAGCTGCGCCGCCAGCACGCCGCCCTGGCCGGCGGCGATACCGAGATGCTCTACCTGGGCAACGACCACGTTTTCGGCTATGTGCGCCAGAACCAGGGGCAGCGCCTGCTGGTCCTGGCCAATTTCTCCGAGCGGGAACAGTCTCTCCCGGCCAACGAATTGCGCCTGCACGGATTGAGCTACACCCTGACCGACCTGGTCAGCGGCCAACAGGTCTCATCCGACCGGGATTTGCTGCTGGAAGCCTATCGTTTTGTCTGGCTGCAGGCCCAGTGAGTTTTTGGTGGTGCCCGCCTCTAAGGAGTTGAGGTAACTTGCCGGTTTTGACCGGCTAAAGCCTCAACTCCGGCCGGCAATTGGA
>JAFGKG010000067.1 GCA_016928715.1 Chloroflexia bacterium
GCCGACCTTTGTCCATGCCAACCCACGGCCGGCAGAGCCCCCCGCGCCGGGGGGCAGCGTTACAGTGGCCAGCTTTAACGTGCTGAACTATTTCAACGGCGATGGCCAGGGTGGTGGTTTCCCCACTGCGCGGGGAGCGGAATCGTTGTCCGAGTTTGACCGCCAGCGCGACAAGATTATCCCGGCCATCGTTGGGCTAGGGGCCGATGTCATCGGCCTTATGGAGATCGAGAACGACGAGGGGACGTATCAAGCCATCCAGGACCTGGTAAATGGGCTCAACGCGCTGGAGGGGGCCGGCACCTACGATTTCATCAATACAGGGATCATTGGGACGGACGAGATCCGGGTGGCGATGATCTACCGGCCGGCCCGCGTCACGCCTGTCGGTACATATGCCATCCTTGATAATGATGTCGACCCAGACTATCAGGAGGACTACAACCGGCCGGCCCTGGCCCAGACCTTTGACCAAGACAGCACCGGTGAGCGCTTTACCGTCGTGGTCAATCACCTCAAGTCGAAAGGATCAGCCTGCCCTGACGACCCGGACTTGGACGACGGGCAGGGCAACTGTAACCAGACCCGCACCACGGCGATGGAGGTTGAACTCAACTGGCTGGCTACTGACCCCACCGACAGCGGCGACTCTGATTTTCTCATCATCGGCGATCTGAACGCCTACGCCAAGGAGGATCCCATCGTCGTTGCCGAGAACGGTGGCTACACCAACCTGGTCAACCAGTTCAATGGCCTGTACGCCTACTCGTACGTCTACATGGGCCAGTCCGGTTACCTCGACCACGCCTTGGCGTCGGCCAGTCTGGTGTCGCAGGTGGCAAATGTCGCGCACTGGCACATCAACTCTGACGAGCCCAGGGCCCTCGACTATAACGAGGAGGGCAAATCGGCCGGCCAGTTGGTCAGCCTGTATAACACCGACGCGTACCGTTCCTCCGACCACGACCCGGTGGTCATTGGCCTGTACCCGTTCGACTTTGGTGACCTGGCGATCGGTTACGGGACAGCCTGGCATGGTGGGAATGGCGCGCTCCGGCTGGGCACAGGCTGGACGGCAGACCCGACCTTTGGCCTGGATACAGACAATGCGACCGACGACGGTGTGACGATGGAGCCGAGCACTGTATGGGAGGAAGGGTCGACCGTGCGGATCTATGCGCAGGTTACGGGGGGCAGCGGTTATCTAGCTGGGTGGTTTGACTGGAACAATGATGGCGATTTTGCCGGCGTCCTGGAAAAGAGCGTGGCGGAGGATGTGAATGAGGGGCCCAATACGATTGATTTTGTGATCCCACCAGATGCTGGCTACATACCGGCGGGGCGGGAGGTGAGAGTGCGCTTTCGCCTGTATCCCAGCGAGCCCGGGACGCTGGAGACGGAGATGCCTATCGGGGGTGCGAGTAGCGGGGAGGTGGAGGACAGCGTCTGGACACCGCCGGGCCCCACGGCGGTCAAGTTGCTCTCTTTCACGGCCCGGCCGGCCGCCTCCGGGACCCTCCTCGCCTGGGAGACGGCCAGCGAGCACGACAACGCCGGTTTCAACCTCTACCGCAGCACGACGCTGCACGACCGGGGCGTGCGGTTGAACGAGCTGCTCATCCCCTCGGATCTGCCGGGCGGCGACCAGGGGGCGGCGTACGATTTCCTGGACACCACCGTCCTGCCGGGCGTGACCTACTACTATACGCTGGAGGACGTGGACCTCTCCGGCCGGCGCACGGCGCACGGGCCGGTGACAATCACACTGTGGCGGGCCTACCTGCCGGTGGTGGGGCGGTAGTGCGGGAACCTGGCGATCATGCTATTGACGAACCGGGCTAGCTGGCGCGCAATGGCGCGCGATACCCCCAGTCCGCAGATTTTCCGGGCCTTGGCGTGAGCTTTGCCTGCGCGTAGGAGCCACCCTGCGATGACCCCACAAATCGCCTTTACGCTGGCCATCATCGTCGTCGCCGTGGTGCTGTTTGCCACCGAAAAGCTGCGCGTGGACGTCATTGCCCTCCTGGTGCTCCTGACGCTGGCCCTCAGTGGGCTGGTTGGCCCCCAGGAGGTCTTTGCCGGCTTTGCCAATCCGGCGGTGGTCACCGTGTGGGCGGTTTATATCGTGTCCGGCGCGTTGTTCAAGACCGGGGTGGCCGACTTTCTGGGAGAGCGCATCGCGCGGCTGGCGGGGTCCAGCGAGCCCCGGCTCATCGTCGTCATCATGCTGATCTGCGGTGCGCTGTCGGCCTTTATGAACAACATCGGGGCTGTCGCGGTGCTCCTGCCGGCGGTGGTCGGGATCGCCCGCCAGACGAAAATCCCCGTGTCCCGGCTGCTCATCCCGCTTTCGTTCGCTTCACTCCTGGGGGGCAACATGACCATGATCGGGACGCCGCCCAATGTGCTGGCGGCCAGCATCCTGGCCGAACGCGGGCAACCCCCCCTGTCCTTTTTCGACTTTACGCCCACTGGACTGATTGTCTTTGGCGTGGGGATTCTGTACATGGTCCTTATCGGCCGGCATCTGCTCCCCAAGCGGGAGTCGGCCGAGGAGCAGCAGCGCCGCCAGTTGCGGAAGTATGTGAGCGAGGTCCGGGTCACCCCGAAAAGCCCATTGGTTGGACGGGCGCTGTACGAATCTCGCCTGGGTTCGGACCATGACCTTTCGGTCCTGGCCATCCTGCGCGAGAAGGGCGTGCGTGGAATGCCCCTGCCGGACATTCGCCTGCAGGCCGACGACGTCCTGGTTGTGGCCGGTCCACTCCCCGGGCTGCTGCGCGCCAGGGAGAAGCTGCACCTGGCCATGGAAGCAGAACGGCAGCTTGGATTGGAGCAGCTGGACTCGAAAGAGGTCCGTCTCGTCGAGGTCACCCTGGCCCCGCGCTCGCCCTTGGTCGGGCACACCCTGCGCGAGGCCCGCTTTCGCGACCGCCAGGGTTTCACCGCCCTGGCCATTTGGCGGCAGGGCGAGGTCATTACGGAGCGCCTGGGCGAGGTGCGCCTCCGGTTTGGCGATGCCCTGCTGCTGCAAGGGCCTCGCCACCGCCTGCCGGCCCTCCAGGAGGAGGGCGAGTTCCTGGTGCTGGAGCCGGTGCAGCTGGAAATGCGCCAGGGGCCCCAGGCGTTCATCGCTGTGGGGGTGACGGGGCTGGTCCTGACCCTGATTACCCTGGCGCAGCTGCCGATTGCGACGGCCATGGTCATTGGTGCGGTCTTGATGGTTCTGACCGGGTGTCTGACGATGGACGAGGCCTACAAGAGCATCGAGTGGCGGAGCGTTTTCCTCATCGCCGGCATGCTGCCGCTGGGGATGGCGATGGAAACGACCGGGACGGCGCGTTTCCTGGCCGAATTGGTCGCCGGCACGATGGGCCGGCTGGGCCCGTGGGCCATCCTGGCCGGCGTCTATATCCTGGCCTCGCTGATCACCGAGCCCATGTCCAACGCCGCGGCCACGGTGCTCATCGTGCCGATTGCCATCGACATCGCCCTGGGGTTGGGCGCGGATCCCCGGCCCTTTGTCCTGGCGGCCGTCATCGGTGCCTCGACCAGCTTTCTGACTCCCGTGGGGCACCAGGCCAACGTATTGGTCTTTGGGCCGGGGGGCTATCGCTTCTTTGACTATACGCGCGTAGGCGCACCGCTCAACCTGGCCATCTTTGGCGTCACGATGCTCGTCTTGCCCCTCCTCTGGCCTTTGTTTCCGTAGGCAGGATACCCGCTATCTTGGCACTGGCCTTTTCGCCGCAGTAGATACCCAAGGGGCCCGGGGCCCGCGGCAATTTGACAAAGCCTTCCCTCTCGGCTATAATGGCCCGTGCGCCGCGGGGTGGAGCAGTGGCAGCTCGTCGGGCTCATAACCCGGAGGTCGGCGGTTCGAATCCGCCCCC
>JAFGKG010000068.1 GCA_016928715.1 Chloroflexia bacterium
GCCCGGGCCTGGCAGTGGGCCGTGGCCGAGGCCGGCGCCGACGAGCTGCCCGAGGAACCGATCGTGGCGGCCGGCCTGAATGGAGCCTCGCCCCACGCCCGCCCCGGCGATCGCCCGATGCGGGCCGGCGAACTGGTCACCTTTGACGGCGTGGCCCGGGTGGACGGCTACTATGGCGACCTGACGCGCACGGTGGCTTTGGGCGAGCCGGGCCCGGAACTGCGCCAGATCTATGCGCTGGTGCAGCAGGCCAACGCGGCCGGCCGGCAGGCGGTGCGGCCCGGCGTTCCGGCCGAGGCAGTAGACCGGGCCGCCCGCGCCGTCATCGAGGCCGCCGGCTATGGCCAGTATTTTATTCACCGCACCGGCCACGGACTGGGCCTGGAGGTCCATGAGCCCCCCTATATCGTGGTCGGCAACTCCCAGTCGCTGTCCCCGGGCATGACCTTTACCGTGGAACCGGGCATTTACGTGCCCGGTCTGGGCGGGGTGCGCATCGAGGACGACGTGTGCGTGACAGAGATAGGGGGAGAGAGTCTGACTACGATGAGCCGGGAGCTGCTGGTTTTATAGTCCTACCGCGCCACAGCCGGCCCAACTGCCGCAGGTAATTCCACACCTCCCGCCGGTTGAACTTGCTCTGTCCATAGCGGCGATCGCGGAACGTGTAGGGCACCTCGGCAAAATGCTCGTAACGGCCCTTGGCCATGATCTCCAAACCGATCTTGAAACCGATCGGGTCCAGTACTACACCCTCCACCACCTCCCGCCGCAGGGCAAAGCAGCCCGATGTCGCGTCGCGCATGGGCACAAAGGGGCGGGCGAGTTGATTGGCTACCCAGGAGACCAGGCGGCGGTGCCAGGGCCAGTCCTCCACTCCGCCGCCGGGGACGTAACGACTGGCCACGGCTAGATCGCCCCCCTGTTCCAGGATGGCCTGGGCCAGGCGGGGAATGATCTCTGGGGGATGGCTCAGGTCGGCGTCCAGCACGGCCAGGAGTTCTCCCCGGGCCTGCTGCAGGCCATCAATCACGGCGGAGGAGAGGCCCGATTTGGGAGGTCGATGCAATACTTGCAGCGGGTACTGCTGGGCCAGGGCCTCGGCGACGTCGCCGGTGCCGTCCGGCGAGCTATCGTCTACGACGACGAGTTCTCCCCGCAGGTCGGCTTGGGCCAGGGCGTCGAACAGCCGCCGGCACAACTCGGGCAGCGATTCGGCTTCATTATAGGTAGGAACGATTACGGATAGCTGAATGGGCACGGCTTTTCTCCAATGGCTCACCGCCAGACGGACCTGTTCCGCCTCCGGGCGGTGGGCCCATTATACCCCTTTCTGCGGCCTTTGACAAAAAGGCCTCTTGTCATGCCTGGCTACAGGGTGTATAATGTGGGGCAGAGGGCGATCTCTTGCCAAACAAAAGGAGGTGTTGTATGAAGGCTGTAATCATGGCCGGCGGGCAGGGCTCCCGCCTGCGTCCTTTGACCATCAATCGCCCCAAACCGATGGTCCCCCTGGTGGACCGGCCGGTGATGGCCCACATCGTCGGGCTGCTCAAACAACACGGCTTTGACGAGATCGTGGCGACGCTGCAGTACATGGCCGACCGGGTACAGGATTATTTCGGCGGGGGCTCCTCGTTTGGCGTCAAGTTCCACTACTCCGTGGAAGAGGTTCCGCTGGGCACGGCCGGCAGCGTCAAGCTGGCGGAGCACCTGCTCGATGAGCCCTTTTTGGTGATCAGCGGCGATGCCCTGACCGACTTTGACCTGAGCCGGATTCTGGAATTTCACCGCGAGCGGAAGGCGATGGTGACGATCACCCTGACCAGGGTGCCCAATCCCCTGGAATATGGGGTCATCATTGTCGATGATGACGGCCGGGTCAAGCAGTTTTTGGAAAAGCCCTCCTGGGGCGAGGTTTTTTCGGACACGGTGAACACGGGCATCTATGTCTTGGATCCTCGGGTGCTGGAATATATGGAGCCCGACCAACCCTTTGATTTTAGCAAGGACCTATTCCCCATTCTTATGGAGCAGGGACAGCCCATCTATGGCTATATTGCCGAGGGCTATTGGTGTGACATTGGCAACATCCAGGAATATATGCGGGCCACGGCCGATTATTTGGAGGGGCGCGTCCAGTTGGAGCACCGGGGCCAGGAGATCCGGCCGGGGCTCTGGTGTGACAAAGACGTCGAGCTTTCCCCGGGGGCCATCATTGAGGGCGCTGTGTACCTGGGCGATGGCTGTCGGGTGCACGAGGGAACGATCATCTATGGTCCCAGTGTGATTCGGGACTCGTGCATTTTAGAGGGCCGGGCCCACGTGGACCGCTCGATCATTTGGCGCAACTCGTACATTGCCGAGCGGGCGGAACTGCGTGGAGCGATCGTCGGCCGGCAGTGCACGGTCAAGCGCCGGGCCATGCTTTTTGAGGGCTCGGTCATTGGCGATGGCACCACGATCAATTCGGGGGCAATCATCCAGCCTGGGGTCAAGATCTGGCCCAACAAAGAGATCGAGGAAGGCGCGACCGTCTCCTCCAGCATCATCTGGGGTGCGCAGGGTCGCAAGGTCCTCTTTGGGCGCTATGGGGTCAGTGGGCTGGTCAATGTGGACATTAGCCCCGAGTTTGCCGGCCGCCTGGGAGCGGCCTATGGCGCCATTCTGGACAAGGGCGCGGTGGTGACGATGAATCGGGACGCTCACTACACCCCGCGCATGATCAAACGCGCTCTCATCGCGGGGCTGCCCTCGGCCGGCGTGAACGTGGCCGATCTGCACTCGATGCCCATCCCGGTGGCGCGTTACGTCACGCACGCCCTGGGCATGGACGGCGGTATCCACGTGCGGCTCTCCCCCTTTGACAACCGGGTGGTCGACATTATCTTTTTCGACCGGCGGGGCTTGGATCTGGCCTCCGATGTGCAGCGCAAGATCGAGCGCACCTTTTTCCAGGAGGACTTTCGCCGGGTCTACCTGGACGATATTGGCCGCATCTTTGATCCACCGCAGGTACTGCAAAACTATATCTCGGCCTTTCGCGATAGCCTGGACATGGAGGTATTGCGCCAGAGTGGGCCGGACATTCGACTGGTGGTGGACTATGCCAACTCGAGTGGGGGCAGCGTGCTGTCGGCCATCCTGGACGAGCTCAACTATGATGTGATCGCGCTCAATGCCACGGTGGACGATCGCCGGCTCTACCAGACGGCACAGGAGTTTGAGCAGGCCATGCAGCGGCTGCAGGCCGTCGTGCCGGCCGTGGGCGCGCACTTTGGGGTGCGTCTGGATACGGGTGGGGAACGCATCTATGTGGTGGACGACCAGGGCCGGCGCGTGGACAGCATGCGCACCCTGGTGCTGATGGTCGCCTTGCAGTTGGAGGGGCCCGGCGAGGGGAACATTGCCGTACCGGTCTCGGCGCCCTCTGCGGTGGACAAGCTGGCGGAGCAGCACGGCCGGCAGGTCGTCCGCAGCAAAGTGGACCCGGCCGCCCTGATGAACATCTGCGCCCAGGACAACATTCTGGTCAGTGGGGACGGCGGCGGCTCGCTCATCTTTCCCCAGTTTTATCCGATCAGCGACGGGCTGTTCGCTATTGTAAAACTACTGGAGCTGCTGGTCCGGCGAGAGACCGCGCTCTCCCAGTTCCTGCAGCAATTGCCCTCTTATCATCTTGGCCGCATCAAAGTTTCCTGCCGCTGGGAGAGCAAAGGGCGGGTGATGCGCTTGTTGAACGAACAGTACAGCGGGCGCATTCTGGATCGTACGGACGGCATCAAAATTGGCCTGGGTGGGGGCGAATGGGTGCTGATTGTCCCCGATGCGGATGGGCCCTACTTTCACATTTATGCCGAGGGCGTCTCGGAGGAACAGGCCCAGGTGCTGGTGGAAAAATATGCCGGCCTGGTCGCAAGTTTGCAGTAGGGGCTTGGCTCGGGAGCAAGTCCGTCCTGAAAGGAGGCCCGGGGGCGGCTGAAAGGACCGCCCCCGGGGTATAACAAGGAGGAGAAGGAGAGATTTGTCTATAGTATAGACTAGAGTGCCCCGGGGGGCAGTAAGCCAGGTCACCAAAGCGGCCTACTGCTCCGAAAGCCAGGCCGATGTAAGCGAGCTTACGGAAATCCAGGGTTGGGGCTTGTACACTGGGACTGGATGGACGAACAAGCCAGCGCCCAGGTTTTTGGCGTTAGCGGAGGAATATATGGCAGTGCGCAAAGTTTTGCAGGCGACAGACCCACGTGGGGAGGCCGTTTTGCGCAGCAAATCGCGCAAGGTGCGCGTTTTTGACCACCAGTTGGCTCGCCTGATTGACGATATGATCGAGACGATGCACCATTATAACGGGGTGGGCCTGGCCGCGCCCCAGGTGGGCCAACTGCAGCAGGTCGTGGTGATCGAACTGCCCCCCGAGGAGGATGAGGAGGACCAGGACGAGCCGGCTATGCGCCTGGTGATGTGCAACCCCGAGATCACCTGGCTTTCCGAAGAACAGGTCAGCGGGCAGGAGGGCTGCCTGAGCCTGCTCAACTGGTACGGCGATGTGCCCCGCTTTGAGCAGGTGGAGGTGCGCTATCAAACCCGGCGGGGCAAGCGGCGCAAGATGCGGACCGAGGGCTACCTGGCCCGGGCCATTCAACACGAGCTTGACCATCTCCAGGGGGTCCTGTTCACGGATCGCATCGAGGACCTCTCCACCCTGGTCCGGCTTACCTCCGAAGGTGCCGAGCCGGTGCTGTTGGCCGAGGTGCCCTCGCGGTTGGGCTAGGGGCGGGTTCATTCAACGGGCCCCTTTTCCGCGGCCAGCGTTTATTTGACAAATCCAAAACCGGATGCTACAATGGTCGCGCATGCGGGAGTAGCTCAGTTGGCAGAGCCCCTGCTTCCCAAGCAGGCTGTCGCGGGTTCGAGTCCCGTCTCCCGCTCTGAATATACAAGAGACTAAAGGTGGCCAACCCGGAGGACGGGTTGGCCACTTGGTTTGCTCGCTACTGCTCTGAAAATAGACCGTCTTGGGCGGGCACGGGGGGGGGCGCCCGTACCAGTTTGCCCGAGGAGCGCGTCTGGGCTAGTCCTGGTCCTCTTTAACGCGGCGCACGACCAGTTCCTGCAGGCGGCTGGTCATCTCGTGCAGTTTTTCCGCGGCCCCCTCTACTTGTTGGGCGCTGCGCAGGCCTTGCTCCGTGACCTGGCGAATGTGGAACATTGCCTGGGACAGTTGCTCCAGGCCCGACTGCTGCTGCTCAACTGAGGCCGTGATCTGCCGAGCCGCCTGGGAGGATTCGCTCACGCTATTTGCCAGGATCTCGATCGAACTGTCGGCGCGCCCACTCAAGTCCACGCCAGCGTCCGCTCCGGCTACCCCCTCCAGCGAGGCCTGGACGGCCTCTTCGACTCGCGCATAGATCTGTAGGAGGATCTGCTGCACCTCTTCGGTGGCGGACTGGCTCTGAGCGGCCAGATCGCGGACCTCCTGGGCGACCACGGCAAATCCCCGCCCGGCCGGCCCGGCCCGCGCCGCCTCCACGGCTGCATTGAGGGCCAGCAGGTTGGATTGGGTGGCGATTTCATCCACAGCGGCGATAATACTGTCAATCGTGCGGGCCTGCTCGGCCAGATTGCGAATGTCCGCTGCGATGGATGTAACCATGTTGCGCAGATCCGTAATCCCCACCACCGCGTCGGCCACCGCCCGTCGGCCGGCCTGGGAAACCGTGGCGGTCTGTTCCGCCAAATCGGCTACCTCCTGCGCCCGTTCGGTGGCCTGCCCGGCGATGGTGCCTAGTTCATCGATGGTGCCGGCTGCCGCAGTGATGGCGGCGGACTGCTCCGTGGCCCCGGTCGCCTGCTGCGAGGTGGCCGAGAGAATCTCGGCCGTGGCCGCGCTCAACTCGTCAACCGTTTCGCGAATGGCCTGCAATAGACGGGCGTTCTCGATGGCGATGGCCGCCTGATTGGCCAGGTTCTGGCCCAGGAGGATTTCGTCCCGATCAAATGCGCGCTCGTAACGGCTTTCCCAGATTTCCAGGTAGCCAAAGACGTGCCCGCGTGCCGCCAGGGGCAGGTAGAGAATGCTTTTGGCGTCATATTTTTCCATCTCTTGCCGTTCGTGGGCGGTCAGTTTGGAATCGCTCAAACGCGCCATGTAAGGCTTGTCGAAATGCAGCCATTGGCCCAGGTGTTCCTGCTCGGGATAGATTTCCCCCAGGTCGGAAATGCGTTCCCGCTCCGAGGCCTCGGGGCCAAAAAATTCGGCCTGCACGGTCGTCTCGCCCCGCGCTTCATCCCAAGCACAGACGTAGGCGCTGGTGACCTGCAGCAAGTTGACCGCTTCCCTGCAGACCGCGTTCAGGACGGCCGGCAAATCGAGTTCGGAAACCAGCGCGATGCCCAGGCGGAAGAGCTTGTCCAAATCCTGTCCCCGGCGGATGCTTTCCTCGTAGCGCAGGGCATTTTCCAGCGCTGCCGCGGCGCGGCCGGCCACGTTCAGCAGGATGCCTAAATCGCGCTCGGAAAAAGCCTGGCTCCGTTCATAGTCCTCCATGCCAATGGCCCCGACCACCCGTTCCCCTTTGAGCATGGGCACGCCTATCCAGGACTGGGGTTGGTCGCCGATCACGGCCAGATCATGTTCTTGAAAAAAGCGCTGCAATTCTTCCGGCTTGTGAAACAACAGTGGCCGACCCTGGCGGATCAGATAACCCGTGAGACCCTTGTCCACGCGATGGCGCATCTTGGGCTGCGGTTCGCCCTTGACGATATCCAAAATTGTTTCCCACTCGCCGTGGGGCTCGTCATAGAGGGCGATGTAGAGGGTGCCGGTCTTGAAAAGCGGGGCGATTTGCGCATAGAGCGCTTGGGTGACCTGCTCCAGGGCGGCATCGACGGAAAGGGACTGCCCGATCTCGTAGGCCAGCGCCTGGTCGGTCACCCAGCGCAGGGGTGCAGCCATAGAGCGATAGATCATGTAGGCCAGCATCAGCAGAGCAGCGGTCAGCAGGGCCGGCACGGCCCACAGCCAGCCGCGCAGGCTCTGCGCCCCATCCAGGGCCTGCACCCGCAGCAGGGTCACCGTACTGAGCGCCAGCAGCAGCAGGAGCACGGCCGCCAGGCCCCAAAACAGCCGGCGCCGCACAACTTGCTCCAGCCGCCGCGCCATCTCGGGAGCCTTGGCCCAAGGATCCCTCTCCATGGTGTCTCCATCTCCTCTCATCCTGCCATATACCCCTTGCCACCATCCTCGTGGGCCCGCGGCGCTCCTGTCTGGCTTCATCCGTCCACCTTTCGTCCGAGCCTGCTGTCTGGAGTGTTTCCCTATAGATTCTAGCATACCTGGGGGAGAACGTCAAAAGTTGACGCCTTTCTCGCCGTATGCTATAATACCGGCTACATGTAAGACGTCAGACGTCAAGGGTGTGTATTGCTATGGCGCAGCTCAGGTCAAGCCGGGTTCCCCTTTATCTGCAGGCCCAACAGTACCTGCTCCAACGCATCGAGGATGGCACCTATGCCCCAGGCGAACAACTGCCCTCCGAGGCCGACCTGGCCGCGCAGTTGGGGATCTCTCGCCCCACCCTGCGCGAGGCCCTGCTGCACCTGGAGCAGGAAGGCCTGGTGGTGCGCAAGCACGGTGTGGGTACCTTTGTCTCCCCCAGCTACGAGCGGCGCCTGGAAAGTGGCTTGGAGCGCCTGGAGAGCATCCTGGAGCAGGCCGAGCGGCAGGGTCTCCAGCTCCAGTTCACGGACCTGCACGTAGGCGAGCGGCCCGCCGAGCCCGAGTTGGCCGAGAAACTGCAGCTCCCCCCGGGCACGCCCTTGACTCGCGTGGAGCGGGTCATCCTGGTCAAGAAAAAGCGGGTCGCCTATATGCTCGATCTGATCCCGGCGGCCATTCTGGGGACAGGCGATCTGGAAGAAGGCTTTAATGGCTCGGCTCTGGACCTGTTGCGCAACAAGCCCGATTTGGCCATCGCCCTGGTCATGGCCGATATCATTGCCTGCAATGCCGACGCCGTGTTGGCCGACAGGCTGTCCATGCCAGAGGGGCAGGCCCTGCTGCTGTTGGAAGAATTGCTCTATGATGAGGCCGGCACCCCGATCAACTTTTCCCGCAACTATTTCCGGCCCGAGTTTTTTCGTTTTCACGTGGTGCGACGTTAAGGAGTTGAGGCTAAATAACCGGGGTTGACCGGCTAAAGCCTCAACTCCGGTCCGGGAATTTGAGACCTTTTACGGGTCCTTTCGGAGTCGAGGCTTTAGCCGGTGACGGCGTACAGACAGCAAAACCGGCAAGTTATTCTTTTACAGGTCCTGAAAGGAGCGGTCAGCATCATGATGGAACACGTCAGCGGGCTCGTCTGTACCATGTGTGGCGCGACCTATGGCGTCGATGAGGTGGAATACGTCTGCCCCCACCATGGGGACGACGGCATTTTGGACGTGCGCTATGACTATGAGCGCATCGCCCGCAGTCTCAGCCCGGTCCGGCTATCTGAGGATCCGACCCGTTCGATTTGGCGCTACCTGCCCCTGCTGCCGGTGGAGCCGCAGCAGGCGCTTGACCTGGTCTCGGACACCGTGATCGCCGATGTGGGTTGGACCCCACTCTATCCAGCACCGCGCTTGGCGGAGCCACTGGGCCTGCAGCAGCTTTGGCTCAAGGACGATGGTCGGCAGCCCACCGCTTCTTTCAAGGACCGAGCCTCGGCCATTGCCGTGGTCAAGGCCCGCGAGTTGGGCTACGAGGTCATCACCACAGCCAGTACGGGCAACGCCGCCGCCGCTCTGTCCGGCCTCTGCGCCGCCATCGACCAACCCAATGTAATTTTTGTGCCCCAGACCGCCCCCCAGGCCAAGATCGCCCAACTGCTGGTCTATGGGGCCACTGTCCTGCTGGTCGACGGGACCTATGACGACGCTTTCGAGCTCTGTCTGGAGGCCGCGCCGGCCTTTGGCTGGTACAACCGCAACACCGCCTACAATCCCTACATGAGCGAGGGCAAAAAGACCGTAGCCTACGAGATCTGCGAGCAGTTCGGCTGGCAGGCCCCGGACGTCGTGGTGGTCCCGGTGGGGGATGGCTGCATTATTGGGGGGGTGTACAAGGGCTTGACGGATCTGCTCGAACTGGGCTGGATTGAGCGCATGCCCCGGATCATCGGCGTGCAGGCGGCGGGCTCGGCGCCCCTGGTGGACGCCTGGGAGCAGGGCCGGCAGGGCTGGGATATGCGGCCGGTGCCGGCTCACTCGGTCGCCGACAGCATCGTGGCTGGGTTGCCCCGCGACCGCATCAAGGCCCTGCGGGCGGTGCGGCAGAGCGGAGGCGCCCTTGTCCGCGTCAGCGACGCCCAGATCATCGCTGCCATCCCGGCCCTGGCCCAGGGCGCCGGTGTCTTTGCCGAACCGGCCGCCGCCGCGGCCTACGCCGGGCTGGCCCGCTCGGTCGAATTGGGCTGGGTCCAGCCTCAGGATCGCGTCGTGGTCCTGGTCACCGGTTCCGGGCTCAAGGATGTGGCCACCGCCATCCGCTCTGTGGGACAACCCCTGCTGGTCTCTCCCGACCTGGCCGATGTACGCCGGGTGCTTTCGTCAACCTGGTCCGTTCGCTTGTAAAAAGGAGAAATACATGATCGATCTGACCATTCACGAGGAACAACTGCGGCGCACCGTGCGGCGCGCCCGCGAGCGCAACATTATCATCCCCACCTTTGCCCAGATGAAGGATCCCCGCCTGATTCCGGCCCCGATCAAGGCCCAACTCGGGCAACTGGGCCTCTGGGACGTTGACTCGCGCAATCTCTTTCGCATCACCTGGAAAAACGAGCCGGTGGCCCAAGGCGGCAGTTTTGGGGGGGTGAACTATGTGGAGCTGCCCCCCGCCCTCACCGGCGTGCCGGCCCGCATTATCGCCCTGGTGGGCAAGTGGTTCCCCACCGGGGCGCACAAGGTCGGGGCGACCTTTGGCTGCCTGGTGCCCCGCCTGGTCACCGGGCAGTTTGACCCCACCTACCAAAAGGCGGTCTGGCCTTCCACGGGCAACTATTGCCGGGGTGGGGCCTACGACGCCACCCTCTTGGCCTGCGAATCCATCGCCATCCTGCCGGAGGAGATGAGCCGCGAGCGTTTCGAGTGGCTGTCCAATTTCGCCGGCGAGGTCATTGCCACGCCGGGCTGCGAGAGCAACGTCAAAGAGATCTTTGACAAATGCTGGGAACTGCGCCGGACCCGCGAGGACATTGTCATCTTTAACCAGTTCGACGAATTTGGCAATCATCTCTGGCACTACGAGGTCACCGGGCAGGCCATGGAGGAGGTCCTGCAGCAGGAACTGGGGCCGCGGGATCGCTATTTTGGCCTGGTCCTGACCACCGGCTCGGCCGGCACTATCGGCTGCGGCGATTACATGAAGAAAATCTTTCCCGCCAGCAAGGTCGTCGCCAGCGAGGCCCTGCAGTGCCCCACGCTGATGCTGAACGGCTTTGGCGGGCATCGCATCGAGGGCATCGGCGACAAGCACGTGCCCTGGATCCATAATCTGCGAAATACCGACATGGTTATGGCTATCGACGACGAGGCCTGTATGAGCCTGGTGCGGCTGTTCAACGAGCCGGCCGGCCGGGCCCACCTGCTGCGCCAGGGTGTGCCCCAGGCGCTGGTCGAGGAACTGGACCTCCTGGGCATATCGAGCATCGCCAACGTGCTCTCGGCTATCAAGATGGCCAAGTGGTACGAATTGGACGAGAACGAGGTGGTGCTGACCGTCCTGACCGACTCGATGGAGTTGTACGGCAGCCGCCTGCGCGAGCTGCGCCAGGAACACGGCGAGTACGGCGAGTTGGAAGCCGCCGCCGACTATGAGCGCTACTTGCTCGGCTGTGGTATCGATTACGTGGAGGAATTGGGCTACTGGGACCGCAAGCGCATCCACAACCTCAAGTACTTTACCTGGGTCGAGCAGCAGGACAAGACCTACCAGGAGATACAGCAACAATGGTACGAACCAGATTACTGGAACGATATCCAGGGCCAGGTCGAGGAGATTGACGAGTTGATCCAAGAGTTCAACCAGCGGACGGGCCTGCTGGAGGATTTGTAAGAGTGAAACGTAAAGAGTGCAACGTGAAGGAGGAAAAATGAGGACGGATACGTTCAGAGGACGCGATTTCATCACCCTGTTGGACTGGTCCAAGGAGGAAGTAGGACAGATCCTGGACCTGGCCCTGGACCTCAAGCGGGACCGGGCCATCGGCCGGCTGCACGACGATCTGCTGCGGGCCAAGACGCTGTTCATGATCTTTTACAACCAGAGCCTGCGCACTCGCAACAGCTTTGAGGCCGGTATGCACCAATTGGGCGGCCACGCCCACTTTCTCGACCCCAGCAAGATCTATACCCCCGCGCTGGAGGGGCAGGAGGTTGCCTACAGCACCGAGCGCGTCTCGGACGTGGCCCGCGTGCTGGCCCGCATGGGCGAGGCCATTGCCATCCGCTGCTACGGCGATCCGGTGCATTGGGAGTATGGCGCGGCCAATGCTCTCCTGCACGAGTTCGCCCGCTGGTCCGACATCCCCATCCTGAATATGGAGGATGACATCTACCATCCCTTCCAGGCGCTGGCCGACCTGCTCACCGTCAAGGAAAAATTTGGCACCTTTCGCGGCACCAAGTTTGTCATGAGCTGGGCCTATTCCCCCAGCGCGCACAAGCCCCGGGCCGTGCCCCAGAGCGCCATCATCGCCGCCACCATGATGGGCTGCGACACCGTGCTGGCCCGCCCGCCCGAGATGGCCCTGGACCCCCAGATCATTGCCGCCTGCCGGGGCTATGCCGAGATGAACGGCAGCAGTTTCGAGATCACCGAGGACTTTGAGGCCGCGGCCGAGGGTGCCCATGTGCTCTATCCCAAGGCCTGGGCCGCCGTCCCCATCTACAAGCCGCCGGTCGGCGAGGACAGCCTGGACAAGGCCCAGGAGATCTTTGACCGCTACAAGCACTGGAAGGCCACCCGCGAGTACATGGAACTGGCCGACCGCAACGCCATCTATATGCACTGCCTGCCGGCCGACCGCGCCTGGGAGGTCTCGAACGAGGTCATTGACCATACCGACCCCGAGAGCGGCTGGCGCTCGGTGGTGTATGACGAGGCCGAGAACCGCCTGCACGTGCAAAAGGCGGTGATGGCGTTGGTAATGAGGTAGGTTGGTAAGAGGAGTTTCCCATGGATCTATATGGACGCGACTTTATCGTTACCCAGGAGTGGGCACTCGACGAACTCCAGACCCTGCTCGACCTGGCCGCCAGAATGAAACGGGATCGTTTCTCCCCCCGCTGGACGGACCTTCTGGCCCACCGGACCTTTCTGATGTTCTTTTACAACCCCTCGGTGCGCACCCGCCTCTCTTTTGAGGCGGCGGCGACCGAGTTGGGCGGGCACGCCCAGTTCATGACCCCCTCGGCCGGCCGCTTCAAGACCCAAAAGCAGGCCGGCGAGACCATCGAGGACGCCGCCAGGGTTATGGCCCGCTACTGCTGCGGCATCGGTATCCGCATCCTGGAGGACAAGGTACCCTATTATGGGGCCGGCAACGAGATGCTGCGCGAGTACGCCCACTGGGCCGACGTCCCCATTATCAACATGGCCGACGACCGCTTTCACCCCTGCCAGGGCATGGCCGATCTACTCGGCTGGGCCGAATGGTACGGTGAGGGGCCCGGCCGGCCCAACTATGCCAACCTGCGCGGCAAAAACTTTTTGCTCACCTGGGGATCGGGCGCGCTGGCCCGCTCCTGGTGCAGCGTCCAGGAAGCCCTGCTGGTGGCCTCCCGCTTTGGCCTGAACGTGACCATTGCCCGGCCGGAGGGCTATGACCTGGACGGTGAGGTCTATGACTGGACCCGCCAGAACTGTGCGGCTAACGGGACCTCCTTCCGCATTGTCGACGACCCGGAAAGTGGCTACGACGGCGCCCACGTCGTCTACAGCCGCAATTGGGTCACCGCCGCCGCCTACCAGGATGGCCTCTTTCAAAAGCAGGCCGAGATCGAAAAGGCCCTGGCTATCCCCGGTTGGACCACCACGGCCGCCCGCATGGCCCGCACCGACCATGCCATTTTCACCCATCCCATGCCGGTGGATCGCGGTACCGAGGTCAGTGATGAGGTCGCCAGTGGCCCCCGCAGCGCCATTTATGACGTTGCCGAGAATCGCCTACACGTACAAAAGGCCGTTATGGCTTTGACCATGGGGAATCTTTAGGCTATAGAAAGGACAGACACAATGAATGAAAAAAAGACCGCCGTCGTCGCCATCGGCGGCAACTCGCTCATTCTCGATAAACAACACGAGGACGTCGACTCCCAGAGGAAGGCGGTGCAGGAGACCTGCCGGCACATTGCCGACATGGCCGAACGGGGCTGGAACCTGGTCATCACCCACGGCAATGGCCCCCAGGTCGGATTCATCCTGCGCCGCAACGAATTGGCCGCCCCCCAAGTGCACACCACGCCGCTGGACCTGATCGGCGCCGATACCCAGGGCTCCATCGGCTACATGATTGCCCAGGCCCTGCGCAACGAATTCCAAAAGCGCGGCCTGCAAAAGTCGATCGCCGGTGTCGTCACCCAGGTCCTGGTGGACCGGAACGACCCGGGCTTTCAGAATCCTTCCAAGGGCATCGGCGGCTTTACCAGCGAGGAAAACGCCCGCGAGTTCGAAAAGGAGGGCTGGCGCGTGATCGAGGACGCCGGCCGCGGCTGGCGCCGGGTCATTGCCTCGCCCATCCCGCTCAAGATCATCGAACTGGACGCCATCCGCACGCTCGTCGAACAGGGCTTTGTTGTCATCGCCGTAGGCGGAGGCGGCATCCCGGTCGTCGAGGACGAGCAGGGCAACCTGGTCGGCACCCGGGCCGTCATTGACAAGGACCGCGCCACCAGCCTGCTGGCCCAGGAGCTCCAGGTGGACCTGTTCCTGATCTCGACCGCCGTGCCCCAGGTGGCCATCCACTTTAACCAGCCCGACGAGCGCTGGCTGGATCACCTGACTGCACACGAGGCCCGCCAGTACCACGCCGAGGGCCATTTCAAGCCGGGCAGCATGGGGCCCAAGATTGAGGCCGTGCTCTCTTTCCTGGAGGTATACCCCCAGGGCCGGGCCCTCATCACCGATCCGCCCAATATCGCCCGCGCCCTGGATGGGCAGAGCGGGACCTGGATCGAGGTCTGAGGGGGTTACAATGTCCGACGAGATGCGGGTACAGACCTTTGAGTTCCTGCTCGACTGGATACTGGCCGAATACCAGGAACGGGATTCGATCTTTGGCCTCCATCGCGCCCTCTTTTACACGCCCTCGCCGGACGATCCCTTTGCCGGCCCGATGTTCGGCCAGCACTTGGCCACGCCCATCGGGCCGGCCGCCGGTCCGCACACCCAGCTCGCCCAGAACATTGTCTGCGCCTGGCTCTGCGGCGGCCGCTTTATCGAGCTCAAGACCGTCCAGGTGATGGACGAACTCGATATCCCACGCCCCTGCATCGACATGGAGGACGAGGGCTATAACGTCGAGTGGTCCCAGGAACTCCAGTTGGAGCAGTCCGCGGGGGAGTATATCAAGGCCTGGGCGCTGATCCACGTCCTGCGCCGGCTGCTCGGCCGCGAGGACCAGCCCTTTGGCACGATCTTTAACCTGAGTGTGGGCTATGATCTGCAGGGCGTCCAAAGCGCCCCCATGACCCGCTTTATGGACCGGCTGCAGGACGCCTCGGCCGAAATCGCCGCCATCCAGGACGCCCTGGCCGCCCGCTACCCCAGGTTCGCCGGTATTGAAATTCCCTCCCGCCTGAGCAATAACGTTACCCTCTCGACCATGCACGGCTGCCCGCCGGACGAGATCGAGCGCATCGCCCGCTACCTGCTGGAAGCGCGCGGATTGCACACCACGGTCAAGCTCAACCCCACCCTGTTGGGGCGGGAGTGCGTCCTGGGCATCCTGCACGACGACCTCGGCTTTGACGAGATCCACATCCCCGACAGCGTATTCGAAAAGGACCTCCAATACGAGCGGGCGCTCGAACTGATCCGTGCCTTGCAGCAGGTCGCCGCTTCACTCGGCCTGTCCTTTGGCGTCAAGCTGAGCAACACCCTGGCCATGGCCAACCACAAGGGCACCCTGCCCGGCGAGGAGATGTACATGTCGGGCCGGCCGCTCTATCCCATCACCATGAACCTCTTCCTGCGCCTGGCCCAAGAGTTCCAGGGCCAATTGTCCGTCTCCTACTCGGCCGGCGCCGACGCACTCAACGTCGCCACCATCCTGGCCGCCGGGGCCCGCCCCGTCACCGTCGCCTCCGACCTGCTCAAGCCGGGGGGCTATGCCCGGCTGGGCCAGTACCTGCAGCGCCTGGCGGAGACGATGCGCGAGCGCGGCGCCGCCAGCCTGGACGAACTGGCCCGGGATCGGCTGGCCCACCTGGAACGGGCCGCCGGGGAGGCCCTGGTCGATCCCCGCTACAAAAAAGCCTACCATCCCTACGACCTGCCCAAGGTGGATTCGCCGCTTGAGCTGTTTGACTGCATCACCGCGCCCTGCGTGGAGCAGTGCGCCGTCCGCCAGGACGTGCCCGAGTACGCCTGGTGGATCGCCCGGGGCCAGTACGACCATGCCCTGGAGGCCATCCTCTCCCGCAACCCCCTACCCGGCATCACCGGCTACGTCTGCACCCACCTCTGCCAGACCCGCTGCACGCGCAGCAACTATGACCAGCCGGTGGGCATCCGCCGGCTCAAGCGCTTTGCCGCCGAGCATGGGCGGGTCGCCCTGCCCGCGGCGCCCCGGCGCCAGGAGAGGGTCGCCGTCGTCGGCAGCGGCCCCTCCGGGCTGGCCGCGGCCTATTTCCTGGCCCTGAACGGCTTTCCGGTGACCATATTCGAGGCCCGCGGCGTGCCTGGCGGCATGTGCGCTATCGCGCCCTCCTTTCGGCTGCCCCGCGAGGTGGTCCAGGCCGACGTGGACCGCATCACGGCCCTGGGGGTCGAGATCAAACTTTCCCACCCTGTCCAGGACCCTCCCCAGTCCCTCCTGGAGCAGGGCTTTGCCGCCGTCTATATCGCGGCCGGTTTTCAGCAGGATGCCCGCCTGGGCATCGAGGGCCCCGGTGTCTATGGCGCGCTGGCCTTCCTGGAGCGGGTGGCGCGGGGCCGGCCGCCGCAGTTGGGCCGGCAGGTCCTGGTCATCGGTGGGGGCAATACGGCTATGGACGCCGCCCGCAGCGCCGGCCGGCTCAGCGGCCGGCCGGTGACGGTGGTCTATCGCCGCACCCGCGCCGAGATGCCGTCCGAGCCGGAGGAGATCGAGGGGCTGCTGGAGGAGGGCCATCACCTGCTGGAGCTGACCACGCCGCGGTGTGTGGTGCGCCGGGACGGCCGGGTCATCGGGCTGGAGTGCCTGCGCAACCGCCTGGGCGAATCGGACGAAAGCGGCCGGCCGCGGCCCCGGCCCGTCGATGGCAGCGAGTTTATCCTGCCGGCGGAGCAGATCATCGTTGCCATCGGCCAGTCCCCCGACCTGGCCTTCCTGGACGGCAGCGGGGCCTCGTTCCGCCGCGACGGGGCCATCCAGGTCGATCCGGACAGTGGGCAGGCCGCCCCCCCGGCCGTGTACGCTGGGGGGGACGCCGTGCGCGGGCCGGCCATCATTATCGAGGCCTGCGCCGACGGCCGCCGCGCCGCCGAGTCCATCTGCGATCGCTTCGGTTACACTTTCCAGTCCATCCCCCTGCCGTCCGGCGGCCCGCAGCCGGAGGATTGGCCCCGGCTCAAGCAGGCCCGCGCCCGCCGGGAGCCGGCCCAGGCTCCCCCGATGCTGCCGCCGGAGCGGCGCGACGGTTTTGAGCCGATCGAGGGGACCTTGAGCCCCGAGGCCGCCCAGGCCGAGGCCGCCCGCTGCCTGCAGTGCAGCACCTTGTGCGACAAGTGCGTCGAGGTCTGTCCCAACCGGGCCAACTATAGCTATTTTGTGCCCAGGCTGCGGCTGTCCCTGCCCCAGTTGGCCTGCCGGGATGGCGCGTTGGTGGTGGTCGGCGAGCAAAGCTGGCAGGTCCGGCAGTCCCGCCAGATCGTGCACGTGGATGATTTCTGTAACGAGTGTGGCAACTGTACGACGTTCTGCGTGCACCAGGGCCGGCCCTACGCGGACAAGCCGCGGCTCTTTTTGCAGCGGAATTCCTTTGAGCGGCAGCAGGACAACGCTTTCTACATCGAGGGCCCCTCCATTTGGCGGCGCGAGGGCGGTCGGGAGTCTCGGCTGTCGCTCAAGAGCGGCCAGGTTCACTATGAGGATGATTGGGTGCGACTCGGTCTGAGTAGTACATTCCAACTGCACGAGGTGGCGCTAAAGCAGTCCTTCAGCGGGACCCTCTCCCTGCTTCCCGCCGCCGAGATGCTGCTCCTCCTTCAGGGCGTCACCGCCTCGCTGCCTTTGTAGAGAGAGAGCTTTTTTAGATGAGGGGGCGCAACGATTATCGGGGAACCGCTCGGCCTGTCACTCTATCTGGATGCCCAGCCGTTCCAAAAGGCCGCGGCACCATTCGGCCCGGTATTTGGTGGACTAGCCTAGTTCGTGGTGCAAAAGCCGGTGAGCCCACCACAGGATGGCAATTTGGTTCTGGCCCCAGGCCTTGCTGAACCACTTTGGGTGCGCCTACGGCCAAATTGTTGGGCATTCGCCCCACTGGCTGGCATTTTGCACCAGAAACTAGCCTAAAAGCCGTTTGCGAACAGCGGCTCATTCATCTTGACTCACCCCACCCGGCTAAATTCTTGCCAAACGAGCAAGCATTCCAGCGTTTAGGCCCTAAGAGATGGCCGCCAAAGCCATGAGCGTGAAGGGCAAGATATCCTGCACGGCGTGAAATAGCCACGGCCAGAAGAATCCTTTCGAGTCCACCATACATTTTCCAAAGAACCAGCCCAGAAAAGCCGTGATCAGCACACCGGGAACGCCGGAGGGAATCCCGCCAACATAGTGGGCCAGCCCAAAGAGAATGGCGGCCATCCAGATGGCGTTAGATTTTCCCACCACTTCATAAACTGTCGAGATGGGGGCAGCCCGCAGGATTACCTCCTCGGTGAAGCCATTGAAAGCCGCGAGCAACAGGATCAGCGGAACGAAGCGCATGAGATGTCGAACTGTGTCGGAAGTGGGCGAGAGCGGAAGGATGAACATGAAAAACTGGGCTACGATAACAACCAGGGTAAAGACCAATCCGAAGCTCCACAGCGGGCTGGGCGATTTCTGGCCTAACCATTTGACAGGCTCCATGTTTGCCTTCAGGTCGCCCCGAACCAGGAAAAATCTTTGCCGGCGTCTCCTGAGCAGGAAGAGCAAACCGATCAAGAGCAATGCCACTCCCATTTCAAGCAATTGAACGGCTATGGCCGCGACTGTGAACGACTGTTGATTCTGCCAGGCCCGCCAGGCGGATGAATCTAGCAGCCAGGTATTCGCCCTCGTGAGGGACGTGATTGCCATGAGCATCATGAAAAAGGGGCGTAATGCCTCGATGGGCTTCCAGAGCCAGCTCCACAAGATCAGTGCGCCCAACAGGCTCATTTTGGCAAAAAGCAGCCATAGGGGTACCGTGCCGGTTAGTTCAAACCAGAGGATGTCGGCCAATGACGAGACGAGTAGCGCAATCACCCAGGCGATGGCCTTGAATTGCGCCGGCGAATGACTTGCCCGGTCCGGTCGTTTCTCTGACGCAAGCATAGGCTTCATTCCTGTAGGCTGTTCTTTGGGAAGAAAACCGCCAACATGTTGTCGGCGAGGTCTGAAAGGATGTACCTCTCCAGCATCGCCAACGCAATACCACTCCACCCATACCAACTATGTTGTCGGCGAGGTCTGAAAGGATGTACCTGGACCATCCGGTTCAGATGGTTGGGCACAGGCTGACCTTGCGCGTCGAGTGTAATTCTACCATAAGCAGCGGATACTGGCAAACGGAAAGCCGCCCCGGGGAGGCACCGGCTGGACAGTCCGAAACAGGGATGTTATAATGCCATTGGCTTGAATTGTATCGAGGCCATCGGCACAAGGGGGGGCACCTTTGCCGCAGAGGGGCCCGGCGGGACTCCGGCCCGCGCCCTCTATCGGCGTTCGGGCTTTCGCGACCGAACGCAGCGGTGGATCGCCGGCCCCCGGGCCTACGGAACTACTGATCCGGCCACCTGCCCCCCCTGGATGCAGAGAAAGGAGATAAATGCGCGTGAAATTAATCGTCAACTCGATCGAATACGATGTGGATGTCCCCCCCGAGACCAAGCTAGCCGACGTGCTGCGCCGCGAACTCGGCCTGACCGGTACCAAGGTCGGCTGCGGCCAGGGGCGCTGCGGCACCTGCGTCGTCCTGCTGGATGGCCGGCCGGTGCGCTCCTGTGTCTACCCGGTGCGCAAGGCCGCCGGCAGACCCATTCTGACCGTCGAGGGCCTGGCCGCCAGTTGGGGCAAGCACGAGGAACTGCATCCACTGCAGCGCGCCTTTATCGAGCACGGCGCGGTCCAGTGCGGGTTCTGTACACCGGGCATGCTCATGACCGCCGCCGCTCTCTGGAACGAACTGGCCGAGAGCGGCAGCACCGCCCCGGTCGGAGACGAACGACTGGAAAAGCTCCTGGCCCGCAGCGCCTGCCGCTGCACCGGCTATGGGGCCATCCTGCGGGCGATCCGCTCGGCCCTCAACGAGCTGCAGACCGGCCGGCCCCTGCCCCCAATCGCTGTCGAGACCCGCGAGCCGCTCCGCTTCGTCGGCCGCTCGCTGGCCCGGCCGGAGGCCGTGGACAAGGTCACCGGCGCGGCCATGTTTGCCGACGATTTCTCCTTTCCGGGCCTGCTGTACGGGGCTACTCTGCGCGCTGCCCACCCCCACGCCCGTATCCGCTCCATCGATACCGCCGGGGCAGAGCAAATGCCCGGCGTTCACGCCGTGCTGACCTACCGGGACGTGCCTGGCCGCGACCGCCACGGCCTGGTCATCCACGACTGGCCGGTGCTCTGCCAGGACAAGGTCCGCTACCTGGGTGATGCCGTGGCCATCGTCGCTGCCGAGTCGCCCGAGATCGCCGCCGCCGCGCTGGAGCAAATTGAAGTCGCCTACGAGCCGCTGCCGGTGGTGGCCGATGCCGAGACGGCGCGCCGGGCGGACGCCGCCCTGGTGCACGAGGAATGGCCGGACGGCAACCTGCTGGAGCACATCAAGCTGCGCCGCGGGGATCTAGAGCGGGGTCTGGCCGAGGCCGACCGGGTCGTGGAACGGGAATACCGCACGCCCATGTACGACCACATGTTCATGGAGCCCGAGTGCAGCATCGGTGTGCCGGCCGGCTATGACCAGGAGCACCCCCAGCTCACCGTCTACTGCGGCTCGCAGATCCCCTATGCCGATCACGAGCAGATCGCCGCCGCCCTGGACCTGCCCTTGGAGCAGGTGCGCGTCCGCGGCACCATGATCGGCGGCGGCTTTGGGGGCAAGGAGGACATTATGGGCCAGATCCACGCGGCCCTGCTGGCCCGGGCCACCGGCCGGCCGGTCAAGATCCTCTACAGCCGGGAAGAGTCCCTGCTGGCCCATCCCAAGCGTCACGCTACCCTCATCCGGCTCAAGGTCGGCGCCAAAAAGGACGGCACCATAACCGCCGTGCAGGCCGACATGCTTGGCGACGCCGGCGCCTACGCCAGCCTCTCCACCAAGGTGCTTACCCGCACGACCACCCACGCCATGGGGCCCTACGAGGTCCCCAATGCCTCCGTGGACTGTTACGCCATGTATACCAACAACCCACCGGCCGGCGCCTTTCGCGGTTTTGGCGTGCCCCAGGCCGCCTTTGCCATCGAGCAAAACCTGGATATCCTGGCCGAGGAACTCGGCTTGGAGCCATTTGAGATGCGGCGCCGCAACGCCCTGCGCGTGGGGGCGACCACGGCCACCGGCCAGGTGCTGCGCGACAGCACCGGCCTGCTGGAGTGCCTGGATTGGGTGGAGCAGCGCATGCGGGAACTGAAGGATAGCCCGCTGCCGGTCGGTGTGCCCGCGGACGCCCGGATCGCCTGGGGCATCGCCGCCTCCTACAAGAACACCGGCCTGGGCGGGGGCGCGGACGACGCCGCCGGCGCCGAACTGGAGGTCTATGCTGACGGCAGCGCCGAGGTGCGCACCAGTTCGGCCGACTTGGGCCAGGGCCTGGGGGGCGTGCTGGCCCAGATCGTGGCCGAGGAGCTGGGCCTGCCCTACGAGCGGGTGCGCGTCCTGCTCTCCGATACCGCTTTTTGCCCGGACGGTGGGCCGACCACCGCCAGTCGCCAGAGCTATGTCAGTGGCAACGCCGCCCGCCTGGCCGCCCAGTCCATGCGCCAAAATCTGGCCGCCGTGGCCGCCGCGCGCCTGGACGTAGCGCCGGACAGCCTGCACTTTGTGGATGGCAAGCTCCTGGACGCGGCCGGCGTGCCGCTCGCCACCTTTGCCCAGGCCGTGCAGTCGCTGCTGGAGGAGGGCGGCGAGCCGCGCCTGACCTACGTCTACCACGCCCCAGAGACCCAACCGCTGGGGCAGGGCGGAGACATGCACTTTGCCTTTGGCTACGCGGCCCAGGCGACCCAGGTGGCCGTCAATCCAGGGACGGGGGAGGTGCAGGTCCTGCGCATCGTGGCCGCCTGCGACGCCGGCCGGGCGCTCAACCCGCAGGCGCTGCTGGGCCAGATCGAGGGGGCCATCCTGATGGGCCTGGGCCACGCCCTGACCGAGGAGTACCGTATTGAGCAGGGTGTTCCCCAGACCCGGCGCTGGTCAGATTACCAACTGCCCCTGGTCCGGCACCGGCCCGAAATGTACCTGCACATTGTCGAGGACCCCACCCTGGAGGGACCCTACGGCGCCAAGGGCATCGGCGAGCTGCCCTCCATCGCCATCATACCGGCCATCTGCAACGCCATCTATCACGCCACCGGCGTGCGAATCCGGCGGCTGCCGATCAGACTGGAGTAGTGGCACGGCGCGCCGTGCTCAGGGATGGACGGGAAAAAAAGTGCGCGCCATTTTCGTAGATTATTTGTAGAGCCTGTCCCCGCGTAGGCGGGGAGGCGAGGCATTTCCCGCCTGAAAGCACTGGATGTTGGACTTGCTTGTTTTTTGCCAATTGGATCAAGCTATTCACGGAACAGCCAAGATGGAGGTCGTCCATGTCTGACGCTTACCTGATCACCCACGCCCGCCTGGCCACCCTGGGCGACCAGCCCCGGCTCATCGAGGACGGCGCCCTGCTCGTAGAGGGCGCGCGCATCGCCGCGCTGGGCCCCACCGCCGAGCTGGCCGCGCAGCACCCCCGGGTCGAGTGCTGGGATGCTGCCGGCCAACTGCTCCTGCCGGCCTCCCTCTGCGCCCACACCCACTTTTACGGCGCCTTTTCCCGTGGCATGGCCATCCCCGGTGAGCCCGCCAGCAACTTTCCAGAGATTCTGGAGCGGCTCTGGTGGCGGCTGGACAAGGTCCTCACCCTGGAGGACGTGCGCTATTCGGCCTTGGTCTGCCTGGTCGACGCCGTGCGCCACGGCACCACCACGCTCGTCGACCACCACGCCAGCCCTAACGCCATCGAGGGTTCGCTGGACGTCATTGCCGAGGCCGTGCGGCAGGCCGGCCTGCGGGCCAGCCTCTGCTACGAGGTCACCGACCGCGACGGGCCCGATCGGGCCCAGGCCGGCATCGCCGAGAATGTCCGCTTTGCCCAGGGTCTCGCGGACGATTCTCAACTGGCCGCCTCTTTCGGCCTGCACGCCTCCCTGACCCTCTCGGACGAGACCCTGGCCGACTGCGCCGCCGCCGCCCGGCCGCTGGGCTTGGGTTTTCACGTGCACGTGGCCGAGGACGCCGCCGACCAGCAGGACGCCCTGCAGAAATCGGGCCGGCGCGTCGTGCACCGCCTGCACCAGGCCGGCCTCCTGGGGCCAAAGACACTGGCCGTCCACTGCGTCCACGTGGACGAAAGCGAGATCGAGGTGCTGGCCCAAACCGGCACCTGGGTTACCCACCAGCCCCGCTCCAACATGAACAACGCCGTGGGTGTGGCCGCGGTCGAGGCCATGCTGGCGGCCGGCGTCCAGGTGGCCCTGGGCAACGACGGCTTTTCCAACCTGATGCTGGCCGAGATGAAGGCAGCCTACCTGGTGCACAAGCTGGCCCAGGGCGACCCCCGGGCCATGCCCGGCGACCTGGTCCTGCGCCTGGCCTATGCTGAGAACGCCCGCTTGGCGCGCGTCTTTTGGCCCGAGACCGTGTTGGGAGAACTGAGCCCCGGCGCCGCCGCCGACCTGGTCCTGCTCGACTACCACCCCACCACCCCCCTGATGGTCGGCAACCTGCCCTGGCACCTGCTCTTTGGCGTCGAAGCCTCGGCCATCACCGCCACCGTCTGCGCCGGCCGGGTGCTCATGCGGGAGCGCCGGCTGCTCACCCTGGACGAGGAGCGCATCACCGCCCGCTCGCGGGAACTGGCCGCCCGGGCCTGGGAACGGCTGTAGGGACAGGAGACAAGAAGCAAGAAGCAGGAGCCGGGGGGCGGGTGGTGCGCGTTTCAGCAGTTTTTTTTGGGGGGGGTACTCCTGCCTCCTGTTTCTTGCTTCCTTGCTCCGCTCCCGCCGTGTTGACTTGGACGGCCCCTATGCTATAATGTCTGTAACTGGACGTTGGAGGTGACGAATGCCCATTTACGAATACCGCTGCCCCTCGTGCCGGGGGCGCTTTAGCAAACTGGTCCTGCGGGTGGGCCAGCCCGATGAGGTGCGCTGCCCCCGCTGCGGCAGTACCGAGGTCGAGCGGCTGATCTCGCGTTTTTCCACGGTGCGTTCGGAGGAGGAACACCTAGAGTCCCTGGCCGATCCGGCCGCGCTGGCCGACGTGGACGAGAACGATCCCCAGAGCGTGGCCCGCTGGGCCCGCCGCATGAAACGGTCGCTGGGGGACGAGATGGGGGACGAGATGGACGAGTTAATTGCAGAGATCGAGTCCGGGGCCTGGCAGGAAGAGATGGAGGGCGGGCCCGGGGCTGGCATGGGGGACGAGGATCTGGGCTGGGCATAGGAAAGGCCCGTTTGAACGTTCGAACGTTCAAACGTTTTAACGGATTTAAGGAGGTTGCTTTTGGTCGGTTGGTTTCGTCGTCGGGGCACAGAGGAACAGGCGGAGGACGCCGAGCCGGAGGAGGGGGCGGTTGTGGAGGGGGGGGCGGCGGCCGTCGAGCCGGACGAACCCCCGCCGGGCAAGGAGGCCGAGTCTGGGCGCGGTTGGTTTCGCCGGCGGGGCCAGGGGGAGGCCGAGATTCAGGAGGACGACGCCGAGGGGGAGGAAAGCGCTCAAGATGAAGGGCCGGCCGCCGACCTGGAGCAGGGCCTGGCCCGCACCCGGCAGGGCTTTTTCTCCCGTATTGGACAGTGGCTGCGCCGAGGCAAGTTGGACGAGGAGAGTTGGGAGGAACTGGAGGAACTGCTGATCCAGGCCGACGTCGGCGTCGAGACCACCCTGGAGTTGGTGGAGCGCATGCGCGAGCGTGTGCGCGAGCAGCACATCCAGGATTTTGAGGGACTGCAGCGGGCATTGAGCGAGGAACTGGTGTCCATGCTGGAGGCCGTGCGCCGGCCGCTGCCCGCGCCCCAGCCCGGTGTGCCGTACGTCATCCTGACCGTGGGCGTGAACGGTGTGGGCAAGACCACCACTATCGCCAAGCTGGCCCACCATTACCGCCGGCAGGGCTACGCGGTGCTCCTGGCGGCGGCGGATACTTTTCGCGCCGCGGCC